>JAWXCG010000259.1:0-13243 GCA_034440555.1 Pseudomonadota bacterium
ATAAAATGGATGGGTTCGGCCCCGTGGCGAGGCGCGAATTGCCGCCAAGGCTGGTGGCCTTGGCAAGATTCGCAACGAAGCCACGGGGTCGAGGACGCGGTTTTATGTGTCGCATAGGGTGCAACACCACACTAGCTTCAGCTATCGCGGCTCACGCCGCTCCTACCTGATGGAGCATTCCATGATCGTCGTTACCCTTCCTGATGGTTCCAAGCGCGAATTCGAGTCGGCCGTAACCGTGGCGGACGTCGCCGCCAACATTGGCGCCGGATTGGCCAAGGCCGCGCTTGCTGGCAAAGTCGATGGCAAGTTGGTGGATACCAGTCATCGCATCGAGTCGGACGTCGCGCTCGAGATCGTCACCGAGAAACATGTTGACGCGCTTGAAGTGCTGCGCCATTCGACCGCGCATCTGCTTGCGCAGGCCACACAGAGACTGTTCCCGGATGCCCAGGTCACCATCGGCCCGGTGATCGAGAATGGCTTTTTCTATGACTTTGCGCGCAAGACGCCGTTCACGCCGGAGGATCTGGACAAGATCCAGGCGGAAATGGATCGCATCGTAAAAGAGGCGCTACCGGTCACCCGTTCGCTGATGAGTCGTGACGCGGCGGTGGCCTTCTTCAAGTCGAAAAACGAACACTACAAAGCCGAGATCATCGAGGGCATTCCTGCCAACGAAGACCTTTCACTCTACGCCCAGGGCGATTTCATCGATCTCTGCCGTGGCCCGCATGTGCCCAACACCGGCAAACTGCGCGCCTACAAACTGATGAAGGTGGCGGGCGCCTATTGGCGTGGCGACAGCAAGAACGAGATGCTGACGCGCGTCTACGGCACCGCGTTCCTCAATGACAAGGACCTGAAGGCCTACCTCACTCAGCTTGAAGAGGCCGAGAAGCGTGACCATCGCAAGCTCGGCAAGGCACTGCATCTTTTCCACATGCAGGAAGAGGCGCCAGGCCTTGTGTTCTGGCATCCCAAGGGCTGGGCGATCTGGCAGGTGATTGAGCAGTACATGCGCAAGGTGTATCGCGCCAGTGGTTACAAAGAAGTGCGCGGTCCACAGATTCTCGATCGCAGTCTGTGGGAGAAGTCCGGTCACTGGTCCAATTTCAAGGACAACATGTTCACCACGTCATCGGAAAACCGCGATTACGCGATCAAGCCGATGAATTGCCCTGGCCACGTGCAGATCTACAACCACGGTCTGCATAGTTATCGCGAGCTGCCGCTGCGTTTTGGCGAGTTCGGTTCCTGTCATCGCAATGAGGCATCCGGTGCGCTGCACGGCATCATGCGCGTGCGCGGTTTCACCCAGGACGACGGCCACGTGTTTTGCACCGAGGACCAGATCCAGTCCGAGTGTGCGGACTTCATCAAGTGTCTGCTTCAGGTTTATGGCGATTTCGGCTTTACCGACGTGCTCTACAAGCTGTCGACGCGCCCGGAAAAGCGCGTGGGTGCCGACGAAGTCTGGGACAAGGCCGAGAAAGCACTGGCGACTGCGCTCGAATCCCAGGGCATCGATTACCAGCTGAACCCGGGCGAGGGCGCTTTTTATGGTCCCAAGATCGAATTTTCACTGAAAGACTCGATCGGACGGGTCTGGCAGTGCGGCACCATTCAGGTTGATTTCTCCATGCCGGAGCGCCTTGGCGCCGAGTATGTGACCGAGGATTCCAGCCGCAAGACCCCGGTAATGCTGCATCGGGCCATTTTGGGCTCGCTCGAGCGCTTTATCGGAATCCTCATCGAAAACCACGCCGGGGCGCTGCCAGTGTGGCTTGCACCGGTTCAGCTGGTGGCCATGAACATCACCGACGCCCAGGCTGAGTACACCGATTCGGTAGTGCAAGCCCTTGTAAAACAAGGCTTCCGCGCAGAGGCCGATTTGCGCAATGAGAAGATCGGCTATAAGATTCGCGAACACACGCTGCAGAAAGTGCCCTATCAGGTCGTGATCGGAGATCGCGAACGCGAAAACGGTACGGTCGCGGTGCGTTCGCTTTCTGGGGAAGATCTGGGCACGATGTCGCTCGACGCGCTGGTCCAGAAGCTGCATTCGGAAACGGTGAAAGGCCAGGTTTGACCGGGCTTTTTGGGGCATAGGACTGTTGGGAGGGTTTGCTAATCAGTACGGATAAAATGAATCGTAAGAACCTGGAAATTCGGGTTCCGCGGGTACGTGTCATTGGCGTGGATGGGGAGCAGATCGGTGTGCTGACGCGCGACGACGCGCTGCGTATGGCAATGGATCTGGACCTCGATCTGGTTGAGATCGTGCCCAACTCCGATCCGCCCGTCTGCCGCATCATGGACTTCGGCAAGTTCAAGTTTGAACAGCAGAAGAAGGCCAACGCCGCCAAGAAAAAGCAGAAGATCGTGGAGATCAAGGAACTCAAGTTCCGCCCTACGACCGATGATGGCGACTACGAGATCAAACTTCGCAACCTGCGGCGATTCATTGCCGAAGGCGATCGGGTCAAGGTGAATATCCGCTTCAAGGGGCGCGAAATGGCGCACACCGAACTGGGTATCGCGATGGCCAAGCGTTTGCAGGAAGCCCTCAAGGATGAGGTCACCATCGAATCGTTTCCGCGCCTTGAAGGGCGGCAGATGATCATGATGGTTGCTCCGAAGAAGAAGTAGATTCGCGTGTAGCGAATCGCGATCCCGCATCTTCACTGCGAAGATGCAGGGTGTACAGGATGCGAGCCCACTGAAGTTGGTGAGCCCGCGTCACCCGATGGGCGCCGTTTGATGGTGGCGTCCACCGACCCAGGAATTTCATGTCGCGCCTTCAGGCAAAGCATGGATTCGATACGGCCCGCGAGGACCGGATCGAGTGAGGGCTCCAGCGCTTTCGGGCGACAGCCTTCGAATGGACCGCAACCCGCAAGGGTTGCTCCAATGGACAGCAGCCCGCAGGGGCCGCAAAACAAGCCGAAACGAGCAGGACGGAAAGCGCGACGCAAGTCGCCGCTCGATTCAGTCAACCAACCCACACAGGTAGTGTCATGGCCAAAATCAAGATGAAAACCAATCGGGCCGCAGCCAAGCGGTTCCGTAAAACGGCGTCTGGCAAGTACAAATGCGGCCACGCCTTCAAGTCCCATATCCTGACCAAGATGTCCACCAAGCGTAAGCGTAATCTGCGCGGTCAGAACCACGTTCGTGCGGAGGACGCAGGTCGCGTCGCTCGCATGCTCCCCTATCTCTAAGGAGGCGATGTCATGGCACGAGTTAAACGTGGCGTCACCGCCCGAGCCCGTCACAAGAAAGTTCTGAAGGCTGCCAAGGGCTATTACAACGCCCGCCGCAAGGTGTTCCGCGTCGCCAAGCAGGCCGTCACCAAGGCTGCCCAGTACGCGTACATCGGCCGCAAGCAGCGCAAGCGCCAGTTCCGTGCGCTGTGGATCGTCCGTATCAACGCCGCTGCGCGTATGTACGCGATCTCTTACAGCCGCCTGATCAATGGCATGAAGAAAGCCAATATCGTCATGGACCGCAAGGTGCTTGCTGATCTGGCCATTCACGACATCAAGGCGTTTGGCGAAATCGCCGAGAAAGCGAAGGCAAGTTTGGTCGTCGCAGCCTGATTGGCTGATCCATACGGTTGCTTCGGCAACTGGATGTTCCGCATGGGGAGATGGCTTAAGCCTCTCCCCATGTGCATTTTTGGAAGAGCGAAATATGCAGGAATCCATGAACGACATCGAGGCCGCGATCAGCCTGATCGCCATCGTTGCGGATCTCGAAGCGCTGGATGCAGTGCGCATTTCCTGGCTCGGCAAGTCGGGAATATTGACCGAGCAATTGAAACTGCTTGGCAAGCTATCGCAGGACGAGCGCAAGGCGCGCGGTGAGCTGGTCAATCAAGCCAAGGAACGCCTGCAGATTGCGCTTGCAGCACGCAAGTCGCAACTTGAAGACGGTGCCTACGACGCTCGCATGCAGGCCGAGCGTGTCGACGTGACCATGCCCGGCCGCGATACCGATCGCGGCAATCTGCATCCGATCACGCGCACGCTGGATCGCATCACCGATATTTTTTCCAGACTCGGATATCAGCAGGCCGATGGCCCCGAGATCGAAGATGATTTTCACAACTTCGAAGCGCTTAATTTCCCCGAACACCATCCGGCGCGGGCGATGCACGACACCTTCTATTTTCCCGATGGTCGGCTGCTGCGCACGCATACCTCGCCGGTGCAGATCCGTGCGATGGCCGGACGCACGCCGCCAATCCGCATCATCGCCGCCGGAAAAGTTTATCGCAGCGACAGCGACCAGACGCATACGCCGATGTTTCATCAAGTGGAAGGGTTGCTGGTCGATGACACTTCCAGCTTCGCCGACCTCAAAGGCACGCTGAAGCAATTCGTCAATGCATTTTTCGAACGCGACTTCGAGATGCGTTTTCGTCCCAGCTATTTCCCGTTTACCGAGCCATCGGCCGAGGTCGACATCCGATGGGATCGCGGCGATGGCGCCGAACCCGGTTGGTTGGAAGTGTTGGGCTGCGGCATGGTGCATCCAAACGTGCTGAAGGCGTGCAACATCGATCCGGAACGCTACACAGGGTTTGCCTTTGGACTGGGCGTCGAACGCTTTGCGATGCTGCGCTACGGCGTCAACGATCTGCGCAGTTTCTTCGAAAACGACTTGCGCTTTCTGCGGCAGTTCGCCTGAAGTTAGAGCTAGAGCAGCGGGTACGGCGACCGCTGCTCTAGCTCTAACGTCGAAGTTTATTACCTGACCCCTCCCCAGCCCTCCCCGGACATCGGGGAGGGGGCAAAGGCTTCCTTGCATAGCGATGTTTTACGGAAGAGAAGATTCTGCAAAGTCGAGGTCTCTTGACTCTTCCCTCGCCAACCCGCCTCGGTGCCGGGGAGGGGGCAATAGTTTCCTCGCGTAGCGACTTTGTACGTTGTTTTACGTTAAAGAGAATTCCGATATGAAGTTTTCCGAAAACTGGTTGCGTGCGATCGCCGACCCCGGTTGCGACCGTGCCACTTTGATGCACCGGCTGACCATGGCTGGCCTGGAAGTTGAAGGCGTTGAAGTGCTGGGTGAGGCGCTGCACGGTGTCATCGTCGGCGAGATCATGATGGCCGAGCGCCACCCCAATGCCGACAAGCTGCAGGTCTGCAAGGTATCGATCGGCAGCGGTGACTTGCTGCAGATTGTTTGCGGCGCACCCAATGCACGCGTTGGACTCAAAGCGCCGGTGGCGATCATCGGTGCCAGGCTTCCGAACGGAATGGAAATCAAACGCGCCAAGCTGCGTGATGTCGAGAGTTTTGGCATGCTGTGCTCGGCCAAAGAGCTCGCGCTTTCCGATGATTCCAGCGGGCTGTGGGAGCTGCCGAGCGACGCGCGAACGGGTGCAGCATTGATCGAGTTTCTCGGCCTGCCGGACGCATCGATCGACATCAAGCTGACGCCCAATCGCCCGGATTGTCTGGGCCTGGAAGGTTTGGCCGCGGAAGTGCGCGCGCTTTTTGATATGCCTGCGGACGTCGTGCCGCCCGTGTCGATCGTCAGTCAATCATTGCTGACCCGCGAGATAAAGCTACAGGATCCAATCGACTGTCCGCGTTATCTTGGTCGTGTCGTTGAAGGTATTGATCCGGGCGCAAAGACGCCGCTGTGGATGAAGGAGCGCCTGCGTCGCAGCGGCCTGCGCTCGATCTCTGTGGCGGTGGATTGCAGCAACTACGTGCTGATCGAACTGGGGCAACCCACGCATGCCTTCGATCACCAGCAACTGCAGGGCGCGATCGAAGTGCGCCGCGCGCGCAAGGGCGAGACACTGAAATTGCTCGACGAGCGTGAAGTGACATTGGACGAAAGCTTCCTGGTGATTGCCGATGCTGCGCGTGCTGTCGCCGTCGCCGGTGTAATGGGAGGCTGGGACACGCGTGTCACCGATCGAACCCGCACCTTGTTTCTCGAAGCCGCATTCTTTGCGCCCAATGCGGTCCAGGGGCGCGCGCGCAAGCTGGGTTTGCACACCGATGCTTCGCACCGTTTCGAGCGTGGCGTGGATCCAGAATTGCCGCGCCGTGCCATTGAGCGACTGACGCAGTTGATTACCGATATCGCCGGCGGTCAGCCCGGGCCGATGACTGAGGCGGTGAGCAACGGGCATCTGCCAGTGCGTCCGCTCGTACGCCTGCGTCGGGAGCGCCTGCAGCGGGTGCTCGGCCTCAAACTTGATGACCTGGCTGTGGGCAGGATGCTGCGTGCTCTGGGCATGCAAGTCGAGGCCACCGCGGAAGGCTGGCAGGTGCAGGCACCATCCAAGCGCTTTGACATTGAGATCGAAGAAGATCTGATCGAAGAAGTGGCGCGCATCCATGGTTACGACAACGTGCCGGTCAACATCCCGCGTGGCGAAATCGCATTGCGTATCGAGCCGGAGGCGCAGTTGCGACTCGGCGATATACGCCAGGCATTGCTGGCCCGAGGCTATGCCGAAGCCCTGCATTTCAGTTTCATCGCAGCCGATACGCTGGCGACCTGGAGCTTGGGCGCGGGCGCAGTGGCATTGAGCAATCCGCTCAGCGTCGATCTGGCGGTGATGCGTACCAGCCTGTTGCCCGGTTTAGTCGAGGCATTGAAACGAAACCAGGCACGACAACAGCAGCGCGTGCGCCTGTTTGAGATCGGAAAAGCCTTCCACGCTGGCGATCCGCCGCTGGAAACACCGCGGCTCGCCGCTTTGATCAGCGGTTCGGCACACGCCGAGCAGTGGGGCGAAGGCAGGCGTGCAGCAGATTTTTACGACATCAAGGGTGACCTGGAACAGGTTCTGGGCTTGGCCGGACCCGACGCGCAATTCGAGTTTCAGCCCATCGCGGACCGCGGTTTTCTGCACGGCGGCCGCAGTGCAGCAGTGCTGCGCACGGGCCATTGCATCGGTCTGGTGGGGTGCCTGGACCCACGCCTGAGCAAGGCGCTGGACGTCGATGGTGACGTTTACGCGTTCGAAATCGACCTCGCCGGATTGCTGCAGCGCAGCGTACCCATGGCCGGTGAAATCTCGCGTTTCCCGTCGGTACGCCGCGACTTAGCACTGGTGCTGGACCAATCCGTGCCTGCAGCACGCCTGAGGGCCTGCGCGCAAGGGATTCTGGGCGATTTATTGAAAGAATGCGTCCTGTTTGATGAGTTTATCGGCGCAAGTTTGCCCTCCGGCACAAGAAGCCTCGCTATGGGCTTGATTTTACAGGACAGTTCGCGCACCCTTACGGACAGCGACGTGGATTCGGCCATTCAGGCAGTCGTCGCCGCTTTGGGTGCAAGCACAGGGGCTAGGTTGCGAGGATGAAATGGCGTTGACCAAGTCTGAACTTGCCGAGCGACTCTTCGAGAACGTCGGCCTAAACAAACGTGAAGCGAAGGAATTCGTTGATGCGTTTTTTGAAGTCATGCGTGAGGCGCTGCAGCGAGGCGAACAAATAAAATTATCGGGCTTTGGTAACTTCGACCTGCGCAGCAAAAATCGCCGCCCAGGTCGCAATCCGAAGACCGGCGAAGAAATTCCGATTTCGGCTCGACGCGTAGTGACATTCCGTCCAGGTCAGAAACTCAAGGTGCGGGTGGAGGCGTATGCTGGATCAGGGCAGCAATAACGAACTCCCAACTATTCCGGCCAAGCGCTACTTCACCATCGGTGAAGTCAGCGAGCTATGCGCGGTCAAACCGCATGTATTGCGCTACTGGGAACAGGAATTCACCAACCTCAATCCAGTCAAGCGCCGCGGCAACCGCCGCTATTACCAGCGCCACGACGTGTTGATGATCCGCCAGATCCGCAGCCTGCTCTACGACCAGGGCTTCACCATCGGCGGCGCGCGTCAACGCCTGGAAGGTGAGTTGGGAAAGGCTGAAGCCAGCATCACCAGCCAGGTGGTGCGCCAGGTGCGCCAGGAACTCGAAGAAGTGCTGATGATTTTGAAGCGATGAGATTTCCCGGTTACCAAGGGCCGCGCATCGCACACGCAGCCGGACCGAAGTCGGCTATTGCTTCCACGCAATCGACTCCTTAGCAAATCCAGCTTATGGCGCCACCGCCCCGAGCAATACGACTGGTTGCGTCGAGAACCGAAGCGGATCGTGTACGACGGCCACATTGGAAATTCTTGTGCTCCCCGGGATACGGGGTGACGTAGCGTTCGTCCAACGCAGTCGCTCGATGACGCCCAGACGATGCCGAGATTCCGCGCGTATTTGACTCGAGAAAAAAACGGCCCGCAAGGCGGGCCGTGTGCGCAGCGTCTATGCGTGTAAATCAGTTCTCGAAGCCGTTGCCGAACAGTGCGTCAGCGAGCGTGTTGATGAACAGCACGAATCCGTCATGGTCGCTGCTGACCAGCGGAGTTTCCGTGCCGAGGGTATTGCTGAAACTGATCATGAAGCGCGCCTGCTGGTCGACGTTGTTACGCGAGAACTGCATATCCTCGAGGTGCTCGAGGCCAGCCGCGCTCATCATCGCGTGGTCGATCTGCTGGGGCATGCTCTGGAACTGATACGAGTAGCGCTCGCCTGCGGGTGCCAGTGCGCTGGCGGCGGTGAGTGGCGGAGTCACAATGTTGCCGTTTGGCCCGCTGCCTTCCAAGCCAAAATACGACAGGTCGTATTCTGACAATGCCGGATCGGTAGTGCCCTGGATGATGCCGGTCACATCGGCATATCCATCACTCTGTGGGAACGCATTGAAGTCCCCGACCAGATAGAACGGTAGGCCCGGATTGGCGGCGCGGAATTGTTGAATGGCTTGAGCCGTCAACGCTGCCTGGTAAAGACGCTTCTGACGAACACGATGGGCATTGATCTGGTCAGCGAGCGGTGTCAGATTGTCGATACCTGTGAGAGAGCGTTGATGCACAACCATCACGGCGAACTCGAAAGGACCGCCCGCGGCAATGTTGACGGTCGCGCGCAGCAAGAACGGCGGACGGTCCATGATCTCGCCTTGGGGCGCGCCATTGAACGTCCATTGCTGAGTGGTATTGAGTTGCTGTAACGAAACGACCGAGACGTTGCTGCGGATCAGAAAGCCGACATTCTGATGGCCGCCGTCCAGGTCATCGATTGCGCCCACATGCGCGGTATAGGTGAACGGCGATCCAACGCCCAGATCGGTATTGATCTTGGTTGCGAGCGCCTGCAGCGCACCAAGTTTCTCTATTTCCTGCACGCCAACCACCATCGGCGATTTCAGCTGCTCGCGAATCTGCCGCGATAGCAGATTCAACTTCGCGTTCCAGCGCAGCGTGGTTGGACAGAAATCGACATCACCTGCGGTGCAATCATCGGTATTCCATGGGTCGTTCACGTCGTCGAACAACAAGTGCAGATTTTGCGATCCGATCGTCAACTGTGTCGCGCTTGCGGTGTCCACTGGCGTCGGTAGCGCAGCCGCGGCCGCGTTCAC
This sequence comes from Pseudomonadota bacterium, assembly GCA_034440555.1. GTDB lineage: Bacteria > Pseudomonadota > Gammaproteobacteria > Xanthomonadales > Ahniellaceae > 0-14-3-00-62-12. The sequence continues at coordinate 9,449 of JAWXCG010000259.1, forward strand.
CGTCAATTGCGTCGGGAAAAGATCGAATCCGCCGAATTCCTGACTGAGCACTCCGGTCGCGGAGAACGTTGTGCCCGGAACCAGTACGGTATTGGCTAGGCCAGCACGATCCATGTCGAGCTCGAACAACTCAGGATTCAGGTCATAGACGAAAGTAGTGGGGAGCGGCGGCGCAGCGGGCGTCAGCGTAGGAACCACTTCGGTCTCGCGTCCTGGAAGCAACCCGCCTTCACGGAATACGCGCTGCCCGGATGTCGTGACCCACATTTCCGCGATCGGATCCGTTCCAAATGTCTGGTTGCCGAGATTGACCATGCCGGTCGTGGTGGTTACACGCATCGATTCGATGCACTCGAAATTTCCGAGCGCGGCGCCGCAGTAGGGCGAGGCCGGATTCGGTGAAGGCACCATTGCATCCAGACCCACCGGAGCCGGAAGGGCGTTGCCGCTGCTGATCACATTGAAAACCAGGCCGGCATTGGTGAACTCGGTTGTGCGCTGAGCTGCGGTCGCGGTCATTGACGTATGGAATTCGACGACAGTGCCGCGTACATCGACCTCATCACCAACGGCCAGGATTGGCGTGCCGCCCGTGAACACGAGGACGCCGTTGGAGGTCGCCATACCGCCGCTCGCCTGCGCGTCCTTCATCTGAATGGTGAAGCCGCCGTTGGGCGCCGGCAGCACCGCCGTCACGATGTTGCCGAGTGTCGTTACTGTCTGGGTGGCGACCGGAGATGCGTGGCCGTTACCCTGAATGGCTTCGATCGTAAGCGGAGCAGTGTCGTCGTTGGTAATTGTCCCGACCCCGATGATGCCGGAACCACCCATTACTGCGCCCGAAATGGGTAGAGGTGTGACGACTACCGTCTCATCGGCTTCCAATGTCAGGTCGCCGAGGATCGTAATCGCATAGGCTGGAGTCAATGTGGTCTGACCTTCCGGAATCGTGTAAATGATGGAGGAGTCAGGTGCGAGGTAGTCCTCGCCTTCCTCGGCCACATTGGCATTTGCTGTCAGCGTAAAGGTGGCGCCGCCCGCATTCGCTGGTGCACTAAGCGTGACGGCGAAGACCATCTGATTGTTGGATGCACTGCTGTTGCCCTCGGCTACCGAACCTGCGTCAGACATGACTAGAAACGGTGTTGGTGCCGAATCATCATTCGTGATCGTGCCGACACTCGTGAGGTCGTTGCCCAATGGGGCGACATTGGTGACATTGCTGATGTTGACGACGAAGCTCTGGCTCGCTTCGAACGTTGCATCACCGTTGATAGTCACATCGAAGTTGTAGCTGCTGTTGCCGGCGGCGATGGTCTGGCCGATGAGTGTGCGCGGCTCGTAGTCGTTGTCGGCGTCGGTGGCGGTGCCATCGCTGGTGGCGATGTCGAAGGTCACGCCGCCGGCGGGCGCTGGGGCGCTGAGGGTGACGGCGAAGGTCAGCAGGCTGGTGCCGCTATTGCCTTCGGCGATGCTCACGTCGTTGATGCTGATGGTGGGCAGCGTGCTGATGTCGTCGTCGGTGATCGTGGCGGTGCCGGTGTTGGCACCGGGCAAGACGAAGTATCCGCTGCCTGCGGCGGTAGCGATGGCGATGGTGAAAGTCTCATCGGTTTCGTCGCTGTCGTCGCAGATGATCGGCACGTCGATGTTGGAAATGGTTCCACCGAAATTCAGTGTCTGTGCCTGGTTGGTGAAGCCGGTGTAGTCGACGCCTTGCGCGGCACTGACTGCGGTGGTGGTGAAGGTGTAAGGAATACCCGTGCTGGGTACGCCGCTGGTGCGCGATACGGTGAAGCGCAGGTTGTTTGGAACTGGGCAACCGGCGACGTTGCCTTCGGTCAGCGCGTCTGCGGCTTCGATAGAAATCGATGGAACAGCGAACGCGACATCGTCGATGGCGAGCCCGTCGTCGTTTCCGGCCGCATCGGCATCAAGCCAGCGCACCCACATCGTGGCGCCGTTGGCCAGATTGAGGCCTTCGACGTGGCCCAACACAGTGATGCGATTCGCGACCGCGTCTCCGTCCAACGCAGTTGTCGTCGCGGCGGCGATGGGCGAGATGAAATCGAGCGCGTCGGTGTCGACCCAGGTGCCTGTGGTCAGGCTGGTCGCGTCGAGGCTGTATTGAAAGTCCAGGCGATCGGCGATCGTACCGGCACTGTCGCGGCGCCATTGCTCCCCTGCAAATTGAACATACAAAAACTTGATGATGTCGCCGGTGCTGTTTTGCAGTCGCGTGCCGATCACTGGGGCGACCGTGCCGTCGCGCAGTGTGCCCAGTGCACGTTCGCTGCTGGCGCCAGTGCCGTAGCTGTAGACGCCGCCGGCCGAGGATGCACCATCATCAGCGCTGTAAGACGTGTTGCCACCGGTTTCCGCAAATGCGAATGCGGTCGGCAGTGTGGTGCCGGTGCCGGTGCTCGCCAGCGAGTTGAGCGCCTGCACTGTGAAGGCTGAATTCGATACCGCGAAGGGTGTGACCGATGCGACCACCCCGGGCACGAACGCGACGCCGCGGAACACGGTAAGTGAAGTGGGCGTTGCGATCGAAGTCACGGTCAAGTTGCTCGGCGCGGCGTTGTAGCCCGCAGTATCGATGACAGTGGCAAGCGAGGTTCCGTTGCGCGAAGAAAACAGAGTGACGACCCCGCCGCTGACTGATCCGGTGAGTCCGCGGTTGGCGGCGGCAACACCGGTGTCGATGACGCCGTTTGCGGTCCAGCTTCCGGCTACCAGCGAGTACTTGCGGATACCGCCCGGGGTGCCTTGATCGTCTGCCTGATAGACCGTGTCGACGCCGGCGACGCCAACATCCAGATCGGCAAAGAAGAATGCATTGCCCAAGACCGACGTAGTGGGATAGCCGGGAAGGCTGACCATGGTGTTGCCACTCGTGGTGGGCAGGCCGGTCCCGATGGTGAACAGGCGGAATGCGCCAGCGCCCGAACCGCCATACAACTGCCCGGACTCAATCTGCACCGTACGCACGTTGACGGCCGTTGTGCTGATCTGGGTCGCGCTGCTGGCGCCAAGCGTGGCGTAGTGAAAGCCGCCGGTGGACGTACCCATCCAAAGGTCGGTGCCGTTGGAGCTGGCGGCGGTTCGGATATTTCCCGTGAGAGTTGTAGTGTTTAAGGCCGTTGAAGTGTCAACGTTGCCGCTTGCATCCACCCGGAACACCACGCGGCGCACCGTCGTGGGCGGGGAATTGTGTGGCGTTGCGGCGCCTACTGCGGCGTCATAACAGCCACCAACGATGTAATTGCCATCGGCGCTGCGCGAAAGAAATCCTTCCGTCGTCGGCATTCCTGCCGCGGTGCAGGCAAAATTACCGCCACTGGCCGCGACCGGTAGCGCGATCGACTGGACCAGGGCGCCTGTGGTAGTGCGCTCTTCAAGAAAAAGCGGACTGGCGGAATTGCTCAGTGCGGTGATGCCGTCACCGGCGCGATAGACCACCAGATTGCCAGCGGTGAAGGGCGCCGCGTTGAGCCCACAGGGCGCCACTAACACTACGGCGGTGAGTAGCGACAGCATCACGCGAAATTTCATGGCAGGCCCTGTTGCAGTGACTTTGGTCGCCCAGCCTAGCAGTGCTGGCTTGCGGTTTCATGTCACGCTGCGGCACGGGGAATGTGGTCGTCGTTCTCAGTCAGGTATGCGACGTGTTGCGGGCGGGGCGTGGGGCGCGGCTTGCGCGATGAAGTTTCGCGGGTCAATTCGCGCCCAGGTGCGCTCCTACGCGGGGCCGGCGTAGACGGTGATTTCTTCACGGTCGTGATAAAGCTGCCG
>JAWXCG010000260.1:0-7917 GCA_034440555.1 Pseudomonadota bacterium
CTGATTAGCGCCAATGTCTCATCAACGCCAATGTCTCATCAACGCCAAAGTCCCATCACGGAATCTGATGCCATGAGCACACCCGCACCAACGCCTATCGTTACGCCGCTGCAAACCTTCGTAGATCTGTCCGCCCTGCTTACCGGCATTGCCGCCGGCAATCTGGCGCCAAGTGTCGATCCAAAAAACATCAAACAGGTTTACTTCAATTATGCGCAGCAACAGGCGGGCGCGACCTTCGACAATCTGCTGAAGATATACCGGGAGAATTCAACCCAGCCGGCGGGAAAAATCGCCAGTCTCATTCTCGACCAATCCGGTCCCGACATCCGCTTCCTCGCGCGCAGTGTGATGTTGATGTGGTATCTGGGCAGCTGGTACGCCCCGGCAGATCTGGCCAAGGCCGGCACCGACACACCGCCGCCCAATAGCGTGGTGATCTCGTCGGCTGCCTACACGCAGGGCTGGGCCTGGAACGTTGCCCAGGCGCATCCCATGGGCTTCAGCAATTTTCAGTTCGGTTACTGGGCCAGCAATCCGCCCACCCTCATCGACTTTGTTGGAGGTAACTCCTAATGTCCGCCACGCCATCACGATCCCCGACTTCGCCATCGCCATCCGCGCCCGCCCAATACGATGTCGTCATCGTCGGCGCTGGCGTCTCCGCCGCAATGATTGCGAAACAGCTCGGCCTCGCCGGCAAAAAAGTATTGATATTGGAAGCCGGTGCGCGCATTCCATCCAACAACAACGACTTCATGGAACGCTTTTACAAGGCCGTGGCCAAGGTGCCCGAGGTGCCCTACACGCCGGACATTTTCACGCCATCGGGTAGTCTGTCGCTCACCGATCCGACCACCCTCAATGCTGGTCGCCCCAACACCATGACGCTCGACCACAGCTCCTGGCAGGATCCGAGCAAGGCGTACATGATCCAGCAAGGCCCGCTGCCCTTCAGCAGCACCTACGAACGAATCGCCGGTGGCACCATGCGGCACTGGCTGGGCACCAGTCTGCGCAATGTGCCGAACGATTTCAAGATGTATAGCGCTTACGGAAAGTTTGTCGACTGGCCGCTCAGCTACGACGATATCGAGCCCTGGTATGAGAAAGCCGAGTGGGAAATCGGCGTATCGGCCGACAAGTCAACGCAGGCCTATCTGGGCATTACCTTTGGGTCGAACTACCAATACCCGATGAAGCCGATTCCGCCTTCATTGGTCGACGATGCTGTGACCAAGGCAGTCACGGGCCAGAACTTCGAAGGCATACCGCTGGTGGTTACCGAAACCCCAGCAGGCCGCAACTCGCAGCCATATCAGAATCGTCGCGTTTGCGCCGGCAACACCAACTGTATTCCGATCTGCCCGATCCAGGCCAAGTACGATCCCAGTGTCACGCTCAACGCAGCGCTGGATACCGGCAACGTCACGCTCATGGTGCAGACCGTCGCCAACGAAATCATCGTCGACAAGAATGGTCTGGTCAGCCAGATCAATTACATACAATACGAAGACAACCTCGGCCCGGCTACTGCGCGCGGTTCGGTTTCGGCCAAGCGCTATGTGCTCGCATCGCATGCAGTGGAAACCCCGAAGCTGTGCTTCATGTCCACCAACGGCGGCAAGACACCCAACGGTGTTGCCAACAGCAGCGGACAGATGGGCAAGAATCTGATGGACCACCCGCTGTATCTGGCGTGGGCATTGGCGCCACAGCCCGTGTATGGTTTTCGCGGGCCGCTGGCAACTTCGGGCATCGAGAGCACGCGCGATGGCGAGTTCCGCAAGGATCGCGCCGCCTTCCGTATTGAGATCGGCAACGAAGGCTGGAATTTTTCGATTGGCGATCCGTGGACGACCACGCTGGACTTCATCAATGGCATGAACGTCAGCCAGCTCAACCCTCAGCCACCGGCAACTTCAGCGCCGCAAGCTCTGTGGGGACCGGACCTGGTCAAGGCAATGAACGATGGACTCTCGCGTCAGTTCCGCCTCGGATTCCTGGTTGAACAATCGCCCGAGGAAAGCAACTACGTCACCCTGTCCAAGACCGAGTACGATCATCTCGGCCTGCCGCGTCCGCAGATCGTCTACGACCTTTCGCCCTACACGCGCGCTGGCTTCGCCGCCGCTAAGCAAGCTGCCGACGCCATCTTCAAGATGATGGGCGCGACACAGTTCACTACCTCACCAGCGGCGAACGACCCTTCCGGTTTTGACGTCATCATCGATGGCAAGCCCGATCGCCTGAAGTTTTTCGGCGCAGGCCACATCGTTGGCACGTATCGCATGGGCGACGATCCAACAACTTCCGTTGTTGACGCCAATCAGCGTTCCTGGGATCACAAGAATCTATTCCTCGTCGGCAGCGGTACTTTTTGTACCGTCGCCACGGCGAATCCGACATTGACCATTGCGGCATTGGCGCTGAGGGCGGCGCAGACCGTTTTGGAGGATTTGAGCTGACACGAAACGCAATGCGACAGAACCACGGAATGTAATCAGGAACAGCGACCCGAGGTGGCTCATGGACGCAAAGACAGAAAGGGGCTTCTTCCGGAGTGTTCTCGAAAGTTGCGGTTGCCGCCTTGGTCGCATTTGTCAGCGCGGGTAGCGCACCTTGGTTGGGCCCTCCGCTTTGGAAGCGAGTGTTTCGTCCACCGCATATGGGTGAGCTGGTGTTCAGGCAAAACTATCAGAGCAGCGATATCGCGAATGTCGACACGGCGGCGGTCAACACCGCAGGTGAGTGTTCGATGATCTGCGAGACCAATGAGCGCTGCAAGGCGATGACCTGCGTCATGCATTCGGCTGAACCCGGCGGAATCTGCTGGCTCTAAAATGCGGTTCCCGTTTTAACGCCGCATCCGCAGATGGTGTCAGCGAAAAAGGAATTTCCGTAGCCTTGGATTAGCTCACTCACTCAAAAGGCAAGATGCAAGCATTACCAATTGAATCGTGGATCAAGCTCATGACTTAGACCATGCTTAGCAGTGCTCGCTTCAAGTCGACGCTGTCGATGCTGCCCATCTGCCTCACCTTGTATATCGCTCGCCGACCACGCAACTTCGAGACTTTCCGATGCCACTAGCTCCGCAGCATCCCTACCACCCGATCATCTATGTACGCGGTTTCGCCGCGACTCAGGGCGAGATCGAGGAGACCGTTTCCGACCCATATATGGGTTTCAATATTGGCTCGACCAAGTCGCGCGTGGCCTGGACCGGCGACGTTAAACGCTTCTATTTCGAATCGCCACTGGTGCGTTTGATGGGCGACCACAAGTACGAGGACGTGTTCGTGGATGGCGACGACCTGGTGGCGGTCGATAATCCCGATCAGTCGGTGCCGTATCGTTGCATCGTTATCTACCGCTATTACGATGAAGCGTCGAAGCATTTTGGTAATGGTGGCGGCACGCCTCCGATTGCCCACTTTGCCAAGGGGCTGGACAAGTTGATCCTGCGGTTGCGCGACAAGGTGTGCGCCAATCCGGACAACAAGATCACGCCAGCGGATTTCCGTGTGCACCTCGTCGCCCATTCTATGGGTGGCCTGGTCTGCCGCGCCTTCTTGCAGAACATAAAGCTTGGTTCGGCCGAGGCGCGTGGTGCGGTGGACAAACTGTTTACTTACGCTACGCCACACAACGGTATCGATATGCGCATTGTGCGCAACGTACCGGGCTGGCTTTCGTTTGGCGACGTCAACAATTTCAATCGCGAGAAGATGGCTGGATACCTTGACGTGCCCGTCGGCGACGATGTGTCACTGGTGAAGAACTTTCCGCCGGAACGCATTTTCAATCTGGTTGGCACCAACCCGCGTGACTATACCGTCGCCGGTGGCATCTCAGCCTGGGCCGCGGGCGACGCGAGTGATGGGCTGGTGCGGATCGAAAATGCCACCACGCACGGCATCGGCGCCGAAGGGAATGACGTGGGTTCGCCGCGCGCGTTTGTGCACCGCAGTCACTCGGGCCCTTACGGCATCGTGAATTCCGAAGAGGGCTACCAGAATCTTACTCGCTTCCTGTTCGGCGCCCTGCGTGTCGACGGCATTCTGGACATCGACGACATCACGCTGCCACAGGAAGTACAGAAGGCCTTCGGCGAAGGCAAGACCGTGCATGCTTCCTACCAGTTTGAGATCGCAGCCAGCGTACGCGGTTGTCAGTGGCAGATGACGCGACGCGAAGTGCGCGAGAACTCGGCCATTTTCCGCAGCTACAGCGAACTGTTTCCGCGTTCAGATGGCCCCGTCCGACCGCCCGACCGCAGCCGAAGTCCGCATCTGTTTTCGGTATTTCTCGATCCGCGTAAAAGCGTCAAAGCTTCAAAATCGGTCAGCTTCGCCTTTGACATCAAGGTGATGGTGCCCGATTACGAAGTGGGCGGTTCCATTTTTCTGAAGCGCCATTACGAGGGCGGGTTCATCTATCGCGAGCTGATTCTAGTCGAAGCTTTTCCGGACGATACAGCCCATGGCGGTTGGCGAATCAAGTATGGCTACCAGGACATCAATCCCGGCAAGCCCGGCAAAGACGCGGTGACGCGCGCGCTGGATGGTACTGCGGGTTCCGGCCTTGCTTTTGATATTCCGATTGAGCAAAAAGCCAGACCTGGGCTGCGCGGCACGCTGCGCATTGAAGCGCGGTCATGGCGTTGAGCAATCGGAGCACGCGCGCGTTTTAGATTTCAATCATTCAAGCAAGCGCCGGGTGATTTTTCCTGGCTGCTGACGAAGAAAGCGCAACCCGCGAAATAAAGCGGGTGCATTAGGCGCGGCGGTGCACTCGGCTCGAGGCACCGTGCGCATCTTCGCAACCGGGAGCGCGTCGCACTGCTGCATCACGCTCAGCGCGTATCTATCGCACCGCGATCCAGTCAGGTCATGCCCGGACCTGCGCCCTGCTTCACTTCATCCGTAGCGGCTGATCGCTGCATGGTCGGAATTTCTGCGCCGGTGTTGCACTTGGTTCGCTGACGCACAGACGTTTTTGCGTGCGCTTCGTACCTTCCATCCTCAGGCTGCGGATGAAAATCACACGGTGATCTTTCTTAGCTGCTGCGACTTTGGCACGGCTCCGGCGCTGAATAAGTTCAGCTTTACCGGGTTGCGATTCTTCAGAGGAGATGGAAATGAATAAACTTAAAAGTGTGATGAGCCGGGATGTACAGGTAATCAGCCCGGACGATACGATCGAACATGCTGCGCAGCAGATGCGAAAATCCAACTTCGGTATGATGCCGGTGGGCGAGAACGATCGCATGATCGGTGCGATCTCGGATCGGGACATCGCAATCCGCGCTGTAGCCGATGGCCTGGGCCCGAGCACCAAAGTACGTGACATCATGTCCGCCGGCATCGTCTGGGCGTACGAGGAAGACTCGGTGGACGATGCGGCCAAGCTTATGAGCCAGCACCAGATCCGACGCTTGCCGGTGGTAAACGTTGACAAGCGGTTGGTCGGGATCGTGGCACTGGGTGACTTTGCCGTCGAGCGATCCGATATGGATGCCGCTGGCGAGGCACTCTCTGAAATCTCGAAGCCCGCGTAACGCATTGGATCCAGTGTACACCGGGTCGGCGTACTTCACGTCGTTGCTACCCCACGTCCTTGCTACTCCACGTCCTTGCTACTTGCTACTTCACGTCCTTGCTTCGCCACATCACCTTGCTGCTTCACGCTCCTGTTACTTCACATCACCTAGAGTCCAGTGTGGGCCGATCAACAGGTTCAGGCGCTGCGCCAGCAATCGGTGCGGCAGGTGAGTGGTTACCACCATCTCGACACGCTGTGCCTTGTCTTCGATGCTGACGCGCGCATTTGCATCAGTGTCAACAGTCGCAGCAGAAACCTCCTCTGGCTCGGCCTGAGCATCGCGCCAGCGCTGCATGAACGTGGCTTCGCGCAGCGTTTGCTCGAGCGCAAGCGCCAGGTCTTGCGGAGATTGTCCGGACCACGCGAACTGCGCGTCACTGCCATGCGCGGACGCCAGGTCAGTGACATGTATGTAATAGCGGGTCATGCGCGCATCCTCTTGGGCGAGCTGACACCATGCCACACCCGACGTCGCCGGTAAACCGGCACCGCGGCGACTGAAGCCTGCTAGGCCCGAGTCGAGCAAGCTTTAGAACCTGCATCCTCGAATCGTCTGGTCTCGTGGCGCCTTGAAATTATTTGGCGCATGCTCCGGTCCACCATGGACAACGGTCTACCGGTTACAACGGTCTACCGGTTACAACGGTCTACCGGTTGCAACCGTCCAATAGCGACAACGGCCCAATAGTGATAAATGGATGAGACAACTATGGTCAAGCAATTTCTGAATCGACTTGTGCTCTCTGCAGTGATCGCCGGTTCTGCGGCTGGCCTCGCTCACGCTGCCGCAACCCCGGCGGCGCCGGCGGGAATGCAGAAAGCGACTTTTGCCGGTGGATGTTTTTGGTGCATGGAGCAACCGTTCCGTGGGCTGACGGGGGTTGAGTCGGTGCTTTCGGGTTACACCAGTGGACTTACGGTTGACCCGAGTTACGAAGCTGTCTCTTCCGGCGGAACCGGGCATGCCGAGGCAGTCGAGGTGGTGTTCGATCCGCGCTTGATCAGCTACGCCAAGCTGCTGGAAGTTTTCTGGCGCAACATTGATCCGACGGTAAAGGATCGACAGTTCTGTGATGCGGGCAATCAGTACCGCAGCGGGATCTATGTGCACTCGAAGAGACAGCGTTTAGCGGCGGAGGCTTCGCTCGCGGCGTTGCAGCGTCATTCGCGGTTCAATGGGCAGGCGCTGTATACCGAGATCGTCGATGCCAGTCCGTTTTATGCAGCTGAGGAATACCATCAGGATTACGCGACCAAGAACCCCAAGCGCTACAACTATTATCGGTGGAACTGCGGCCGCGATGCGCGACTAGAAAAAGTCTGGGGCGCGGCGCCACAACATTGACGTATCAAGGAACACTTATTCATGAAGCGCAGACAGATCTTTTCTATTGGCGCCGCTGCCGTCGGCGCGGGAGTGCTATCCATGAGTTTCTTTCGCAAGACAGTGGCGACCGAGCGCGCTGGCCGTTTTGAAATTGAGCGCAGCGAGACTGAGTGGCGCAAGAAACTTAGTCCTGCGCAATTTTACGTGTTGCGCGAGCACGGCACCGAGCGTGCCGGCAGCAGTCCGCTCGACCACGAAAAGCGCAAGGGTACGTTCAACTGCGCGGGCTGCGATCTGCCGCTGTATGCGTCAGAGAAGAAATTTGACTCCGGCACCGGCTGGCCAAGTTTCTTCGAGCCACTGCCCAATGCCATCGGCACCAGCGAAGATCGGAGTTTTTTCAGTAAGCGCACCGAGGTGCACTGCCGGCGCTGCGGCGGACACCTGGGCCATGTGTTCAACGATGGCCCCGCCCCAACCGGATTGCGCTATTGCATGAACGGCGTGGCGATGTCCTTTGCGCCAGCCGGTTGAGCAACGGTTCTCTCGCCCTGGTCGCAGCGACGGCAGTTGAAAACAGCAAGCCCTCACCCGGTACTACTTTGCTTGCAGGCCCGGGACGATGGTGATCGTCGCCCGGTGATACGGCGCACCTTGCTCAAGCGTTGCGCCTGGATTCTGGCGCTTTACTGCTCGGGTTTTGTGTCACCACGCCAGCACTGACAGTAACGGTAGCGGATGTGCGTAGGTTTGTTGTGCAACACACAAACATTCCTCGCCGTCGCCCACACTGCGCGAGCCACGACCCACAGCCGTTGAGAGTTCGCCATGATCTGCCGCCCTGGCAGCGCCAGGCAGCGAGCTGTTCGGGGCAACCGCGGTGTTTCGCACGCGCGCGTGCGAAGATATCGGGACAGTGGGCGAGCATAGCCTTCCTCGCAGGGGCGAAATGAACGAGTCACCTTCCATCGGCATGGCCGATC
>JAWXCG010000261.1:0-8390 GCA_034440555.1 Pseudomonadota bacterium
AGGAACCGTCCCTGGTGCAGCACATCCGGCCCGCGCATCCATGCGCGTGCGTTCGGCTCGGCTGACGATGCCTGAGGGCATCGTCAGGACGCCTCGCCTTACCCACTCCGTAAACGGCGGGCGATTGCGGGGCGCGACAGAAAGGCGAAACCCATGCCGAAAACAAATCCGGCCACATGTACTGGCCAGGCCAGCACGCCCGATTCGGGACTGACGATGACGAACAGCGACTGGATCAGAATCCACAGGCCAATCAATGCGCCGGCTGGCATGCGCACGAATTCGAGATAGAACCCCAGGGGAATCACCAACCCCAGCCGCGCACGTGGAAACAGAGTGATGTAGGCGCCGACGATGGCCGAGACCGCGCCGCTGGAACCGATGATCGGAGCGGTGAGCGTGGGATAGATTCCGGCACCGACCAGGTTGGCCAGCGCGCCACAGATCAGAAACAGCGCCAGAAAACGCAGTGATCCAAGCAGCCGCTCCGAGGCAAAGCCGAAGATCAATACGAAAATCATGTTGCCGAGCAAATGCGGCCAGTCGCCGTGCAGAAAGAGCCCGGTGAACAATCGGCGCACCTCGACCAGCCAAACGCGGCTATCTGCCTGGATGGCACTCATCAGACGTACAGGTACCGTGCCCAGGTCCGCAGCGAGCGCACGCGTGGGGTCGCCGCCGCTGACCTCGGTCCAGGACAACAGAACGCAGGCGCTGACGATACCCAGCGTGGCCCAGGGAGCGTGCGCGCGACGCCGGGTTTCGACGTGCACGAACATGTCTCAGCCGCCTAGCCGGGGCAACAAAAAGCGGATGTTCTTGTATTCGATGATGGCGCCGTCAGGCACGATTTCGCGGGCCCAGGTTTCATTACCCATCACGCCGCCTTCGTTGAGGCGCTGACCGTCGATGATCACGAAACGACGTGTCACGTCGCGATGATAGACGTGCATGCTCATCTTCAACGGTGGCAAGCCCTGGCGCTGGGCCAAGGTCAGATCATGAATGCTGATGGTGCCACCCATTGCCGCATTCGCTGCCGGCAACGCTGGCGCGGTGATCAACGCGCCCGCAGGATCGACGCCGTTCGCAGAAGCATTGCCCGGCGTGACTGGCGACGCAGGCAGCACGGCGGCTTGCGGTGGCTGCATCGGCATCGGCTGCGCAGCGGCGATGGCCGCGTCAGACGCGATTGCCGAATCGGACTCGGTGACTGGATCCGGTAGCGGCGGGGGCAACGCAGACTCTGCCGAGATGATCGGCGTTTCCGTGGTCGGCCCGCGCTCCGCGAGCAGCGACGGACTGGGCACGAACAACTCGCCACTGCGAATGCGGCGCTGGTTCTCTTGCGATATGCCCTTCATCGCATCAAGGTCGTCCATGGACTGCGGCGGTGGGCTTTGTGCAAGCGCGCTCTGCGGCGGCATGGGCTGGGGCATGGGCTGGGGGGGCATGGGCTGGGGCGGTGCGGTTGAGGACGCACGCTCTGCCGGAGCTGGCGGCGCGGGAACGCGTTCCGCTGTGGGTCGCGTATCCAGCGCCGTCCAATCCGCGCGCCCTGCAGTCTTCGGCACGGGCGCGGCTCCACCGGGTTGCGACCGGTTCGGCCGCTCGCTATCTTCTTCAGCAATCTGCACATTACCGAGCAGATCGCGGTTGCTCCACGCGGCCGCCACTGCGATTGCCAGTGCCGGCAGCAACAGCCACCACGCCCCCGATGCGCGCGACTGGGGTTTCCAGTTCGGCACAGTGCTCAGGCTGGGCGCTTCGCCCAGACGGCGCTCGGCTTCGGATTTTTTCAGCGCTTCAAGAATCAGTGACATGGGGGCATTGTCCGTGTTCGCCGGGCACGGCGATAGATATGTATCGTGATTGCGACCGCCAATGAGCGGAATTGTTCACCGCCACCAAGCCCAGAGTCCAATCGTAAGCGCCGCGGCACCGACCCCTAGCGCAATGCGCAGGATGCGACCCGCAGAATGGTGACTCGCAGTTTCCCCCAGCACCTCATTCGCCGCTTGCCGTAACAATCGCCAGCCAATCAGCCGTTGCTCGGCAACGTAACCGGCAACCAGCGCACGATCGGCAATGACATTGATCAGACGTGGCACGCCACCGGAACGCCAGTGCAGATAGCGCAATGCGAGTCGCGTGAACAACGGCGCCAGAGCACCGGCGACAGCGAGTCGATGCCGCACATAAGCGTCGGTCTCGACGGCAGACAGTGGTGTCAGGTGATAACGCGCAGTCACACGCTGAGCAAGCTGGCGCAACTGTGGACGCGCCAGCTGCTCGCGCAATTCTGGTTGTCCGAGCAGCAGTATCTGCAGCAGCTTCTGCGTCGCCGTCTCCAGATTGGTCAGCAGCCGGATCTGCTCCAGCGCCTCGATCGAGAGATTCTGCGCCTCGTCAATGATCAGCACCACGCGCAGCCCATCGGCGTAAGCCTTGAGCAAGTACTGGTGGATGGCATCGATCAAAAGCTTGTTGGACAGCCGCCGGCTTTTGAGCGTGATGCGCAATTCTTCAGTGATGGTTTCGAGCAGTTGCATCGGCGACTGCCGCGGGTGCAACAGCATTGCGATGCGCGTGTTTTCCGGCACCTGCTCCAGCAGCAAACGACTGATTGTGGTCTTGCCGGTGCCGACCTCGCCGGTCAGCTGCACAAATCCTCCGCTGCCGCCTTGGCCAATGCCGTAGAGCAGGTGCGCCAGGGCATCGCGATGACGCTCGGACAGAAACACAAACCGTGGATCCGGCGTGATCGAAAACGGCGATTCCTTCAAGCCATAGAACGCAAGATACATGCGCCGCTCTCCATCGCCGAACGGGCGACTGATCCAGCCGGTTTCAATTCAGACTCATCGATTGCAGTGCGCCGGCGATGGCGTTGATCTGGCAATTGAACTGGCCTAGTGTGGTGTTGCACCCAGATCATGGGGCGCTGCTTCTGGCCGCCGCCGGGATTGCTGGACACAACTATGCGCTCCACGATTGTCATTGTTGACTGCATCATTCAGGGTTTGTGCGGTGTCCAGCCCAGCTTGGACAGCATGCGACGATGGCCAATCAGGCGTGCCCAGCGGATGCCTGAATGCAGCCAAAGGCTGAGACTGGCTTCCTTGGCAAGTAAAAACCAGTGTCGCACGCCCGGTCGCCAGCTGTCCTCGGCGGCACACACCGCGTGCTCGAGTCCGACATTTGCGGCCAGCAACGAGCATCTCGCCAAATGATAGCGATTGCTCAGCAGAACTACGCTGCCGGCGCCAGGTTCACGGCATTGCGCAGCGAGCAGTCCGCGCGCATGGCGTAGATTCTCCAGCGTATCGCCGGAAATTTCTTCGAGGAAAATCGGCAGGTTCGGCGGCAGACCTAAATTCCGCAGCAGATCGCCGGTGACCTCGGCTTCACTACGTTCGTTGCCGACTCGCCCGCCGAGCAACACCAAAGTATGTACAGCGCCACTTTCCACCAGCGCGTGCGCACGCCTGACGCGCGCCAGCAAATCAGCGTCGGCGGCGCCAGCGGCCAGGCGCTTGCCGAAAACCAGCAGGCAATGGCGGCCCTCATGCACTGCCGAAACCGTTCGGGCAGTTCGCCATGCCCGCCAAAAATAAATAAACCAGAGCGAGCCCAAGCTGGCGACAAACACCAGGCCGGCTATGACCGCGGTGTGCCAGAGGTCTGGATCGCGCAGATGACGCTTCCACGCGGGTTGCACTTGCGCGGCATTGAGGTGCACCTTTTCACATCCTGCTGACACGGCTTCATATCCTGATAACACAGCGCTATCCGATCCGCCCACGGCTTTCTATACTCTCAGGCCACAATCTGGCAACCCGTTCGTGCCCGTGCCTATCTCGCCCCTGCAAATCAGCGCCTACACCGCAACTACCGCCTGCGGTCCGGGCAAAGCGGCCCTTCTGGATGGCCTTGAGCATGAGCGTAGCGGCCTGCGCGCCAATGATTTTAGCGTGCATCCGCTGGAAACGTGGATCGGCCGTGTCGATGGCCTGGAGTCAGCAGCAGTGCCTGAGTCGCTGGCGCGCTGGGACTGCCGTAATAATCGACTGGCCTGGATGGGGCTGCACGGCGATGGCTTCATTGACGCCGTCCGCTCCGCCCGCGATCGCTATGGCGCAGCCCGCATTGCGCTGGTGCTCGGCACTTCCACTTCAAGCATCGGTGCCAGCGAGCAGGCCTATCGCGAGCTCGACAGCGACGGACGCTTTCCTGAATATTTGCGCAGCTCGATCATGCACACGCCGCATTCGCTGGGTGACTTTGTGCAACGCGTGCTCGAAATCGAGGGGCCCGCTGTCACCGTCGCGACTGCCTGCTCGTCGAGCGCCAAAGTATTTGCCCAGGCCGACCGGCTGCTGCGACTGGGAATCGCCGATGCCGTTGTCGTCGGTGGCGTCGATACACTGTGCGGCAGTGTGCTGTTTGGGTTCAACTCGTTGGCCTTGGTGTCGCCGCAACCTTGCCGTCCGTTCGACGTAGCGCGCAACGGCATCAGCATCGGTGAGGCCGCTGGCTTTGCGCTGCTCGAACGCGGCAGCGGTGCGCTCAATCTGCTCGGTTATGGCGAATCCAGTGATGCGCACCATATGTCCACCCCGCATCCACAGGGGCTCGGTGCTGAGCGCGCGCTTGACGACGCGCTGGCGCGTGCCGGCCTTGGCACTGACGCCATCGACTACATCAACCTGCACGGCACTGCCAGCGAAAAGAACGACGAGGTCGAGGCGGCACTGATCGCTCGCCGCTTTGGTCCAACGGTGCATGCCAGCTCGACCAAGGGCTATACCGGTCATACCTTGGGCGCCGCTGGCATTGTCGAGGCCGCGATCAGCCTGCTGGCGCTGGAGACCGGCATCATGCCGGGCACGGTGAATACGCAGGCGCTGGATGCCCTTTGCGGACCACAAATCCGCATGCGCAGCGCGCACGGAACCGTGCGCCATGCGCTGAGTAACTCGTTTGGTTTTGGTGGCAACAATTGCGTTCTGGTATTTGGTCGTGGAGTAGAGGCGTGAGCTCCGGCACTATGTATCTCGACGGCATTGCGTGCTGGTCGCCGACGCTGGTGGACTGGGATTCGGCGCGCGCTGCTTTTCGCGGTGAAGCAGGCCTGCTGGATCCGCCGGCCCGGCGTCCTGCGCCAGAATTGCTGGCCCCGACCGAACGTCGGCGCGCGCCGGATACTGTGGCAATCGCGCTCGAAGTCGCCGCGCGCGCTGTCGCGCAGGCCGGACGCACACCTGGCGAATTGCCCAGCGTATTCACCTCGGCGCATGGCGATCTGGCGATCAACGATTACATGTGCGCGACCTTGGTCAACGAACCCATGGCAATTTCGCCGACCCGGTTCCACAACTCGGTGCACAATGCCGCTGCCGGTTACTGGACCATCGGCACCGGCTGCATGCAGGCCAGCACGGCGCTCACTGCGTTTCTGCACAGTTTCGCGCATGGCCTGCTCGAAGCCATCAGCCAGGCCAGCATCGAGCAGCGGCCGATACTGTTGGTGGCCTATGACATCGCGGCCTGCGGCGCACTCGCCTGCGTAACCGCCAGTCGCGGCATGCTGGCCACGGCACTGGTGCTGAATCCCGCGCCGGGGGCAAACAGTCTGGGCACACTCACCTGGACGCTGCAAGCGGGCCCCGCCGTGCCGTTGCAACCGGTATCGGCTGCGGCGCGCTCATTGCAGGAGAACGCAATCGCTGACTGCCTGCCGCTTCTAGAGTGCATCGCCAACCCTGAAGGTGATGTACTGCTGCCGCTCGGCGACGCGCTCGCCCTGCACATCCACTGGAAAGCGCAGCATGCATAGTGTTCAACCCAGCACCCGTGTCGCCATCGTCATACCCGCCCTGAACGAAGCGCTGGCCATTCGTAGTGTGGTCGAATCGGCGCTCGCGCATTGTCGCGACGTGTTCGTCATCGACGATGGCAGCAGCGACGACAGTGCCGCATGCATCGCCGATATGCCGGTACAACTGATTCGTCATGCAGCACGAATGGGTAAGGGACGCAGCCTGAAAGACGGTATGCAGGCCGCGTTTTCCGCAGGCTTCGATGCGGTCATCAGCATCGATGGCGATGGCCAGCACAGCAGCGAAGACGTGCCGCGCCTGCTGCGCGCACATGCGTTGCAGCCGCGCGCATTGTTGGTCTGTGCACGCCTGATCGGCCGCGAGTCGCAGCCAGCGATTCGCCGTTTCGCGAACCACTTCGCTGATTTCTGGGTGTCCTGGGCCTGCGGCCAACGTGTGCTGGATTCCCAATGCGGGCAGCGCCTCTATCCGCGCCTGATCATGGAATCAATTCAGGCGCCCGCAACCGACGGGTTTGCCTTCGAGAGCGAGGTGTTGATCAATTGCTCGCAGGCGGGCTTCGCGATCGCTGCGGTACCGATTCGTGCGCGCTACCACGCGGGCCGTCGCGCCAGTCACTTCGAGCCGTTGGCTGACGCGGTCAAAATCGCCCGCATGATCTTCTGGAAAATCGTCTTCCGCGGGCTCGCGCTGCCTTCATTGTTTCGATCGCTGTCGCGACCGGCGGTGCAGTTGGAACCCTGACTCACATGCAGCGGGGTACAGCATCGCGCAACATGAACGCTTTTATGAGATGCCTCACCCCTCCCCAGCCCTCCCCA
This sequence comes from Pseudomonadota bacterium, assembly GCA_034440555.1. Taxonomy (GTDB): domain Bacteria; phylum Pseudomonadota; class Gammaproteobacteria; order Xanthomonadales; family Ahniellaceae; genus 0-14-3-00-62-12. Next base: position 6,665 of record JAWXCG010000261.1, read on the forward strand.
AAACATCGGGGAGGGAGCAAAGACTTCCAACACAGGCCGTGTCTTTCACGCTAACGAATGTCTCAAACCAGGCACGATGTGATCATCATGGGCGGCGGCCTCGCCGGCCTGTCACTGGCGTTGCAGCTGCGGCAGCGCTTTGCCGATATCGACGTGCTGGTGCTTGAACGGCGCGCACACCCGGTGCCCGAGGCCGCACACAAAGTGGGCGAGTCCACAGTCGAGATTGGCGCGCATTACTTCGACACTGTGCTCGGGCTGGGTGCGCATCTTCGAGATAAACAACTGAAGAAGTTCGGCTTTCGCTTCTTTTTCTCCGAAGGGCGGCGCGATATCGATCAGGTCACCGAAGTTGGCGCCAGCCGTTTCCTGTCGACGCCGGCCTATCAGCTCGACCGCGGCATCTTCGAAAACTTTCTCGGCGAAGAGGCCACGCGGCGCGGCATTCGATTTGTCGACCAGTCGCTGGTACGTGACGTGCAGCTCAACAGCGCGGCGGTGTCCGATCGTTCGCGGCCAGTGGCCACTTCCACAACGACAGTTGCTCCCTCGTCTGAAGGGCTGCACCTTGTCTCCTGGCAACAAGCGGGTAAAACGCACACCGCCCAGGCACGCTGGGTCATCGACGCCAGCGGGCGCGCTGGCCTGCTGAAGCGAAAGCTCGACCTCGCCGTCACCAACAACCATGACGTCAATGCGATCTGGTTCCGCATCCAGGATTGCATCAAGCTTGACGACTGGTCTGACCGCACAGACTGGCAACAGCGCTGCGACCCGCAAGCGCGCTGGCTGTCGACCAACCATCTGTGTGGCGCGGGCTATTGGGCGTGGCTGATCCCGCTGGCATCGGGCTCGCATTCGGTCGGCATCGTTGCCGACGAGAAACTGCATCCACTGGAAACAATCAACACCTTTGACAAAGCAATGCGGTGGTTCGAGAAGTTCCAGCCGCGCCTGTTCGATGCGCTCGATGGCAAGCGCCACCTGCTGCAGGATTTCGCCTTCTTCCGGCATTTCTCTTACGGTTGCAAGCAGAATTTTTCTGCCGAGCGCTGGGCATTGACTGGCGAAGCCGGGTTGTTTCTCGATCCGTTCTACTCGCCGGGCAGCGACTTCATCGCCATCAGCAACACCTATATCTGTGAGCTGATTGCGCGCGACCGAGCCGGCCAACCACTGCAGGCGTATACACATCTGTTTGAGCAGCTTTATCAATCGTTTTACGAAAATACTTTGACGCTGTACGTCGACCAATACCCGCTGTTCGGTGACCCGGAAGTCATGCCGGTCAAAGTGATCTGGGATTACGCCTATTACTGGGGCGTACTTGCGCAACTTTATTTCCAGAACCGGCTCGCTGACCTGGCAGCACTCTCGCGACTGCGCGATGAGTTGGCGCTGTGTCAGAAGCTCAACAAGGCCGTGCAGGAATTGCTGCGCGCCTGGTCGCCACATAGCCGCGGGCACAATGCCAGCGTGATGCATGACCATGCCGCGCTGCCCTGGTTTGCCGACCTCAATCGCGAATTGTCTATCGAGCTCGACGACGCCGGTTTTCACACCCGCATCAAAAAGTCCACGCGCCAACTACGTGCACTTGCCTACGAAACCCTGCTGCGCGCGCGCGAAGATGCTCCGCACATCGAGGCCACCACCCTGCTCGCCCTGATTGGTGAGCCCCCGATCGAATTCGACGCGATGCTGTTTGCCAAGGTGCCGTGATCGG
>JAWXCG010000262.1:0-15527 GCA_034440555.1 Pseudomonadota bacterium
CTTAGTGGCGGCTGAGCGAATGCCATTGGCATTGAAGCTGATAATGCGCATGTTGGACCAATAAGGCAGCTTTTATGGGCGAAGAACTTTCGCAAAACGATTGGCGATTGTCTCGGATAACTTTTCAAAGCGCAGCCACTATGATGGCTTGAACGCGAAGCGCGAAAAGTATCAGGATGGAATCCGCATGCTCCCTCATCAACACGAATTTCTCAAGCTGGCCGTCGCGCAAGAAGTGCTGCGGTTTGGAAATTTTACCCTGAAGTCCGGCCGCCAGAGCCCCTATTTCTTCAATGCCGGACTATTCAACAGCGGTCGCGCCATCGCAGCGCTGGGCGGATACTTGGCCGAGACTTTGATGAGTTCTGGACTCGCATTCGATATGCTGTTTGGGCCCGCTTACAAGGGCATTCCGCTTGCCACAGCGGTCGCGATCGCACTGGCCTGTGACCACAATCGAGACATACCGCTGGCCTTCAATCGCAAGGAAGCCAAGACCCACGGCGAAACTGGAATCTTGATCGGTGCACCGTTGCGAGGGCGCGTATTGATCATCGACGATGTGATCACGGCCGGCACTTCGGTGCGTGACTCTGTGCGCTTGATCGAATCGCACGGGGCGCAAGCCTGCGGTGTGCTGATTGCGCTGGACCGCCAGGAACGCGGCGATGGTAGCCTTTCAGCGGCACAGGAAGTGCACCAGCAGTTCGGCATTCCGGTCCTGGCGATTGCCGGTCTGCAGGAGCTGCTGACCCTTGCCTCAGCGGATTCCACGCTGATTCAGCATCATGCGTCATTATTGGACTATCGTAATCGTTATGGAGTCGCCGATTCCGGCGCTTGACCAGACATTGGAGCTTTGCATGCGTACCCACACTGCAATTTTTTTGGCGGCCAGCCTGTTGCTCGCATCGCCAGGCGCGTTCGCCAAGATCTACAAGTGCATCGACAACCAGGGCAAGGTTTACTACAGCCAATCGTTTGACCCCAAGCTCTGCGGCGGCGGCGGCAGTCAGCTCAACGATCAGGGCCTGGAGGTCAAGAAGCTCGAGCGCCAGAAAACTCCGGAAGAAATTCAGGCTGAGCGCGAACAGGCCAAACGCGATGCCGAGGCCAAGGTGATTGCCGATGCGCAGGCGCAGCAGGACCGCGCGCTGATGATGTCCTACACCTCGGAAGAGGATCTCAATCGCGCCGGCACCCAAGAGATCGAAGCCGTGCTGGCCAGCGTCAACACCACCAAGCTGTCACTGGCAAGCCAGGAAAAAGCGCTGGCCGAGATTCTCGCGCATGCGGCGAGCTTTGAGCGCGCCAAGAAGCCCGTGCCGCAGGTGGCTTCGGATCAACTCAAAATTGTGCGTCAACAGATCGACACGACAAATCGGCAAATCGGCGAGCGGCGAGCCGAAATGAAACGGATAGAGGCCAACTACGACGCCAAACTGGCCCGCTATCGCGAACTTAAGTCAAAAGTCGACGCGCAACGCGCTGGACACTGACGTCAGAACCAGGTCCGCGCGATTGGAACTGACGCGAATGCTGGTTCAGCCGTCTCGCGCGAGTTGTTGAGTCGCTAAAACGGCAGGCTAAGATTTGCGTCCACCGCGTGCAGCTGTGCGCGGAAGCCGTCTTGAATGCGTTCAATGGCTGACTTGCTGTTGGCATCGAAACGTAGCACCAGGCAGGGCGTAGTGTTGGAGCAGCGGACCAGCCCCCACCCATCCTTGTAATCTGCCCTTACGCCATCGATTGTGGTGACCCGGGCACCAGGAAACTTGGCGCGTTCGCGGAATTTTTCCATGAACGCATAATGTTCGCCTTCTTTCATCTCGATCTTCAACTCAGGCGTGCTTACCCCTTTGGGCAACTCGTCAAAGACTTCCTGCGGGGTTTCGTCGCGCAGCGCCAGAATCTCGAGCAGGCGCGCAGCGGAATAGATGGCATCGTCAAAGCCGTACCATCGCTCGGCAAAAAAGAAGTGCCCACTCATCTCGCCGGCCAGAGCAGCATCTTCTTCACGCATCTTTGCTTTGATCAGCGAGTGCCCGGTTTTCCACATGACCGGACTACCGCCAGCCCGCAGAATGATTTCAGCCAACTGACCCGTGCACTTGACGTCGTAGATCACCGCTGCGCCCGGATTGCGTGTCAGTACGTCTTGTGCGAACAGCATCAATACGCGATCTGGATAAATGATTTCACCTTGACGAGTCACTACTCCGAGGCGATCACCATCGCCATCGAAGGCCAGGCCCAGATCGGCGTTCAACTGTTTGACGGCCATGATCAATGCAGAGAGATTGCGTGGGTCACTCGGATCGGGATGGTGATTGGGAAAGGTACCATCCACCTCGCAATACAAAGGCTCGACCTCGCAGCCGATCGCTTCCAACACCTGCGGCGCAATGCCACCGGCGACGCCATTGCCGCAATCGACTACGACCTTGAGCTTGCGCGATGTCTGGACGTCGGAGACGATTCGTTCCAGGTAGTCGTCAGTCACGCTTACCGACTGCAAACCGCCCATGCCATGGGTCAAGTTGCCTTCAACAATTCGGGCAAACAGCTCCTGAATCGACTCCTCGGCCAAGGTCTGACCGCCTATGACAATTTTAAATCCGTTGTAGTCAGGCGGATTGTGGCTTCCGGTGACCATAACCCCACTGCTGGTGTTCAGATGAAACGTCGCGAAATACAGCACTGGCGTCGGCACCATACCGATGTCGATCACGTCGCATCCGGACGCGCGCAGACCAGCGATCAATGCATCACTCATTTGTGAGCCGGATAAGCGACCATCGCGCCCGACACAGATCTGCGACAAGTTGCGCGATCGCGCCATTGAGCCGATCGCCTGACCAATCAGCATCGCGATCGGTCCTGTCAGCGTTTTACCGACGACGCCGCGAATGTCGTACGCGCGGAAAATACTGCGGTCAATAGCTCCGGCGACCGCGGCATCTGGCATTAAAGCCTTCGCACGCGGAGCCGGCGCCTGTGGCGACTCCAGCTCGTGCACCGTCATCGAAGTATCGGCGCCCGCGTCCCGCGTGACCTGAATCTTGCCGCGCTTCGGCACCGGCGCAGCCATAGCGAACAGCTCTTCATCGTCGACTGGCTTGGACTTGCGCGTTATTCCCTGAGGGAACAGTCGTTTGAACGCGAGTGCAAACGCACAGCCACTGCTCAGCAGTGCAATCAACAACAGGCCCCCAATACTGCGCGAATCCAGCGGCGGGAAGATCATTCCAGGCTTGAACCGATCGCTGCGTTGCGCTGCCACCCGGAAATGACTCTCAGGGATCGGCTCGATGTACTGGTTCTCAGCAGCCTGGTCGGAGACCACGCTGCCGACACGCAGCAAAGTCCACTCAGACCCCTTGCTTGATCCCTGGCGGAGATCTATCGCGCCGCCAAATGCGCCATCGCCCAGCGCAGCGAGCACGTTGTCCAGCGGCATCAACACGTAGACGTAGGCGATCACCTGGTCGCCTTGACGCAAGGACTGCGCCATTGCCAGGCAATCAGCTTCGCCGGCAACGCAATGGTGCGCCTGGGCGCGCGCACGTTCGCCATTCTCGCGCGCATCCGCCAGCACATCAGCCTTGGCATAGCCGAAGACCGAAAGATCAGCATCCACCAGTTCCGGCAAGTCTGGAGCGAAAAATTGGGCAAAGTTCAATCCGGGGAGGCGCGCCTTGAGCGCAGCTTCGGCCTGCACCCGGCCCTGACCGTCCAAGGAAGCAAGATTCGAACGAATGCCGTCATGGTCAAGTGCTGCAGCAAACTTGTCCTGCTCCGCGCTTACCAGCGCACCGATACGGGAAACCGCAGTTTTCTGTTGACTCAGCAATGCGTCAAGCGCCCGGTCTTCAAGCCAGACCATCGCCGCTTGAAACACACTCAAACCGGCAATCACCAACATCACCACCAACCCGACGCTCATGCCGATCTGCACGAGATTCAGCTCTGCCGCCTTGCCTGACATCGCCGATTCCAGCGCGGTTTGTTTCTTGCCGAAACTGAGCATAAAGGTCCTTGATTCAAGTTCGCCCGGTATGGCCAAAACCGCCACTACCACGCGCACTCTGGGCGAATTCTTGTACAACTCGAAAACTGGCACGTACCACCGGCAAAATTACCAGTTGCGCAATGCGATCTCCCGGCTGGATGGTAAAGGCGACCGCGGAGCGGTTCCAGCAGGACACCATCAGCGGCCCCTGATAGTCGGCATCGATCAGTCCAACCAGATTACCCAGCACGATACCCTGCTTGTGCCCCATACCGGATCGCGGGAGGATCACGGCCGTCAACTCCGGGTTGCCGATGTGCAGGGCGAACCCGGTGGAAATCAATGTACAGGCGCCCCCGTCCAAGGTGAATGGTGCCTCCACCATAGCGCGCAGATCCATGCCCGCAGATGCGTCGGTCGCATAGGCAGGCAACGGAAAGTCACGGCCCAAACGGGGGTCAAGGATACGCAGATCAATACAGTGATTCACCCAGGCCAACCCCGCGCCGGTAAGCGCTGCTAAATTTTGTGCAGCAACTGTTGCGCAATCACCGCTTTGGGGGCGTGCGCCAGGGCGCACAAACCGCCATCCCATACCAGGGTGACTTCATTGCACTCAGCCTCGAAGCCACTGCCGTCAACCCCGACCTGATTGGCACAAATCATGTCAAGCCGTTTGCGCTGCAACTTGCCCAGTGCGTTGGCCAGCAGATCGTTGGTTTCGGCAGCGAAGCCGACCACGAACGGGCGCGTTGGCAAGGCCGCCACTTCAGCGACGATATCCGGATTGGGCAGAAGGTCCAGTTGCATCGACGCCGCCGATCGCTTGATCTTAATCGACTGCGGAGCCGCCGGCCGATAGTCCGCGACCGCAGCTGCGGCGATAAAGATGTCCTGCCCGGCGATTTCTCTCAGCACCGCATCGCGCATCTGGCTGGCGCTACGCACGTCTACTCTACGCACTCCATGCGGAGTAGGCAGCGAAACCGGTCCGGCAATCAGCACCGTCTCCGCGCCAAAGCGTTGAGCTTCCGCTGCGATCGCAAACCCCATGCGCCCGGAACTACGATTGCCGATGAAGCGCGCCGGATCAATATCTTCGTAGGTGGGACCAGCATTGATCAGCACTCGCCGACCCGCCAATGGCCCCGGCGTCACGCCCAGCAACGAGAGGATTGACTGCACAATCTGCGGCGGCTCCGCCATGCGACCGACACCCGTTTCGCCGCAAGCCTGTTCGCCTTCAGCGGGTCCCACCAGGCGAATGCCGCGATCCAGCAGCTGCGCACAATTGAATTCCGTGGCGGCATTTGCCCACATCAACCGGTTCATCGCGGGGGCAAGCAGCAGGGGCGCCGCGCTCGCCAAGCACAACGTTGTCAATAGATCCGGCGCCAGCCCGTGCGCCAAACGCGCCATGAAATCGGCGCTGGCAGGTGCTATCACTACCAGTTCGGCCCAGCGCGCGAGTTCGATATGCCCCATTGCCGCCTCGGCCGCGCTATCAAACAAGTCAGTACGCGCGGGTCGACCGGACAGCGCCTGAAAACTCAGCGGTGTAACAAATTGCTGAGCCGACTGCGTCATCACCACCTGCACTTCGGCGCCCAGTGCGATTAGCTGGCGGGTCAGCTCACAAGCCTTGTAAGCGGCAATCCCACCGGTCACGCCCAACAGCACACGTTTGCTGTCCAAGCTGCGGTCATCCAAGCTATGGTTGTGCAAGGGTTGATTGTCCAAGTCGTCGCTCACGTGTTTGCATTTCCCTGTGACTGGGAAATATCTTAGCGATACTAGAGGAAGATTCCGGCTGCGGATGCGCGACGAAGGCGATATTTTGTGCGTCCCCGTCGATAACGCCCGATCGAGTCCTTACCCATGCGAATCACAGAAATGCCTGCGCGTCAGCGTCCGCGCGAGCGATTATTGAGCTTGGGCCCGGCTGCGCTTTCGGACGCCGAACTGCTCGCCTTGTTCCTGCGCACGGGGGTTCGCGGAAGCAACGTGATTGAATTGGCCCAACAATTGCTGAACACCCACCAGGGTCTGGCCGGACTGATGAGCATGGATCCACCCGCACTGTTGCGGGCGCGCGGGCTAGGACCGGCCAAGACCTGTCAATTACTGGCCGCGTTGGAGCTTAGCAGGCGTTACCTGGAGTCTCGACTGCAGTACGAGTCGGTTTTCAGCGATCCCGTCCGGGCTGGCGAATTCATTGCCCTGAAACTGCGCCAGTATCCGAACGAAGTGTTCGCCGTCGCGTTTCTTGATGCCCAGTACCGCTTGCTGGCATTTGAAGAGCTGTTTCGCGGCAGCATCAGCAGCACCGAGGTACATCCGCGAGAAATTGTGCGGCGCGCGCTGGCACACAATGCCGCAGCGGTGATCCTGGCGCACAACCATCCTTCAGGCCTGGCTGAACCGAGTCAGGCCGACCGCTTGTTGACGACACGCATCGTCGAGACCCTTGCGCTGATCGGAGTGCGCGTGCTTGATCACCTGATTGTCGGCCACGGCCGCCCGATATCCTTGGCCGAACGCGGAATGCTGTGAACCATGGTCGGCAAGCGCCTGGCGGAATCCTTGGTCGAACGCGACTGAGTGCCCCGCGGTAGCGGTTGATGCGCTGGATTGGACAGGCTGAGCTTGTGCCGCTCTTGGTTTTCTATGGATTCGTCAACTTTGCGCGCGCTGGTCAACCTCGCGCTGCTGCCCCACTTCACAGCCACACGATGCGATCGTTTCCACACGGGCCCGAGCTTGCCTATACTGCACTGAACGCACCAGGAGCTGGGCTTCGCCCAAATTCAGTGATCAGTGGTCTAGATCAGAACTTTCCGCCAGACACGGTGGAACTGCAGCTCGCCGACCCCGACCAGGCCCGACGCGAGATCGAGTCGCGGCGTGCCGACATTCTGGCGCTGTTCGCACAGCGCCGCGCCTTGCTCGTCGAAAGCTGTGGCGACGAGATTGCCGCTCAATGGGACAAAGTGGAAGAAGCGCTGTGCCTGAGCCTGTGTCGGCTCGCACTGAGGCATGGGCGTTTCGGCCGCGATTTCCACCACTATCACAATGAATCGCATGCACTGGAATTGCTGGACCGGCGCATCGGCCGCATGATGGCCGAGCTTGGTGTGAATTCGTTGCGCGGAGAAGATTGGATTGCGCTGTCACTGTTCGCTTCGTGCCATGACCTGCGCCAGCGCGAGAGCCTGGACACCGGCCATCCGATTGGCAGCAACGAAGCGGCCAGCATTGCCGAAACCCACCGCATCCTGGATCGCTGCGAGTTCGATCGACAGCGCGACCACGATCTCTATCTGGCGCTGGAAATCATGATCGCCGGCAGCACATTCGACGCACGACCGGCTCCTATTGACCGCAAGCGCTACAACACCGCCGAAGTCATTCACACCGGTGGACCTCTGGCACCACACCTGGAGCGCGAGGTCGAGAAGATCAATCCGTCGTGGCGGCAGGAGCCGAGCCTGCGTCGTGCCCTGGACCTGGCCTTGATCGCTTCGGATCTGGACACCGCGAACGTCGGCGAGAGTTTTGTTGATCTATGTGACAGCGCCGCTCGCCTTGCCGGCGAGCGGGAAATGCGCAGCGGTCGCTCGCTGGACCACGTCGAATCCGGTGCCCCGATGCTGAGTTTCCTGAGCAGCGGGCAAGAGCGCTACTTCTTCGAACTGCATCGATTCTGCTCAGAACTTGGCGCCCGCGTTTATGCACCGGGCAAGGCGGCCAATGCTGAGAAGGTGCGCGAACTGTCGAGGCTGTTGCGCGAGCGATTCAGCACTCAAAGCGCTGCCAGCTTTACCGGAACCGATGTGCTGGATGCACAGCGCGAGCTAGCCTGGCAGCTGCTTTGAACAAGATTGGCTGTTGCCGCGGCATCGCGCTCGAGCACCGACCTGTGCAATCTGCCGCTGCTGCGACCGTGTCTCGCCCTGAATGAACACCACCACTGTGCGCAGCGGTTCGGTGGCCTGGGGTTACGTTCGCATGACTGCGTGGTCAATGATCATCATCGGTGCCATCGCAGCTTGCATGAGTTTGCTGCAGGGTCTCTTGGGCCTCATTGTGTTGGACGAAGACGTTGTACAGGTGATGCACGAATCTTCCGAGCTGGGGGCGATGCCGGACTGGCTCGCGTTTGTATTCTCACACCTGCTGCACTTCTCAGCGCTGATGATGGGCTTGTCGTTGCTGACCATTGCCGCGGGCTTTGGCATGCTGCAACGTCAGCGCTGGGCGTTGTGGTGCAGCGTCGGCATGTTCTGGTTCGGTGCAGTCAGCAACTTGATCGGTATTTGGTTGCACGCTGTGTTCCTGCACAACTTCCGCTTCTATTGGCAGGGCCTGCCAGAATGGACGATCAAGATGGTCGAGGCCAACTACTGGACGGCGCAGATCAGCGGCGCGGTGTTTGCTGCCGTCTTTGCCGTTGGTTTTGGCTGGACCGCCTGGAAACTTGGCTCGGCACCGGTACAAGCTGAGTTCGGGCGCTCCATGACTCAAAGAAGGTCTGAATAGGTCACCACTTCGTCTTCGCCACACTGCTTATTGCTTGCCAAACCCCCGCGCTCAACAGCGGAGCTGGTCGCTCTCAACAGCGGAGCTGGTCAAACCTGCGGTTTTTCGCCCCCTGACTCATGGGGCTATCGCGGCTCCGGACTTGTTCAGAGGTTCCTTAAGGAATGGCCAATGATCCGCTTAAACCCCTATCCTGAACTGTGCATCTATCGGTGCATCCCCAGCAGGAGTGCATCACCATGCAGTTGATCCCACGAATCTTCATGACGCTTGCCGCGTTGACCGTCACAATGCCGGCATTCGCAGAGCACGAAGATTGCGATATCGCGAGTAGTTACTCGCTCGATCTGAACGGCGAGGGCATCGCGTTCAGCAGCAAACTCGCCGCGCCGAATCATGTGCGCCTGAGCCGGGGGCACCTGTATATCGATGGTCGCGAAGTAGTGCTCAATGCGCACGATCGCAGGGCAATCAGCAATATCGAGAGCGAGATTCGTGGCATCACCGCTGAGGCCGTGGTGATTGCCAGCGACGGCATCGACATCGCATTCGACGCATTGAGCGAAGTCAGCCGCGCGCTCATTGAGGACAGCAGCCGTCAAGCTGAAATGGTGCGCAGTATGGAAAAAACCCGCGCCATCGTGCAAACGCGGATTCGCGATGCAGTACTCAACCGTCCATTCGATGAAAAGGCGTTCGAGGCCCTGGTCGAATCGCAGATTGAGACTATGGCATCTGAACTGGTCAAGGTGGTCGTGGGTGAGTTCGTGCCGCGGGCCATCGCCGCAGCACTCAGTGGCGACGAGGCCGCGGTCAAAGCCATAGAGGCAAGGGCCGAGCGCCTGGAAGCCGAGATCGAGAACCGTATCGAAGGCAAGGCAAAAGAGATCGAGCGCCGTGCCAAGCTGCTGTGCCCGAGAGTGCGTTCTCTGGTCGAGCTGGAATCAAGCTTGGCCGTACGGCTCGCCGATGGAAGCCCGCTCAATCTGATCGAGAAATAATCTGTCTTTGGTAGGTAAAACTCGCTTGGATCCGCGCAAGTTCATGTGACGCCGGTTGATGGAATTTGGCCGATTCAACCTCGACTCATAGAAGTCTGTGCCGCGTCGGGCGCAGCCTTTTTGTTGGTGCCGGAGATCGATATCAAACCCACTCGGTCAATCCTTCCTCTGCGTTTACTCTGCTCCAGCTCGGTCGCGCCTTAACCCGCTCGACCAGCGCACGGCATGCTGCCCACTCAGTGGCCGGCACCGGCATATTGCGCGACCACCGCATCAGCATGACCGCGTAGAGATCAAGCACACTAAATTTGCTTCCGAGCATCAATGGCCCATGCTCAGCCAAGTGCGCGTCGATTCGATTGAAGCAAGCTTCGATACGGGTCCGCGCTTCCTGCTTCACCCGGTCCGCATGTTCGGCGCCTGCAATCTCGTCTGGATAGAACCAATGGCGAAATGCGGGCTGCAGCGTGTTCGCCAAATGCATTGTCCATTGCAGATAAGTGCTGCGCTCGGGCGACCCGGGCATAGGCGCCAGCCCGCCCTCGGGATGACGCTCGGCGAGCAGGAGCAGCAATGCAGCCGCCTCGTAATGCGGGCGTCCATCGACGATCAGGGTGGGAACGACACCGTTGGGATTGAGTGCGAGGTATTGGGCTTGCTTCTGCGCGCCCGCTTTGAGGTCAACGGCAATCAGCTCATGCCCGACCCCCAGCTCCAGCAATGCCTGGTGCACACACAGGCTCGCAGCGCCTGCAGAAAAATAAAGTTTGTACATAGAAGGGAACCTCGTGCTGGGCGCGTTGCCGCTTGGAGCGCCAACGATGACCGCTGAGCTGGGCGCGGCGCAAGCTTTGGTGACAGCGTCACAGCGCCAAACCTTATTCACTCAGCCATTGACACTTGGGTTCTTTTGAACTACATTTGAATACATAACGTTTCATACGGGATCTTGTGTCTTCCAAGACAATTCAGATGTCGGTACGGCTCAGCCAGGAGGATGCAGATTTCCTGACCGGGCTCGGTGCCAGCAGCGCCAGTACGCCCAGTGAAAAACTGCGTCAGCTGATCGCCCAGGCACGCGAGCGCCACGATCGGACGAACAGCTACGAAGGCGCCCTCGGGCTGGTGCGCGAACTGCTCGAACCGGTCGCTCAAACGCTTCGCGCGCGCGAGCTGGTCACCCGCCAGCGCTCTGAAATGATTGCTGACACGCTTTACTGGCTACCCGATGTCGTCGCCTTTTTGATCGCCGGTCCAGGCGCCAAGCCGGGCAAAGCAGATGCCAAGGAATTGGTTGAATTCGAAGCTGGCGTTGCACACCGTATTTTCCGATTTACCGATGCCATGCTGCGACTGGCAGTTACCAGCAAAGCGCCGTGTTACGACCCCCACGTGGTTGCCACGCACATGGGCGGAACGCTTGAGTTGGCGAAACTCGTACTGGAGCAAAGCCGCAAGACATCCCAAGCGTCGTAGTACTGCGCCCTGGAATGATTAGCACGACTTGACGAGGCATGACGATGGAATTTCTTTTCGCTACACAGAATCTGGCTTTTACCGTGGCGCTGGCTCTGCTCGCACTGTTGGTGCTGGTGGAACTCGGTTTCGGCGGCGGGCTGACCGAGTATCTAGACACCCTGGTGCCAGATCTGGAGCTTGACGCCGATGGCCAACCGGCCGCCACGCATTCGTTGCCCGCCAAGCTGCTGGGCTGGCTGCGTGCAGGAAAGGTTCCGGTTTTTATGTTGGTCGGCATATTTCTGGGCATATTTGGCGTCTGCGGACTGCTCATGCAAATGGCGCTGGTGTCCTTTGGCATTGGGCTTTTGCCGGGGCTACTGGCCGCGGTTCTGATGTTCCTGCTGTCGATGCCCTTTGTCCGCGTTGCGGCATCGCTGCTCGGTGATCTGCTGCCGCGCGATGAGACCCAGGTGCTCTCGCAGCAGGCACTGATCGGTCGTATTGCGGTGATCGTGATCGGCACTGCGCGCGGCGGCGCGCCGGCTCAGGCCAAGCTGCGCGACGAGTTTCGCACTACGCATTACCTGATGGTCGAGCCAATGCACGACCTGGACGTGTTCGAGCAGGGTGAAGAGGTTCTGCTGATGGCAAAGGACGGCGCGCGCTATCGCGCCGTGCGGGCCGACATTCCTTCGATCCAAGATCCGCCGGCGCTCGAAAATAAATAGCCAACCTTGCATTCAATCTTTGGGAGTAGCACATGATCGAGCAATTGATGGGTCCCGCCGTGGTCTTCGGAATCGCGTTGGTCGCGCTGTTCGTGCTGATTTTCGTCGGCAAGATGTTTGCACGCATGTACACGCGCGCCTCCAAGGAGCTGAGTTTTGTGCGCACCGGATTTGGTGGCCAGAAGGTCATCCTGAACGGTGGCAGCCTGGTGTTGCCGGTGATCCATGAAGTCATCCCGGTCAACATGAACACGCTCAAGCTGGACGTGAACCGTTCCGCTGAACAGGCGTTGATCACGCGTGACCGCATGCGCGTGGATGTCACTGCTGAGTTTTACGTTCGTGTCCAGCCGACCGAGGAATCGATTGCCAATGCGGCGCAAACACTCGGCCGCAAAACCCTTGCGCCGGAAGAGCTAAAGGAGCTGGTCGAGGGTAAATTTGTCGACGCGCTGCGTTCTGTCGCCGCCGAGATGGGCATGGAAGAGCTGCACGAGCAACGCACTCTGTTTGTGCAAAAGGTGCAGCAGGCGGTGTCGGAAGATCTGCTCAAGAATGGCCTGGAACTGGAAGCAGTGTCGCTGACCGGGCTCGATCAGACCGGTAAGGAATACTTCAACCCGGACAACACCTTCGATGCCGAAGGCTTGACCAAGCTGACCGAAGCGATCGAACTCCGTCGCAAAAAACGCAACGAAATCCAGCAGGACACCGAAGTGGCGATCCAGCAAAAGAATTTGATCGCTGCGCAGGAGAAAATGGCCATCGCACGCGAGGAAGAATTCTCCAAGCTTCAGCAACAGCGCGAGATAGATATTCGTCGCGCCACGCAGAATGCGGAGATCGCCGTGCAGCAGGCGGAGAAAGCACGCGATGCCGAACAGGCCAAGATCGCCGCGCAGCAGCAGATCGACCAATCGCGTCTCACTTCCGATCGCCTGGTGCAGGATCAGCGCATCGCGATGGACCAGCAGCTGAAAGAGCGCGAAATCGTCAAGGCGAAATCAATCGAGACCGCGCAGATCGATCAGCAGAAATCCGTGCAGCTCGCCGAGCAGGATCGCGCCATCGCGATCGCGGAGAAGTCGCGGGCCCAGTCCGTGGCGCAGACCCAGGCCGACGAGGCACGCGCGGCAGCAGTGCGCGCCGCCGAACAAGTTGACACCGTGCGTGAGGTGGAACGCGCCGAACGTCAAAAGAAGATTGAGCTGGTCGAGGCCTCACGCCAAGCGGAACGCGAAATGATTGGTGTGACCATCGCCGCTCAGGCCGAGAAGAATGCGGCAGAAGACAAAGCGGCCGCGATTCGCACGCTGGCAAACGCAAACGCGGATCAGCGCCGCATTGAGGCACAGGCCGACTCCGATTCCGAAAAACTGCGCGCCGATGCTGCTGAAAAGCGCTACACCGTCGATGCCGAAGGTCAGCGCCTGCTCAACGAGGCGGCGAACATGTTGTCGGTCGATCAAATCGCCCTGCAGATCAAGCTCGCCGTGCTGCGCCATTTGCCCGACATCATTCGCGAGAGTGTCAAGCCAATGGAAGCAATCGATGGCATCAAGATTGTGCAGATCGAAGGCCTCAATAGCGGCGGCAATCACAGCAGTGGCGACCAAGGCGCGGCATCGGGAAGCGGCAACCTTGCCGACCAAGTGGTGTCCAGCGCCCTGCGCTATCGCGCCCAGGCGCCATTGATCGAATCGCTGATGAAAGAAGTCGGTATCAGCGGCGGTGATCTGAACGGCCTGACCCAGTCGCTCGCGGATGACAGTGCGCATAGCGTGAAGCTGCGCGAAGCACTGTCCCGGCGAGCGACACGGACCGGCGATCAGGAATGAGTGTGCGCGGCGGCGGTGCCGCCGCACGGCGTCAAATGCTGCATCCTCTGACACAGGGAAACTGCCGTGAACGCATTCTTCGTTGTCGCCTGCGCCTCAGTCAATGCTACGGCAGCATTGGGTGAAGTGCTGGCCGTGGGTGGCGAGCCGTCAGCCTATGCTTACGACGTCAGTGTGCTATTGGCCGCCGTGCTGGTCGTGTTGCTGCTGCTGAGCACAACTGAGCGCATACGACGTCGCAATCGACGTGCCCGGACGCGCAAGCAAATGGTCGCCGCAGCAAAGGCGCAGGGGGACAGCAAACCTTTCGTGTCCTGAGGCTTGGCGCAATCCAGTGGGGGCGCTGGCATCATCTGGTGTGATCATCGCGGCGCATGACCTATCATGCCCGCTTTGAACCATTGGGAGACTCCGCATGCGCTTGTCCTTCATTTTGTTCGCCACCTCGTTGCTTGCGGCTTGTGGCGATGGAGCGGCTCCCGAACCAATTGTCGCGTCCCAAGTTGCGACTGCCGGCTACCAGGAATTGAAAGTCGATTTGCGTGCACCACATCAGTTCAGGCCAGCGATACGCGCCGAAGACTTGGCGCGACACATTCAGCGATTGTCATCGGATGAGTTCGAAGGGCGCGACCCCGGCACGCTGGGTGAACGATTGACTTTGGCCTACCTCGAAACAGAATTGTCGCGCGCCGGTTTTTTGCCTGCCGTGCCCGATGGCAAACCCTGTCCGACCTATCCCTGCGAAGGCGCGACCTATACCCAGCGCGTGCCGATGGTGTCGACCAAGGTCGATCCAGCAACCACGTTGAATTTTAAAATCGGCCAGCAAACGCAGTCGCTGGCGATGGGCAAGGATATGGTCCTCGGCACGCAGAGCGGTGAACGCCTGGTCGATATCGTGGACAGCGAGCTGGTCTTCCTTGGCTATGGCGTGATCGCGCCCGAGCAGCAATGGAACGATTTCGAAGGTATCGACGTCAAAGGCAAGACGCTGGTTGTGTTGGTCAATGATCCGGGCTTCCTACGCAACGACGCGGAGCTGTTCAAAGGCAAGGCGATGACTTATTACGGTCGCTGGACGTACAAATTCGAAGAGGCCGCGCGTCAGGGCGCAGCCGCGGTACTTATCGTGCACGACAAAGAGCCTGCCGGCTACGGCTGGGACGTTGTGGCCAATTCCTGGGGCGGCGTGCAGCACGATTTGCCGACATCCGAAGATGCGAGTCCCAAGCTCAAGGTTCAAGGCTGGATCTCGATGGACGCTGCAAAAGCACTATTCGCCGCCGCCGGCAAGGACTTCGAATCGTTGCGCATGGCCGCCGATGCGCGTGGCTTCAAACCGGTGCCGCTCAATGCCGGCATGAGCGTCAAGCTTGCCACCGAAATCACTTCGTCCTATTCCAACAACGTCGTCGCTATCCTGCCAGGTAGCAGCCGGCCGGACGAGAGCGTTTTTTACACGGGCCATTGGGATCACCTGGGCAACGACACCGATCTTGATGACGGTAAGGACCACATATTCAACGGTGCCATCGACAATGGCGGCGGGTTGGCAGCGGCACTGGAGATCGCCGAGGCCTTCTCTGCCCTGCAACCCAAACCCGAACGCTCGATCGTGGTGATGCTGCCAACGCTGGAAGAGTCTGGCCTGCTCGGCTCGCGCTATTTTGTGGAACACCCCGTCGTGCCTCTATCGAAAATCGTGGGCGTGATCAATATGGACGCGCCGCCGATCATCGGTCGCACCAAAGACTTTGCCGTCGCCGGATTCGGGCAGAACGATTTGCAGGACATACTTTCCGAGGTGCTGGCCACCCAGAACCGTGTGGCCAAGGACGAACCCACACCGGAACGTGGCTTCTACTTTCGCTCAGATCATTTCAATTTCGCGCGCAAGGGCGTTCCCGCTTTGCACGCGCGCTCTGGTCTGGACCATGTCACCAAA
>JAWXCG010000263.1:0-7399 GCA_034440555.1 Pseudomonadota bacterium
GAAAAGCGCTTGGCTTCAGAACACCGCTTGAAAAATACAACGAGCTACTTCAAGCTCACAAACTCACACTCGGTGTTGCACTTCAGACTTGAAACCGCCGATTGCTTTCCAATCCTTCGCGTCGAACTTCGACCCGAAGGACACCAACGGCAACTGGGATGTGTACACCCATACCCCGTCAAACAGCAAAACCACACTGATTTCGCGAACGGCTTTTTCTGGCTTTGCGGGCAATGGCGAAAGCGTTTCACCGGCCATGTCGGCAAACGGAAATATCATCACATTTAGTTCATTCGCCGACGATCTGGTTGCCGGAGACACGAATGGCACCACCGACGTGTTCCTAGCAACCGGTGCCATCATCGAGCTTGTGAGTATTGCGACTGGCGGCGCACAAGGGACGAGTTTTAGCGTTAGTTCGGATATTTCCGACGACGGCAACCTGATCGTCTTTCAATCGCGGGCCAGCAATCTGGTCGCGGGTGACAGCAACCTCCGCACTGATATCTTTGTACGCAACAAATCATCGGGCACCACCACGATGGTGAGCACTTCCGCTGCCGGGGTCTACGCCAATAGTCCCAGTGGTACTGCATCGATTTCCGGAGACGGCAGCCGGGTTGCGTTTGTTTCGAGCGACCCCAACCTGATTCCGATCGACACGACACCGAACCAGTCCGACACCTACTTGAAGAACCTTGGCACCGGCGCCATCAGCGCAGTCAGCGTCAGCAGCGGCGGCGTGCAAGGAAATTTCAATAATGGGGTCGCCTCACTGTCTGCGAACGGCAATATCGTTGTGTTCGCATCCGGCGCCACCAACCTGGTTCCGAGTGACAGCAATGGCGTCACCGACGTATTCCTCAGAAACGTTTCCGACGGCATCACGC
Organism: Pseudomonadota bacterium; assembly: GCA_034440555.1. Lineage (GTDB taxonomy): Bacteria > Pseudomonadota > Gammaproteobacteria > Xanthomonadales > Ahniellaceae > 0-14-3-00-62-12. Next base: position 891 of record JAWXCG010000263.1, read on the forward strand.
GACGCATCAGCCTGCCCAGCGACGGCAATAGCGATGCGTTGAGTTCAGTGAGCGGAACGTGCTGCTCGCGGCAGTTGACGGGAGATGGCCGCTTCGCAGTCTACGTGTCCAATGCCAGCAATCTAGTGCCTGCAGATACCAATGGCGTGGCAGATATTTTTGTCTATGATCGATTGCAGGGAACCACCCGGCGGGTGAGCGTTTCCTCGGCCGGCGTGCAAGCCAACGCGGCCAGCGGTTCTCCGACGATCGCGCGCGACGGTCGCTATATCGCGTTTCGTTCGCCCGCCACCAATCTGCTGGCATCGCCCGGCACCAATGGCCTGAGTCATGTCTTTGTCCACGACCTGCAGACGGCGCAGACCAGTCTGGTCAGCCTCACCAGTACCGGCACTCAGCCGATACAGGGTTCAGGCGTGCCAACGATCTCGGCAAATGGCCGCTATGTGGCCTTCTCCAACATCGATGATCTGGTTGGTGCGACAGCGCTCGGCTATTCGCAGGTTTATCTGCGCGATACCGTCAGTGGTATCACCACGCTTGAAAGCCGGCGCAACACTGGTGTGCCGGGCGAAAACAACAGCGATGCGCCGTCGATCTCGGCGGATGGCCTTTATCTTGCGTTTGCTTCCCGCGATAACACCATGGTGCTAGGGGACTCCAATTTGAAATGGGATATCTTTATCCGCGATCGTCAGACCGGTTTGAACACCCTCGCCTGCATCAATGGCGTGCCTCTGCCTCAGGGCAATATGGATTCAAGGTATCCATCGATTTCCGATAGCGGTCAGCTGGTGGCCTTCGAGACGACGGCGACCAACATCAATGGCGTTCTCGGCGATAGCAACGGCGTTTCCGATATCTACGTGTGCAATATGGCGGTATCGGGCTTGAAGCGTGCCAGCGTATCGAGCAGCGGCACCCAAGCGAACGCGGCAAGTACGCGTGCCGCGCTCTCCGGCGATGGCCGATTTGTCGCGTACAACTCGGTTGCCACCAACCTGGTCACGGGCGACAGCAATGGCTTGGGCGACGTGTTCATCACCGATCTCAATGCCTCACCGTTGGTGACGCAACGGTTGAGTATCGACGCACTCGGCCAGCAGGGCACCGGGACCAGCGCCGGAGCTTCTTTGTCGACTGACGGCAGCAAAGCGATTTTCGAATCTACGGTCGAGACGCCGTGGATCTTGGATGCCGGCCGCAATGGTTCGTTCAAGGATGTTTTCTGGGTGCTGAGAACGTTCACTCCCTGAGTTTGTTGAAGGTCGAGATGATCGATCCGTAGATGGATGGGCCACCCGGTGACGGGTGGCCCTTTTTTTTGCTGGAGCAACCGCTTGCGCAACCATTGGGCCACGGGGTCAGGCGCACAAGGTCCGGTCACGATACAGTTCGTTTAGACAAATTTCGCTCAGAGTCCGATCACGGCAAAAGCCAGCGGATCATGGCGCGAACGAAGGCAGTGTTGGGGCGGGTGCGCGACTCAGTGACTACTTTAGTAACCGCTTGTTGGTGCGGGTTTTTCCGAAACCGATCAATCGCGTCGCCAACTTCTCGCCAGGATTACTTGGGCCGCTACCGATCTCGATTCGAAGAAAGTGCCCAGGCAAATAGTCCAAACGAACCGGGCGTGTGGATGACTTATTCGTAGCTAAGCTCCGAGCTGCGCCCGCAGAACACGCGATACGAAAAAACCGTATAGCCGATGATCGCTGGCAACGTCACCAGCACACCGATCAGCATGAAGCGCAGTGAGGCGGGTGCCGGGTCGGTAGGCCGCGCGTTTGACCATTGCTTCGACAGTGATCTGACCAGCGCCAGCAAAATTACCGCCCTCACCACCGCCGACAATGCGCGAATGCACTCGAACGATCGCAGTCTGTCCGGCGGCAAAGAGCATCTGTTCAGTCCACTCCCACCTACAATATCGTCCTGAGACGCTTAGAAAGGATTTCCGATGGGCCTGGAACTTGTACCTACGGGACGCGACGTGCCGCACGACGTCAACGTGATCATCGAAATACCGATGAACTCCGAACCGGTGAAATACGAAGTCGACAAGGTGTCGGGGGCAATTTTCGTTGATCGTGTTCTGACCACCCCAATGCGCTATCCCTGCAACTATGGGTATATTCCGCACACGTTGTCCGGCGATGGCGATCCGGCGGACGTGCTGGTGGTGATGCCGGTGCCGCTGATTCCCGGTTGCGTGATCCGGGTGCGGGCCATTGGCCAGCTCAACATGACTGACGAAGCGGGCGAGGACACCAAGATCATCGCAGTGCCGGTCAGCAAGGTATTTTCCGCTTACGACAATATCCGCACGCTCGACGAACTGCCGGAGCTGACCCGCGATCGCATCGAACATTTTTTCGCACACTACAAAGATCTCGAGAAGGGCAAGTGGGTAAAAATTTCCGGCTGGAGCGGTCCCGAAGCCGCCATGGCTGAAATTCTACGCTCGGTCGAGCGCTATCAAAACGCGCCGCACAAGCCGAATTTCTGAGCGGCGGCCCAGTGCAATACGAACAGGTGCATTGTGCGCGTACACGCAGATGCCAACACTCGCGCAGGCTTGTCGATCTGGTTTTTACTCGACGAAGACTTCATGCGGGTCCCCACACCTGCCGTGGGTGCTGCGTAGAAATAGTCTGGACGGCTCACATTCGGCGCGCGCCCAAGTGCTTCGCAGCTGGTACATGACGTCGCAGCTGGTAACCTGTTGCAATGCCAGCCGGCGCGCACCAAGATAACCCGAATCCGCGTGTGCCAGCCGACGATCGTGACGCTGCCCACTTTGCCGCGCTGCGCGAACAGTTTCACCGTCTGGCGGCTCTTGACGTCAGCGCGCATGAGCAGGCTTTGCAGCAGCTTGAACTGGACGACCCAGCGTTGGCGATCACCCTGCGCGCGCTGCTGCAGCGCTTCGATGCCCGCGATCTGAATGCGCCATCCGCAGTCGACGCCCCGACACGCCTTGGGCCGTTCCGCGCGTTGCATCTGCTAGGGCGAGGCGGCATGGGTGAAGTTTTTTACGGTGAACGCGCGGATGGCGCCTTCGATCAGCAGGTCGCCCTGAAAGTGATCCGTCGAGACTTCGCTGGATTCGGGCTGGACCAGCGCTTTGTGCATGAACGGCACCTGCTCTCGCGGCTACAACACCCCCATATCGCACGATTGATAGACGGCGGCATCAGCGCATCAGGGCAGCCTTGGCTTGCTATGGAGTACGTTGACGGTGTCGACCTGTCGACTTGGCTCACCAATACGCGCGCGAACCTGCGACGACGCATCACTTTGTATATCAAGATCTGCGAAGCGGTTGCGTTTGCGCACCGGGCGCTGATCGTGCATCGTGATTTGAAGCCGGCAAATATATTGATTGATCGCAACGACCAGCCAAAGCTGCTCGATTTTGGCATCGCGAAACTCATTGACGACGACGCCGAGGCGCAGCCGCGCACCATGTTCCCGGCTCTGACGCTACGCTACGCGGCACCCGAGCAGGTGCTCGGCGATCGCACTACAACGGCAACCGATGTGTACGCACTCGGCGTACTGCTGTTCGAATTGATTTCCTGCCGCTCACCCTATTGCTCCGACGACGACGGAATTACGCAGTGGAGCGAAGCCATTGTGCGCGGCAAAGTGCGTCCACTCGGCAGCGCGATTGGTGCACAGTCTGCGCTGACTGCAAGCGAGCAACGTCAGGCGACACGCGATCTCGCCTGTGTCATCGACAAGGCCATGGCAACAGCACCGAGCCAACGATACGCGGCAGCGTCCTTGATTGCTGATGACCTGACGGACTGGCTCGCCCAACGGCCATTGCGCAGTGGTGTGGGCACGCTGGGCAAACGCGCATTGCAGTTTGTGCGCCAACACCGATGGCTGCTGTTGACCGCGGCAACCACCGCGCTGGTATTGCTCATCAGTACAATCGTCGCGGTTCGCGAAGCGCGCCAGGCCCGGCAACAGACAGCGATTGCCCGCGCCAATGTCGACGCCCTGCTGGGCGTGTTGTCGGCGGCGAACCCGATGCGCTACACCGGTCGCGATCCAGCAGCGAGCGAATTCCTCGTCACTGCCGCAATGCGAATTCAGCGCGACCACGGGCACGATCCGGTACTCGTGTTTCGCGCCCTGTGCGAGGTTGGCCACGGACTGATCAACCTGGGACAAAGTGCCGCTGCCGAAAAGATCCTCACCGATGCAATGACCGCGGCATCGCGCGCAACGTTGATCGACGCTGTCGCCCGGCTTGGCTGTCTCAAACTGCTGGCAATCGCGCACGAGGGCGAGGATCCGGCAGCACTGAGTCGAATACAGGCAACCGCTGCGCGGATCGAAGCGCTGGCAATCACCGTTCCCACAGCTCCGATTGCAGCCGATGCGCTGGCGACCATTGCCGGAGCGTTGGCACGACGCAGCAAGTTTGACGAGGCCGGACGGCTGTTCGCAATCAGCGTCAGACAATTGGCGCAAACCGAACTGCCGCCGCATACACGAGAGAATATTCTGCGTCAGAAGGGTTGGTCCGCTTTGCGTGCCGGCGAACCCGAAATCGCCGCCCAAGACCTGCGCGCTGCGCGGGCCGTGATTGACGCCAACCCGGGTGCGTTTTCATCGATGCGCGTCGCCGAGGCCAATGTACTGCTCGCCGAAGCCGCGATCGATCGCGGCCACGGGGTCGACGCAAAAACCTATTTTGCGCTGGCTGAACCCGTTTTGCTCGCGGAGTATCAGGGTACGCACCCGGAGCGGCGTAGCTTGCTGGTCATCAAAGCCGCAACCCGATTGGTCGCGCACGATTACGCAACTGCGCTGAGCGTGCTCGACCAAATCAACACTATTGCGTTCGTACCCGCGGATGCAGGTGAGCGTACGACGATGGCACTACTGCGTGCGCAGGGGTTGGCCGGATTGGGTCGTTGCGACGAAGCGCGGATTGCTCTGGCGACCGCGGTCAAGGGCGAGGCACCACGGATTCCGCGTTTTTTGCGCCGCTGGGCAATCGCAAAGACGAACGTGTCACGCAGTTGTAATTGAGTCGCGTACGCCGCTATTCCCGTGGCCCGCGCCCCGGCTTGCAGTTGGTTACGTTTGTCGACTTCCCAGCAACGGCAAAGATGAACCACAATGCCGCTCTCGCCCATCGTCAGCGCCAATTTGGAGCCATCAGTATGAGCAACCCGTCACCTCCGAGCATCTTGAACGCCGCTTCGGTCGGCACCAATCATCGCCGGCGCGCGCTCTTTACCGCGCTCAGCGAGGTGTTTCAGAATTCCGACCGTATCAACAATATGTTCAAGTTTTGCGAGGAGTTCTGCAAGACCGAACCCAAGTTTCTGGTCAATCGTTTCCTGATGCGCGCCGAACAAAAGGCGATGATCAATGAGCGCGAACGACAAGCACTGGCCAAGTCGCTGTACCTGTCGCTGGCCAAACCCTACGACGCCCTGTCGCGCTATCCCGCGCAGTTGGTCGATGAGGAGCCAGCCGAGGAAATTGCATTGCATCCGAGTGAGGCCGGTGCGTTCGCCGGGCTCGCCACCAGCAAGCGCGCTACCAAATCAACCCATACCGCAGCGTTCGATGCAAAGTCAGCGCACAAGGTGTTCCAAACCGTACTCGCACACATGGCCAACCGCCTCTACTACGCTTACGGACGACGTCCGGCACGCATTGGTCTGGCCCTCGCGGGCGCAACAGCGCAAAGTCAGGCCGAAACCCACACGCTGTCGATGCTGATCGACTGGATTGATGGCGACCTTGAGGTAGACGCCATCCCGGACAATCTACCGCTCGATGAAATGCGCAGTGCCCTGCGCGTGCTTTATCTTGCGGCCTGCAGCTTATCCGGTCGCGATTCTGCGGCACAGGCCCTCGCTCAGGGCATGCGACTGGCGAGCACATTGCGTGAGTCGCAGGTTTTTTCGCCCAGGCTGCTGGTGTAACCGCGCAATCGGTATTTTGCCACGGGCCGACTGCGCTGTTTCCGGCCCGAGGTTGGATGCTTTAGCCGCGCGCCAGGCGCGCGCGCAACTCGATCACTGCAGCATTAGCGCGGGAAATGTAATTGGCCATCACCAGCGAATGGTTGGCAAAAAAACCAAACGGACTGCCGTTGAGGATCATCGGACTGTGAACGGGTCTCTGTGCATCCTCCAGCTCGCGAATAATCTGGCGCAGGCTGTCGCGGGCATTCTTGTCTTCCAGCACCTTGGCAAAATCGTGGTCGATCGCCTTGAGGAACTGCGCCAGCGCAAACGCCGAACCGCGCGCCTGATAGAAAGCGTCGTCAATCTCGGCAAATGGTGTGCCCAACAGCTGCTGCTTCGCGGCGGGATTTGCTGGCGCCGGTTTGCCCTGCGTAGTTTGCCCCTGGATAGGGATATTCGTAGTGATACGGCTTTGGCCCACACTCGCCGACAAACGCTGCGACAGACTACCCAGCCTGCTCTCGACCAGAGCCAGATAGTCAGCCAGATTGTCAGCACGCGCAA
>JAWXCG010000264.1:0-18456 GCA_034440555.1 Pseudomonadota bacterium
CGCTGCCGAAATCCCCCTCGCGAACGTCCGATCCGCACCCAAACCGGCGCTTGCGCGACCACCGCCTACTCGCCAGACTGTTCGAAAAGGGCGTTTGAAATTCCTATACTCCATTCTGGCCCGAAACTGTGTCCGATGCCATTCACGGACCCGTGCTATCCCTACTCTATTGCGATGGACACGATTCGATACGCGCTGCCTTCGAAATCGTTGTAATTCATGACTTTCAATTTCTCCGGTCGAGCAAGCTCAAGTTCAATGGTCACTTCCTTGAGCTTCTCCAGCACTACGTGATCCGCCGGTGTAACCAACCGGGAGGTAAGTGTCATGCTCGCACGGTCATTCGGCAGCAAGATTGCGCGAGATTCAAGGAGCAACGAAGTGTTATGCGGTAGCGCCTTGCTCTTGAAATCACCGAGTGACGATTCTTCATGGCCCTCAAACGCAGCCATGACCATCTCGGTACTCGGAAAAGCACTCGAAATTGCGTGATGACGCTTCTGGTCAACCTCAGGAATCTCGCCATCTACAATGCCGTAAGTGAGAAGAAGCAGCGCCAATTCCGGGGAGTTATTGGCCAATAGCGTCACTTCATTCGGGGTTTCCTTCAGGTCAATCCCAAACATGAGCGAAGCTGCCAGAATCTGATTATCCATAGGTTGCGCGACGCACTGCGCTGGAGAATCTTGCACTTCATTTGTGCCCACCCTTTGCGGGATCGTGGTGCAGAACGTGTTGCAGGGGTCGCACAAAAAGTAGTATCGATTTTTATATGCGAATGTAGACCGCCACGAGCCCTCAGGAGGGACGTAGTTGCAGCTCTGACACGAGCCATAGCCCGAGGTCCAGACCTGCGCCTGGACACATCTCGGATCAATGGCGTTCGCCGGGCACACAAACATCAAGCCCACAACTGACGCAAAGAAATAAATTAATTTTGAAGTCATGATTTGCTATTCCTCAGTTTCACGATCTAATGAACCTCCGGACTTGTTCGCCCGAAAGTCCACCCGCGCTCTATGTCATCAATGACGGATCAATGCAAGCCGGCAGGACATCATGAATGCGTCGTGTTGAAGTGCTTCGCATCCGGTCCGGGACGCACCGGGCCACCTTTGTAGATTTCGACGCGGTTGCGACCGCGGCGCTTGGCTTGATACAGGGCGGAGTCGGCGTTCGCCATCAGCTGTTGCAGCTTGAAGCCGGAGACGGTAGTGCTGGTGAGACCAAAACTGGCCGTGATCGGAAACTCGTCGCGACCATCACCGGTGTCGGTTTCAGCAATGGCCAATCGGCATTTGTCGGCCAGCTCGGCTGCTGCTGCGGCATCGCGATTCGGCAGCATCAAGCCAAACTCTTCTCCGCCGAGGCGGCCGAAGATATCGCCGGGGCCGAGCAGACTGCGGCACGCCGTCACCGCCTGTTTCAGCACCGTGTCACCCGCGGCATGGCCATGCGCATCATTGATGATCTTGAAATGATCCAGATCGATGATCACCACGCTGGCCTTGCCATGAGTACGCCGCGCGTTGTCCAGCGCAGCCTCCGCCAGTCGCATGAAATGATGCCGGATAAAGATGCCAGTCAGGCCATCATGCTGCGCCTGGCGCATGAAATGCATCTGCGAACGCTTGGTCTTGTAAGCCCACAACCCGATGAACGCCAGAAACCCCAGCAGCAAGGCAAAAACCAGGCGCGTATTCTGCGCCGCCTTCGCCGCCAGGTCCTGCTTCAACTGCAAAACCTGATTCTGTTGATTTAGCGATTCGATCTGCAGCTTGCTGGCGACGGCCTGGTGCTGCGCCATCTGGAACGCAAGTTGGCGAGCGCTGACGTCGTCGAGATAGGCCTTGTCGGCGGCCAGGTATTTCTTGTGGTAGTCGAGGGCTTGTTGGTGGTTGGCCTGTTGTTCTGCAAGTTGAAACAGCACGCGGTAGGCGTCGACCAGAGGCTGTGTAAATTCGTTGGCCGCGCCATTTTCGATTGCGTTCAGGGCGAAACGTCGTGCATTTGCAGCATCTCCCTCGCGCCAATAAGTGCTCGCAAGCAGTGAATCGAATTCAGAAATCAATCGCGGATAACGCGTTCTCTCTGCTTCCTCTCGGTTCTTGAGCAACAGTTTGATCGCTGTATCGTTGCGATTGTTGGCGACGTGCAATCTGGCGAGATAGGTCCGCATGAAATTGGCGAACCCGAATTCTCTGCTATCGACACACCGTTGCACCCACGACTCTAGTTCCGTTTCGACGTCTTGCAGCCGGTTGCTCTTGAACAGGGAATCAAATTTCAATTGGGCGGCACCACAGCGTACCCAAGGCGTCGAACTCTCCACCAACATTCGGTCCGAATAGCCTATGCTGAGATCGTACTGTCCGACTTGATTGTGTAGCAGCGCAGCCACGCCTAGCGCTTGCGATCGCACATCCTTGTCCGATACCTGAGGTAGGTTATCGAGCACCTCTGTCAGATATCGAAAGCTCTCGTCATAGCGACGGCCGATCGTCAATGCGTTTACAAGAGTGGCGGTAGCGCGCGATCGAAGTGTGGGATCAATCGGACGTGCGATCAGCCCCTTGAATTCGCCGATCGCCTGATCAAATTTTCCTGCATACGTGTGCTGCCAAGCGCGCAGATAGGTTAAGTGGTCGAGTTGCTCGGGCGTCAAGCTGGCGCCTTCGGACTCGATTGAATCGAGAAGGCTGCTGAACTCTGTGTAATCGGATCGCTTGATATGCTCCGCCTGGAGTAGCAACTTGTTCGCTTCGGCGGGCGGCATCGCCGCTGTCTCGCAGGCGGCCAAAAAAGCGGCGTAGGTCAACAAACCCGCCCAGAATTTCGAACGGGTCCGAGTGGCTACGCAATGGCGAAGATTAGGACGCAAGGGCTGCTTGAAGAAGATTCTGAGCAAGTCCCTTAGTATCATCATCAGGCACGTCCTTGTCGTCGTCCTGTTTTTCTTCCTCTTCGTCTCCTTGCTTGGAAGGAAACACCATGCAACTGACATTAGTTCTTGCACCAAGCAGCGCCACAAGACGGACTTGATCGCCTGTTGACAGCGCGATGGCTATGGCAGGTGAAATTTCCGAATTTTCAAGCGAACTCGCCACTGTGTCAGAAATCGCTGATCTCAAAGTAGCATCCTGACCAAGTTTCTCCAGCAAAGCGATTACATTCGACATGGTGTTACCCCCTGTTGGTTGAATTGATGAAACCGTGCCACGCGTCTCGACGGATATACGCGGTCCAACGAGCATCGTCATCAGGTGAAAGTCGTTCGCTGACCACGAAACCCAAGCCCCTATTCAAAAGTACGACCGCCGCTTGTTCTACTGCGTACCTGACCCACACTTGTTCAACTTCAAAAGTCGCAAAGACGTAATCGATGAAGCGCCCCAGGATTTCATGTGAAAAACCCTGTCCACGAGCCGAGCTCGTCAACATGATGCCGATCTCGGCGCTGCCCAATCGTGGCACCCCAATCGTTGCTCCGCAAATCCCCGACGCAATCCCCGAGCTGTCGTCTACCGCAACCAGAAATCGAACCTCTGCCAACGGCTCAGCGTTCTGTTTGAGCGCAGCAAGAAAGCTACGCGTTGCCTGGCCGGTTGACAATGGCGCGCCGACATAGCGCATCGTCTCGGGATGGCAATAGATGTCGTGATACAGGACCTCGTCGCCCGCCGCCAAGGGACGCAGGTTGAAGCGCGCCGGCGCACTACTTTCGCAAGACGTGCGCAGGGCGAAGCTCATACTGCTTCTGTCTCCGCCAGCGCCAGCTCAGCAAGGCGCTGGTGTACGTTGTCATCGCGCACCTTGGCCAGACAAGGTGGAACCACCATGGTGATCTGCATATCGACTTTCGCGTCAACCAGTTCGGAAAGCTTGATGCGCTCCATCCTCGGCTTCTGGATCGGCAGCGTCGCCGCCTGATAAATAATCACTTCATGGTCCAACGGGTAGTCGCGGGCGAGTACGTCGACGAGGACCTGTCGGTATGCGGAGCCGGTGGAGAAGCGGGCAAGCGACTGGTCGCCGGCGACGCCGACTTGCCAGAGGATGAGGTAGGCGCTGGGGTCGATGCGGCGTTGGTAGAACATGAACTGGCTGGCTTCGAAGTGGGCGCAGCCGTATTTGCCGGGGTCGATGCCGAGGTCGGCGTAGAGGCAGTCCTCGGCGGAAACGCCGGGCTCCATATGCGCGGCATAGCCTGCGGAGCGGGCCAGTTCGATGGCGCGATGCGGTACCCAGGCGAAGACGCCGGGATGCCCGTAGAACGCGCCGCACACTTTTTTGCCAGCGCGCACTTCCACCAGCATCGCCTCGATCATGGCCTTGTAGCTGACCAGACGCGAAGTACCTTCGCTGTAGTAAGGCTGCAGGCTACGCACATCGGCGTGCATTTCCTGGACCCAGAGTTCGACGATGCCGTCCGACATCAATGAGAACACCACATCGGATTTCTCGATGTAGCTGCGGCTTAGTGGCGTGATGTGCGAGCCGAGCGTCATGCCCACGCCGACACAAACCAGACTTCCCTTCGACATCATGCCGCCCCGGATGTGAGCGGCGAGCGTAGCGGCAAATCGGGCCGGGACGAAGTGTTGTAGGAGCCAGCCCGGCCGCGATCAACCTTGCCCATTTATTCGGCCGCGCCCGGCTGCGCGCCTATTGTGACGCCACTTTCAGTTGTGGCGCGATGAACAGCTCTGCCAGTCGGTTGGCATGCGGCGCCAGGCCGTCGAGGCTGTTTACACTTTTGTTCATCATTACCGAGATCACCAGGCCGTAGTCGGGATAGACCGCGAAGTACGAAGCACTGCCAACCGCGGTGCCATTGTGCGTGTAGAAGCGTGTCGTCAGCTTGCCGTCGAACAACTTCTTGTCGCCGAAATAGCGCCAGCCCAGCGCGTAGCCCTGCTCATTGGCGCTGCCGTCGCTGAGTGGCTGCGGGCGAATCAGCAGATCGCGTGTGGCGGCACTGAACAATCGCGAGTCCAGCATTGCCTCACCCAGCAGCAACATGTCCGAGGGCGAGGCGATCATGCCGCCGCTGGGCCATTTGATGCTGTTGTCGACTGGATACGCGCGCTTGTAGCGGCCTTCCTGGGTGTCGTAGAAACGCACGCGTCCAGGGACCTCGGTGCCTGCCCAGTCGCCGCCGCTGTGGCGCATGCCGAGCGGTTGGAATACCGCGGACTGAATGTAGTCCAGGTAATTCATGCCGGCCACCGCCTCGATGACGGCACCGCTGAGATTGGCGCCATAGCTCGAATAGGCAAATTGCGTACCCGGTTTGAACAGCAATGCGTCGTCGGCGAATACCGCGATGCCGGCGCGCGCGCTGTGGCCGAAGTCACGTCGGCTGAATTGTTCCCAGATCGGAAAACACAGACACACACCATAATCGCGGATGCCGGCCGTGTGGCTGATGGCCTGGCGTGTGGTTACCGAAGCGACGGGCTCGGCTACGCCTTCAAGATAGCGGCGCACCGGTGCATCCAGATCAATGCGACCGGCGTCCAGCAATGTACCCAGCGCCACCGCATTGATTGCCTTTGAACTGCTGCCTAGGCGAAAGCTCGCATCCAGATCGACGGGAAGCTGCTGATCAACATCGGCCCAACCCACTGCGCTCGCCCAGACACGGTGCCCAGCGAGGGATACCGCGGCAGAAACCGCAGGTGCCTGGGTGCTGTCGCGCGCAGCGCGCAGTTCTGCATCGGCTGCTGCGGCCTGCGCCGACGCGTCCGTATCGCCAGGGTTTTGATCGACGAAGCGCGCCTGCGGTGCTGTGGCGGACGGCATTGGTTTCCATCCGCCGCTCCAACCCAGCGCGTAGTCGAACATGCGGTATAGGCAGGCGAGCAACAACAAGAGGGCCAGCGCCATGAACAGATGGCGGGCGCTGAGAAAGGTGAAGCGCGGGACGGCAGGGGCGGACATCCTTGGCTCCAATGCGAATTGAAAAACTGTGGACGCGGTTGACGCGACGTTGGCTCAGGACTAGCGCGGCGTTGGATCCGGTATTTCGCGCCAGAAAAACAGGTCGTCGACGCGCTTGTCGAAGTACCGCGCCAGCCGCATCGCCAGTTCCAGCGATGGCGCGTAGTGGCCGCCTTCGAGCGCGATGATGGTCTGTCGGGTGATGCCGACCGCCCGCGCTAGCGTGTCCTGCGATATCTCACCGCGATCGAATCGCAGTCGACGCAGATGGTTGCCCAGTGGCGTGCCGCTCATGGTAAAGATTCGTCAGCCGTCTGCATCCGGCGGTCGCGCGCATAGAAATGCAGTTGACGCGCATTCGCTGCCAGGCAGCTGAGCATCAGCGCACCGATCAACAGATGTGCAATCAGCGGTTGCGACATCCGCGCTGTGACTTCACCAATACCAAATCCGAGCACGAGCAGCAGCGCGATCAGCACCAGCACCAGGCTGTAGTAAGCCCACCGCGTACCCTGATGTTCAATCCACAGATCGCGCTCGTCCTGGCGCGGGTCGGGATCACGCGCAATCCACCACGCCACTGCGCCGCCCAGGACCAAGGTCCAGCTATCACTCGCCAGCGCGTGCGTCTGCAGGCTATGCAGCTCCATGTGCGGACCGATCTGCCAAATCATGCCGAACAGATGGCCAGCAATCACTGCGGTCGTGGTCAGTCCAATCCACAGGCTGCGTTCGGGCGATTCGGGCGCCGCCAGCTTCAAGCCCAGCCAGTAATGGCGCACTGCGAGGGCGCTCCACAACATCAGGCCGAAGCCGGTGAATCCCGGCCGAATCGGCTAGTCCATAGCGCGCGCGGTGAACAGCAAACCAAGCAATAGTGAGATGGCGATGACGCTTGCGATGCGCAGCACAGCAGATTTCCTTGTGTAAGGTGAACCAGATAATATGTCTGGTATAGCTTACATATGGAATCAGCCCGTGTCATCGGGACTGATGTCAGGGGAGGCGTCAGACCCGAGCAATTGGATGGGGAGAGCGTCCGACCGCAGGTCGGACCCACCGCCGCATGCGTCGCACAATTTCATGGTGGGTCGGCGATATGCGGGGAAGCGTTCACCGGCGGATTTCCGCAGCCCACCATTCTGGGCGATGATGGACGCATGTCACCCTTGATCTCGCTCATGCTGTTGCTCGCTCCACACACCGCGGACACGCAGCGCGTGACAGCACCCGCAACACTCGATCGCGTCACTGTGCACGCCGAGCCCGATAGCGCAGCTGCCAGTGCAACGTTGATCGATACCGCTGCCATCGAACAGGTCCGCGCCACGCATCCCAACGAGCTGTTGCAGCGCGTGCCCGGCACCTGGATCAGTCGCGGCAGTGGCCAGGAACAACTCACTGCGATCCGCTCCCCGGTTTTGACCGGCGCGGGTGCCTGCGGCGCCTTTTTATGGTCCGAAAACGGCGTGCCAATTCGTCCCGCCGGCTTTTGCAACATCAACAATCTGTTCGAACTGAATACCGAACAGGCAGGCGCGGTCGAAGTATTGCTCGGGCCCGGCACGGCGCTGCATGGCTCCAACGCACTGCACGGTGTGATCAATGTGCGCACGCCTTCGCCGCTGACTACGCCCGCGCAGCAATGGTCTGCGCAGGTGGGGTCGCATGACTTCTACCGCGTGCAGGGCGCCTGGTCAGCTGCAGCCGCGGATCGCGGGATGTATCTGGGCTTCAACAGCACCGACACCGGCAGCTTTCGCATCGATGAGGGCTATCGCCAACACAAGATCCATCTGGCCCATGAGGTGCAACGCGGCGAGGCACGCTGGCATAGCTGGTTGTCGCTGAGCGATCTGGCGCAGAACACGGCAGGCTTTATCAGCGGGCGCGATGCCTACCGTGATGCCGCACTGCGCACAGGCAATCAGAATCCAGAAGCATTCCGCGATGCGCGCTCATTGCGTGCGGCTTCCCGCTACAGCAACGAACTCGATTCCGACTGGTCGCTACAACTACTGCCTTACGTGCGCCGTGATCAGCAGCAGTTCCTGCAGCATTTCACGCCGGGGCAGCCACTGGAAGATGGCGGCAGTCGCAGCGTCGGCATTCTCAATCTGGTTAATCACACCGGGGTCCATGGGCGCCTGTCCTTTGGTACCGATCTGGAGTGGGCCGACGGCGCGACGCGCGAATGGCAGGCGTTGCCATTGACCACAGGCTCGGCGCAGCAACAAGCGATCCGGCCGGCTGGCGTCCATTACGACTATCGCGCGCGCAGCGAATCGATCGCCCTATTCGTCGACTATGCCTGGGCCTTGCATGAGCGTGGCGAACTCGACGTGGGGTTACGCGCTGAGCGCCTGAACTACCGCTACGACAATCGTGCACTCGATGGCAATACGCGCGACGACGGCAGCACGTGCGGCTTCGGCGGCTGCCTGTTCAATCGTCCGGCGGACCGTCGCGATTCGTTTGACCAAGTTGCGCCAAAGCTGGCGTACCACTATCGCTTCGACGCGGCACAGATGTGGCTGCGCTTGGCGCGAGGCTTCCGTTTCCCGCAGGCGAGCGAGTTGTACCGGTTGCAGCGCGGACAAGCGGTCGCTGATCTGGACAGCGAACTGCTGGACATGGCTGAGCTCGGCGCACGCAGCAGCATCGGCCGCTGGTGGATCGAAGGCGCTTTGTATGCCGCGCGCAAGCGCAATTTCATTTTCCGCGATGCCAATGGCTTCAACGAAAGCGACGGGCGCACCCGCCACCGTGGTGTCGAACTGGCGATCGGAACTGAAACGCAGGCGCCGTGGTCGTTTGATGCCAATGGCAGCTATGCGATTCAACGTTACGATTTTGATCGCGCGCTCAGCGCTGGTGAGGCCATTGCCCGCGACAACGAGATCGACACCGCACCGCGACTGCTGGCCGGCGCGCGCGTCGTGCACAACTCCGCAAGCTTTGGGCGCCTTGAGCTGGAACTGGTGCACCAGGGCGGCTATTTTCTCGACGCTGGCAACCAGGCGCGCTATCCGGGTCACACGTTGGCGCATCTGCGTTGGTCGCGCGCGCTTGGCGAGCGCTGGCAGGTCGAGGCGCGACTGATGAATCTTGCCGATCGGCGTTACGCCGAGCGCGGAGATTTTGCTTTTGGTACGTATCGTTATTTTCCGGGCGATGGTCGGGCGCTGTTTATCGGATTCGGATCCTACGCATCAATCGAGTAAAACGTGTTGTCGATCTCCAATTCAGCGAGTACCACCATGATCAAACACCTGACCATCCTCTCTCTCAGCGTGCTGCTCGCCGCCTGCAACGGCAGCAGCGACAACACTACGGCATCTGCTCCGGTCCCATCCCCTGCCCAGTCAACAGCCCAGCGCTCGAACGCTCCATTCGTCATCACCGAAATCGCCCGCTTCAATGAGCCCTGGGCGATGAGTTTTCTACCCGACGGCGGTCTACTGATCAGCGAGAAGCGCGGCGTGCTCAAAGTGCTTGATGGCGGTGGCAAGACCGCCGAAATCAGCGGCGTGCCGACAGTGGACTACGGCGGACAGGGTGGCTTCGGCGATATCGTTGTGCATCCACGATTCGCTGACACTGGCTGGGTGTATTTGAGCTATGCCGAAGCCGGCGCGGGCGACACGCATGGCGCCGTGGTGGTGCGCGGCAAGTTGACACTCGCTGACGGTGATAGCGGCGGTGTATTGGACCAGGTCAGCGTGATCTGGCGCCAGGTACCCAAGGTTTCCGGCCAGGGGCATTACGGGCACCGCATTGCCTTCGGTCCCGACGGCATGCTGTGGATCAGCTCTGGCGAGCGACAGCAATTCGATCCGGCCCAGGACATGCAGTCCAATCTGGGCAAGAGTATTCGCCTCAACGACGATGGCTCGGTGCCCGCGGATAATCCGTTCGGCGATCAAGGCGGTGTGACGGCGCAGATCTGGTCACTCGGTCACCGCAATCCGTTGGGCTTGGCCTTCGATGCAACAGGCGCACTGTGGATGCACGAGATGGGTCCGGCCGGCGGCGATGAATTGAACCTTATCGAACGCGGCGCCAACTATGGCTATCCCATCGTTTCCAATGGCGATCATTACAGCGGCAAGGACATTCCGGATCACGCCACCCGGCCCGAATTCAACGCACCCGAGATCAGTTGGACGCCGGTGATTGCACCCGCCGGTTTCATCATCTATTCGGGCGCGATGTTTCCACAGTGGCAGGGTGATGGTTTCATCGGTGGCCTCGCCTCGCAGGCTTTGGTGCGCGTCGAGTTTGATGGCGTGAACGCACACGAAGCCGAGCGCTTCGACATGGGTCAGCGCATCCGCGAAGTTGAGCAAGGGCCCGACGGCGCGATCTGGTTGCTCGAAGATGGGGGCAACGCGCGGTTGTTGAAACTGACTGCCAAACCCTGATGCGGGTCCGCGCTGCGCGCGGCCGCTGTTTCTCCTGCACAACACCACCAGGGGCCTTGCCGCTGGACCGCAGCTGATCGCGACACCACCCCCGGCTTGCAACGCATGACGCGCACGCGTTGTTTTGAATTAGGCAAGCGCAGGCGATTGCCGCAGAATGAGCAGCCTCTTCCTTACGCGTATTGCGCTACTGCCCATGTTCGACCATCCCTTCTCTGCTGCGCAAATCGCCGGATACTTCGCCTTTGTGCTCGGCGTGGTCTGTTTTTTGCAGCGCGACGACCGTCGCTTCAAGCAGGTGATGATCGCGCAAGCACTGTCGTATGCAATCCACTTCGCCATGCTTGGGGCCACCAGCTCGATGGCGAGTGCGCTGATCGCGTTGCTGCGCACCACGCTCTCGCTGTACTCGAGTTCGCTGCGACTTGCGTTGGCCATCGTCGCCTTAAACCTCGCCATCGGACCCTGGCTGGTGCATGTCTGGACCGACTGGCTGCCACTGATCGCGACCTGCATCGGCACCCTGGCGCTGTTTTTGTTTCAAGGTATCGCGATGCGTCTGGTACTGCTGACCTCCACGATGCTGTGGCTGATCAACACCATCCTGGTCGGTTCAATCGGCGGCACCGCGCTTGAGGTGATGATCGCCATCGCCAATATCGTGACTATTTGGCGGCTGTGGCGAAAGCGACCACCGAAAACCGCAGAACGTGTTGGTGCGTAGCCACACCAAAGCCGTCTTGGACATGCCGTAAACGAGCACACACAAAGCCCGCAAGCATTCACGACAAGTGATTACCTCAACCGATCGGAAAACACGGCCCGTTCGAAATTCCTGGCAAATTGACCAACTACACACTAATGGGTTCGACGTCATCACAGAAAGCGTCACCTGTTTTTCACAAAATAGTGTGACGCAGTCGAACCTGTAAAGTGTTACAGGTTACGTCACCTCGATACAGGACTACGTTCCGTATTCGAAGTCATCCCTGCTGGATGGCATGAAGGGCCGGCGATGTTGGACACCATTCGACGTTGGTTGAGCAAAGAGCCTGAGGTCAGGTACACCCCGGTCCGTCAACTGAACGGCATGCCCGCCCCACGCGTGCCGCGTTACGATTCCTCACTGATTTCCTCGCTCAAACACGATCACCATAATCTGGTGGAAATGTTTGAGCAACTCGGTCGCCTGGCCGAGATGGGGCGATTCCGCGAGCTGCCGGTGACGCTGATCGCATTCAAAACGGCGCTCGAGAGCCACGTAATATCGGAAAACGTGCGGTTCTACAATTACGTGGAAAACAGTCTGGCCGGTGACGACGAGAATCTGCAGTTGATTCGCAGTTTTCGACGCGAAATGAATACCATCGCGCGCGGTGTGGTCGATTTCGTCAAACGCTACCAACGCCCGGATTTCGACGAAGGCATGCGTCAGTCCTTCCTCAGGGAATACGCAGCGGTGGGCGGTCTGCTGGGACAGCGAATCCAGCGTGAGGAAAGCAATCTCTATCCGCTCTATCAGCAGGTCTGATGCACGATTGATGTGAGATTCCAGACCGGCTGTCCGCCGGTCTGACTACCGACTGTAGCCCCGGGGGGGCTCCGTCCGCGCGCTTGCGTGCGCGGTGCGGACGTGCTGCTGCCGTTGTTTGGAACGCGTCGCCGCAATCTGTGGCGATATCTGTCAGCCAAGACTCAGGAGCACACCATGCGTCACCCTCAGGATCCAGTACTCACGCAGGAAATCACCGCGCTCAGATCAGGTTTGGAGCGTCACCCGCTGTTCGCCGCGATTTGCGATCGGCGCCACCTGCAGACCTTCATGCAAATTCACGTGTTTGCTGTCTGGGATTTCATGTCACTGGTCAAGCGCCTGCAGCGCGATCTGACCTGCGTGCATTTGCCCTGGCTGCCGCCGCAGGACCCGGAGGCAGCGCGACTGATCAACGACATCGTGCTCGCCGAAGAGAGCGACATCGGCCCGGACGGTGCCGCCGCCAGCCATCTCGATCTGTACCTGGGCGCGATGCGCGAAGTGGGCGCGTCCACTGTGGTGTTCGAGCGGTTTCTGCGCGCGCTGGGCAGTGGTGTGCACCCGGAGGACGCGCTCGAAGATGCCGAGATTCCGAGCTTCGTGCGCGCCTTCGTTACCAGCACACTGGACACCGCCATTCGCGGCACCACCCTCGACACCATGGCGAGTTTTTTCTATGGCCGCGAAAACGTCATACCGGGCATGTTCCAGGGCTTGCTCAACAACTGGGGTATGTCGACCGAGTCGGCACCGCAGTTTGTCTATTATCTGCAGCGACACATTGAACTCGATGGCGATGCACACGGGCCGGCGGCAAGTCAGCTGGTAGCCAACATGTTGTCGCGCAAACCCTCGGCGCTGAAAAGCACGCGACTCGCAGCTGTGGAAGCGCTGACCGCGCGTCATCAGCTGTGGAACGGCACCCTCAAATTCATGCGCAAGCAAGATGCGTTGAATGCGCCAGAGACGCGAGAGCTCGAAATCGCGGGCTAGATATCCACGCCGGCGAGGTCCGAAGCACGACACCGGGGCGGCAAGCCTCCCCGGTGGTTCGCGTTACGGCACCGTTGTTGCCGGGTTCCGCAAAGCGCCGCGACCGGCCTTGGTGCAACACATCCGGCTTGGTCATTGACAAAAGGAAGTTGGTCACTTGCGAGGCACGACCGCACGTATGCACGAGTCCATCACCCATCCGGATTCACCCCGGTCGGTAATTGGATCGGATGATGCTGGCCGGCGTCACCGTTGGCCGCGGTTGCGGCACCATCGGCTTTTGTCGTGCCTTCCAGAACGGCTGCTCGGGCCAGCGTTGCTCTCGTGCATAAAGCAGTCGACGCAAATCCAGATAGGCGGCATGACGTTCCTCGATGCTGCGTTCGTAGCCACTGAAATCGGCAATTGCCCCGCTTAACCTCTGTTCGATGGCGTGTGCTGCGGCGATGCCCATCTCCAGCGCCTTGTGGATGCCTTGCGCGGTGATCGGGTCATAGCTGATCGCGCTGTCGCCCACTGCGAGCCAGTCTTTTCCGACGCAGGGGTCGAGTCGAAAGCTTGGCGCTGCCCAGGGCCGCAGTCCCTCGGCAGTGACCGTGCTGCTATGCAGACGATCGCCAAGATGACGGGTCTGCGCCAGATGACCGAACCAGGATCCGATTGACGCCAGCGCACGCAACCGCGCGGTGCCTGAATCGGTGGTGATCGAAACAATCGCCTGGTGCGCGTTCAAACGCGCGCAGTACCACCAGCCGTATGGCACAGCTTCGAGCAGGGTGCGTTGATCGATCAGCGTGCTGTCGCGCAGCTCAAATACACCGGCGATACTGATCAATCGATCGTCGTAGACGCGACGCGCGCCCATCTCGTGCGCGAATATTCCGGCCTGACCTGAAGCATCTACCACCCAGCGCGCCGACAGCGAGCATTCGCGCTGTTCGTTGTCGCGCAGATCAACCCGATAGCCACCCTCGGGCAGCGCTTCGGCTGCGCGCAGGCGCCAGCCTTGATGCAGTTCGACACCGCGCGCGGCTGCCTGTTCGGCGAGCAGTGCGTCGAAACGGGTTCGCTCCACATGCCAGCCATGGCCATGGATGTTCACCGCGAAATCATTGAAGCCGAGTTCGTCGGCACCCCAACTGGAAATACTGCCCCAACAAGGCTGATGACCGGCGGCCAGGAATGCGGGCAGCACGCCCAGGCGATCAAGCAGCACGCGTGTGTCCGGCGGCAGGCTCTCGCCAATGCGGAACGCATCGAATCGACTGGTTTCGACCATGACGACGCGCCGCATCGTCGTGCTGGTTTCAAGTAGACGCGCCAGCATCAGCCCAGTTGCGCTGCCGGCGGGTCCGGCGCCTACGATCAATACATCGCAAACGCCGGAGGGCTCATCGCTGATCGGGTGAGAACCAGTGTTACCCATCACTCAGCCGGTGGGTGTCAGCTGATCGGTGACTTGGTTTGGCCAAGGCACCACGACATCACTGACGTCGGACATCATGCTTGCAACTTCCAGATAGTAGCTCTTGTCGAAAGTATAGCCCTCGATCGCAGCACCCTGGATCACTGTGCCGATCTCCTGCCAGTGCTTGACCATGTCTTCGCGCACCTGGAAGCGCCCGACGTTCTGCGCTGGATACACCGCACCATCGGCAGTCGCACTGGCTTGCGTACCTGGGCCGCGCACCGAGTAGCGCTGAATCGGCAGCTTGCCGTTGTTCTTCTTCAGATCGGGCCAGTTGTAGACCGACACCGGTCGCTGCGCCGGCCACGACCAGAACAACGTCGTATTGCGACCATCGCCGGTCTGGTTGGTGCTGGTGATATCGCCGCCCGGATTTGGCGACGGCACATGCGTGGCGCAGGAGTTGTAATCGGTGTGCCAGGGCAGCGCCATGAATTTACACACATCGCCCGGCTCGACACGCGTGCTGCTGCGTTCCGGGATATAGCCGACGCCGAGGAAGGGCGCTGTCTTCATTGCCTTGGTGTAGTCGAGCGCGGCAACATTCACCCGGAACGGGCCGACATTGGGGTCCTGCCAACTGCTAGCGAAAAACACCGGATCGCGCACGATAAAGGTCAGGTCGATGCCAGGGCTGAAGCGTCCGCCCAGGCAATTGGCCAGCGCATTGCGATCGAGTAGTTCGCCCGCGGTCAGCGGCTTGTCGGGTGTCGCTGTGTAGCTGTTGTCGAACCATTGGTTGAGAAAAAAATACTGGGTCTGCGTCAGTGACAGAAATGCAGACCCGGTGTCGCCCAGCGCCAGAGGCATGCGTGGCGAGCCGGTCTGAAACTGGTTGTCAGAGGGGTAGGGGCTGCGAATGAACGACTGCACGTTCAAGAAACTCGCCGGATTGCTGGTGGCGCTGAGATTGTCGAGCCGCGCATGCGAGCCGATCGCCAATTGATTGAGCCCGGTGGTAAACATCTGCAGATGCGCGCTGCGGAAAATCGGAAACACATCGTCCGAAAATGACGGCTTGAACGCCTTGTTGAAACCAGACGCATTGCCCGGATCGGGCGGGCCGCTGTACAGACCCGGATCGAGTGCAAAATTACGCGCCCAGGTATCGTAGACCTCGTCCCACAGCGAGACCACATTGCGGATCTGCGGCGCGTACGAGGGATCGGTGCACACCGCCCATGCGGTACTTGCGATCGCCAGCTGCGTACCATCGCTGAACACCAGCGACGCATTGACCGGACCATCCGAGGTGTCATCGAACCAGCCATCGTTATTCACGTCATCGGTCAACTGGAACGGCCCACCATGCGAGCGCGAATCACCATTCTCGTCCTGATACCAGGCGCTGGCGGTGCCCTCGCCGCCAATCACGATCAGGCGTCCGTGCGCATCGGTTTCGATCGCGCCGAGTTGACTGACAACCACGCCGGATGGGCTGTACAGCTTGGTAAAATGATCCGTCGGATAGGACACCGGATAATTTGGCAGTGGCTGCAACTTGCCATTGGCGTAGAACGCCGGTGCGCTCGAGGCGTCAAAGTTGATGCGCTTGGCACTGGCGCCCTGGATCACACGCGGGCCCGAATCGATCACCAGTACTGACAATCGTTTCGGATCAGCCGGATCGCTGCTGCCGGCGAATTTCAGATTGCGCAGCGGCGGCAGATCAGGTGGGTCGTACGAGGACAGGCTACTGAACTTTCCTGGCATGGTGCTCTCCATCAACACCCAGCAATTGGACTTCTTGTTGGCCAGATGCACCGTCCAGACAATATCGCTGACGGTTTTGCCAGCGACCACGCTGCCGATCATGATCTCGCTGACGCTGCCGGTGTACGGATATTGCGTGGCCAACTGCGGATCGTTGTATTGGTACAAACGAAAGCGCTGCGCTTGACGCTTTAGCGCGCCAGCCGAATCGCGCAGATCCGCGTCGGAAATCGGCGTGTCTTCAGTGCCCGGTTTGATCGGCAGGCCGCCGGTCACTGCGCTGCCGGGCTGGTTCAGACCGGCCGAACTATCGGGCGCCAGATAATACTCGCTGCTGTTGCCAACGCGGGACAGGCCGATGGCGGGATGGATGCGGATGACTGGATTGGGCATGGCAATGTGCTCCGGGCAATCAGTGCGAGAACGGTCGAGTGGTCACGGTCAGATCGGTGCGGTCAAGTTGGCGCGGTTGGGATAGCGATCTACTTGTTCTGGTTGTCCAGATAGGCGCGCAAGATGATGTGGCTCAGGCTGATGTTGGTGCCCTGCATCGGTGGCACTTTTGGATCAGACGGATTGAACATCATCGTGTTGTGGCAGGAGAAACAGTTGTTCTGACTCTGCACCTGCTGATTGAACGTCTCAATCACCGCGTTGCCCAGCAGTCGCGATCCGACCAGCGTGTCTTGCAGTGTTGAGTTGGGCACGAAGGTCGGTGGCGATGTCACGCCGGTGGTCCACTCCGCACCGACCTCGAAGTAATTTTTCAGCAGGCTGCCGCTCTCGAGTTGCTTCAACACCGACGCATTCAGCTGCGTAATCGCTGCGAGGTTGGGTACATCATTGTTGGGCTCGGTGGTGCCAGCGACCATGCCCGATGGGAACTGACGACACACCTGCGTGACCGGCGACAGCGTCTGCGTGGCTTCATCAAGCTTCAACACGGCCGAGTTGAGCTGATTGCACTCGATGGCTTTGGTGTTGGCGGTGTAGAACAGGAAATTGCTGGCGCTGACCGCTGCGTCGGTCGACTGCTTTGGCGCATAGTCCGGCGCATTGTTGCGATACTCAAACGTTGCCCAGATCGCTTCGGGATGGCCATTGACCCAGCCCACGATGTGAAATCCGACCAGGGCGACCTTTACTTGCAGCGGCTGTGTCGGATCGGTGGTGATGCTGCCATTGCGATTGACCAGCTTGTCGACTTCGGCGCTACGCACAATCAACCCGCTGACATCTTCGCCGGGGCTGACGATCTTCCACGCCGCTTTCAATTCCACGTCGCCGGTCTTGAATTCCACAGTGGGCGGCATGCTGTTCAACACGCTGGGTTGATTCCAACCCTGGCTTTCGATGTCGGTGAACATCGCCTGATTGACATGCTGCGAGTAATAAATCACCCGGCCCTGATGATCAACCAGGATGCCGCCCTGGCCGGCTTGATTGATTTCGTTCATCGAATCCGGGACACGGTCCGACTTGGTCGTGCGCGGCCGCAACTGCAGCGCATTGCCATCACTGGATTCCTGGCCAGACACCACTTCCTGCGCTGACGGGAAGCTCTCGAAGCGCATCTGTCCCGAGCCATCGCTCTGCGTAAGCCACAGCATCGACTGCCAGGCCCACTGATGGAACGCGCAGAAGCTGTTGAAATTGATGTCCGGATTCGGCTCCGGTGTTTGCGTCGACGGGAACCACGCTGCGGGTGCGGTACAGGTGCTGCTGGCTGCCGCGAGCGCCTTGGTTGTCGCCAACGTGACCGTCGTAGGCTTCGGCGCCGGCACGGCCTCGGCCGCAGCGTTCGGTTCCGCGCTGCGCGTCTCCTGCTTCGAGCAGCTCGCCATCAACAGCAGCATCAATGCCGGCAGCAACAGTGCAACGGGTAGAAGCAAACGCCGGCTGATGCGGCGCAAGCGGGTTGAGACGCAGTGTCCAGAGTGATCGAGGGGCTGGGCGGGCGACTTCATGTGCGGCTCCTGTGCGGATGGCGATCGCGGATGGGGAGTGAGTCGAACCGGGGCGGATGCGACACCGCGCGGGCCAGATCGACCGAAACAGAAGGGGCTGGTTTAGAACGAGGCATGGGCGCCCCAGTAGCAATACTCGGACCTGCGGCAATGAAGACCCCGAGCGAATTCCTCCTTGCACCATCCGGTTGAATGTCGAATCACAAACACGCCAATGGGTTTGCGATCAGCAACATTTTTAGAGCCTTACCTGCGGAAGGGACAGCTGTCATATCTGACAGGTGTGTCGCCAAGGGTTTAATGCAGGTCCGGATTGGGCAGCAACTTCCGGCGTGGCAACCGCGAACACGACATATTTTTTCAGTGCCAGAGGACAAAAGCGTCCGCGCTGTGCGCGGGCGCTCTGGTTTCAAC
>JAWXCG010000265.1:0-25061 GCA_034440555.1 Pseudomonadota bacterium
AGCGCGTCGGCTCGCCGACCGCCACTTTGGCATCGGCTGCGATCAATTGCTGAGCATCGAGAGCAGCGTTGATCCCAACTGCGCGTTCCGTTACGGCATCTGGAACACCGATGGCAGCGCGGCCGGTCAATGCGGCAATGGTGTGCGTTGTGTGGTGGCGTGGTTGTTTCGCGCAGGCCTGATCGGGCGTGGCGGCGTGCGTTTGCAGAGTCCCTCGGGTGCGGTGCAATGCGAAGTGCTGGACGACCATAGCGTTCGCGTTGATATGGGTGCGCCCATTTTCGAGCCTGCACTGATTCCGTTTAAGGCAGTGGCTGTGTCTGATTGCTACCGTTTGCCTCTGGCGCACGGCCAGGTCGACGCTGGGGTAGTATCGATGGGCAATCCGCATGCGGTCTTGCGCGTGGAGGATGTTGCCAGCGCGGATGTTTCCGGGATCGGCGCGCAGCTTCAAGCGCATGCGTATTTTCCTCAGCGCTGCAATGTCGGCTTCATGCAGGTACTCGCCCGTGATCACATCCAGCTGCGCGTCTTCGAACGCGGCGTTGGCGAAACCCTGGCCTGCGGTACCGGCGCCTGTGCGGCTGCAGTGATCGGAATGCGTCGCGGCGACCTGGATTCGAGGGTGCGCGTATCCTTGCCGGGTGGCCAGTTGTTGATTGAATGGCCGGATCAAAACGCCGCGGTCTGGATGACCGGCCCAACCCAGTTTGTCTTTGAAGGTGAATGGCATGACGATTGAAAATCCGCATCGAAGAGAGCTTGATCCGCTGGACGTTGCCGGTTACCTAAGGCGACACCCGGATTTCCTCAGTGGCTTTCCGGACTTGGCATTGACCCTGGCGCTGCCGCGACAGCAGGGCGCAAGCACGTCCCTCGCCAGCTATCAGCTGGATGTGCTGCGCGATAAAACACGCGCCATGTCGCGGCGTCTGCAGGAGCTCATCACCATCGCGCAGGACAACGAGCAATTGATGGTGCGCGTTCATGCCTTTACCTTGTCGCTGATGCGTGCCGGCACCCTCGCCGACACTTTGTCGCGTGTAGTGGCGACGCTTACCGAGGACTTTCACACCGATCTGGTGCGCATGTGCCTGCATCGTCCGGTCGAAGGATTCCAGGCCGATTGGCTGAAGATTGCCGGACGCGGCGATTCGGGGTTGCGACCCTTCGACGAATTTTTCGCGGCGGGCGAGCCCCTTTGCGGACGCCTCAATGACGACAAGTTGAGTTTCCTGTTTGGTCAGCACGGCGACAAGGTCAAGTCGGCGGTCGTGCTGCCAGTGGCCGATCAAGGCCTGTTGGCGATCGGCTCGCACGATCCCAACCGTTTCCATCCCGGCATGGGAACTATTTTTCTGAAGCTGATCTCCGAAGCAGTGTTTGTAGCGCTGTCGCGCTATCGTGCTGATCATGTGGATACTGCAACGGCAACCAGCACTTAAGGAGTTCTGAATAAGTCACCACTTCGTCTTCGCCCCACTGCTTATTGCTTGCCAAACCCCCGCTGTGAACAGCGGACCTGGTCGCTCTCAACAGCGGAGCTGGTCGACCTGTGGTTTTTCGCCCCCTGACGCAGGGGGCTATCGCGGCTGCGTACTTGTTCAGAGGTTCCTTAACCCTCCCAACGCGAAATAAGTATGCAGCCAGACTGACTGCCGGCAATCGCGGCGGGACGCCGCTTTCACCGTCTTTGCAATTCCAACGGAGTTCGCAGCATGCGCGCCCTTATTCTTCCCATCTTGCTGAGCTTGGCTATGACCGCTTCGATTCACGCAAAAGAAAAACCTGGCGCATTTGCCCTGGTCATCCATGGTGGCGCCGGGGTGATCAGGCGTGCTGATATTCCCAAGGAAAACATCGCCAAGATTCACACCGACCTGGGGCGCGCACTGGATGCTGGCGAGGCGGTGCTCAAGCGCGGTGGAACGGCGCTGGATGCAGTGACGGCGGCTGTGGTGGTGTTGGAAGATTCGCCGTTTTTCAATGCGGGCAAGGGCGCTGTCTATAACTCGGAGGGCGGTCATGAACTCGACGCCTCGATCATGGAAGGCCACACCCTGCGTGCCGGCGCCGTGGCCGGCGTGTCCACCATTCGCAACCCGGTTCGGTTGGCGCGCGAAGTCATGGAACACTCGCCGCACGTCATGTTGGCGGGGAGCGGCGCCGAGGCATTCGCCGATACCCGCAAATCGATTGTGCGCGTCCCCAACGAATACTTCGACACAACGCATCGCCTGCAGCAGCTGCGCGAAGCGCAGGCAGAAGAAAAAAATCCGACCGCCAAGGCAGGCGCAGGCACCTACTTTGGCACGGTGGGCGCAGTGGCGTTGGATCAGCACGGCCACATTGCTGCGGCCACGTCGACCGGTGGCATGACCAACAAGCGCTGGAGCCGAATCGGTGATGCGCCGATCATCGGCGCTGGCAATTATGCGACTGACAGTTGCGGTGTTTCCGGTACTGGTTGGGGCGAGTTTTATATCCGCGCGGCGGTGGCCCACGACATCTGCGCACGCATGGCTTATCGCGGCGATACGTTGGCCAAAGCGGCCGAAGACGTGATCAATGGCGTTGTGCCCAAGCTCGGCGGTGATGGTGGTGCCATCGCACTCGACCGGCATGGCAACATCGCGCTGCCATTCAATACGGGTGGCATGTACCGGGGCTGGATCAAGCCCGATGGCAGCCGCGGCACGGCGATCTTTCGCGACGACAAGTAGTTCTGCGGTCTCGGCCAGCGCCGATTCGTTGGCCATCCGGGGCATTGCGGCGCTTCGGATTCCAATCCACAAAGTTTTGCAATTTGAGTTTCGTTATTGGGGCCTCGGCTCTAGCCCGTTTGCGGCTAGACCCGCGGCCCAGTTCACAGCGCCCCCCGCAGGTTGTAGATTCGGGCCTTCCTTGAGCCAAAAGTGAGCGAGCATGCGCACGATCCTGGTAGCCAGTTCCAAGGGAGGTTGCGGCAAGACCACCATCGCAACCAACCTGGCAGCGTTCTATGCCCTTGCCGGCAAGGAAACTGCGTTGGTCGATTGTGATCGACAGTCATCCTCGCTGCATTGGGCACAGAAACGGGCCGAACTGCCGGGCGCGGTGTTGGGACTTGCCGGAAAGATCGGCGCACGTGTCGTGGCGAAAGTTCCTGAGGGCACCAAGCGCAGCGTGATCGATACGCCGGCCGGCATCCGCGCGAGCGAAGTTGCCGAGCTGCTGCCGCAAGCACATGCCTTGATCATTCCGGTGCTGCCGTCAGTCATTGATCTGGAAGCGACCGAGATGTTTCTCGAAGAGCTGCAGGCGTTGCCCGAGATCAAGCGCCGCAAGTTTCCCGTGGCGATCGTGGCCAATCGGCTCAAGCCGTGGACGCAGGCCTCGCAAATTTCGCTGGAGCGAATGAAAACCTGGCCGTTTCCGGTGGTCTCGGAGTTGCGTGATGCGCAGGGTTACGTGCTGATGGCCGGTCTGGGCCGCAGCATCTTCGATTACCACTCAGAACACATACGCAGCCACCAGGACGACTGGACCGGGCTGTTGAAGTGGCTGAAGAAGCTCGACTGAACCTGTCTGGCCGCTCCCCCGCGGCCGTGCATCAGGCCTCAGTCGGCAGGAACCGTACGCGTTCGCGCCCATTCGCGCAGTTCCTGCACGCGCTCCGCCATCAATACCGATAGCGGCCGGGTGTTACGAATTTCGTCGAGCAAATGTTGTTGCGTCAGCACCTGGCTGTCCGCGTGCGCGGCGTACATGCTGGCAACGATCACCTGTTCGATCTCAGCACCGGAAAATCCGGCGGTTGCGGCAACCAGTGTGTTCATTTCGAAGCCTTCCCAGGCGATGCTGCGCTTGGTGAAATGCAGACGCAGCACCTCGTCGCGCGCTGATTCGCTGGGCAAGTCGACAAAGAAAATCTCGTCGAAGCGGCCCTTGCGCAATAACTCGGGCGGCAGTCGTGAGACGTCGTTGGCCGTTGCGACCAGGAATACCGGCTTTTTGCGTTCCGACATCCAGGTCAGCAGGTAACCGAGCACGCGCCGCGACACACCATCGTCACTGTCGGATGTAGCCAGGCCCTTTTCAATCTCGTCGCACCACAGTACACAAGGCGAAAGGGCCTCAGCATTGGCCAGCGACTCGCGCAGGTTTTTTTCGGTTTCGCCATGAAACTTGTTGTAAAGCGCACCGAAATCCAGACGCACCAGCGGCACGCCGAAACTGCCGGCAACGGCTTTGGCTGCGAGCGATTTGCCGCAGCCCTGCACACCGAGCAGCAGTACACCTTTGGGTGAATCCAGCCCTGTTGCCTTGGCTTCACCGACAAAGATTGCGCGACGCTGTTCAACCCAGCGTTTCAGCCGCGACAGCCCAGCAATATCGGCAAAAGCAGCGGTGTCGTACTCAAAATGCAGTAATCCCTCGCGATTCAGCATCTCGAACTTCAGCTTGGCGACTTCCGGAAGATCACGGTCGCTGATGGCGCCATCGCGGAATATCAACTGGCGCGCAATGCGTCGCGCATCGTTCAATTTCAGGCCCAACAGATTGCGCACAATCTTCTTGAACGCAGCTTGATCAATCTCGACGCGTTTGCCACCGTGCTCGCGCGAGTAGAGGAACGCCTCATCGCGAATCAGCTTGCCGAGGACTGCTTCGTCTGGCAGTTTCAGCTGGAAGCGCACCACGTGGTTTTCCAGCTCGGCTGGCAACTCGATGCTGGCGCCGATCATCACCAACGTGTGCGCGGCGCAATTCTGCCGTTCGGCGATCTCCCGCACCATGCGTGCAGCCAGCGGATAGCGTAGGTATCCGCCAAAATCACACAACAGATAGATCGAACGCTGAGTCGATTCTTTTGCATGAGTCAGTGTCGCGGTCGCCTCGGGCGGCGCCACTTCTTCGTCCATATCCATATCCAGGCGTTTGAGGCCGTTGGTCAGCGACCAATGAAACAGCGGCCGCCAGACCTGGGCAATGACGTGACGAAACGTCTCGACCACGCGCGGCTCCTCAGCAGTCTCGATCAGAATGATGGGGTGGCCAGAGCGGATCAGGCTGGCCAGGTCTTGAATTTCGGGCATGGGGGGAGTTAAATGGAGAGTTCGGCGGCGAGTGTAGGTCACTCAAGGGTTGTCAGGCAGGTTTCCCGACGGAGAGACCCGTTCGCCAGACAGGATAATTTTCGGTCGTTTCCAGGAGTCTGTGGGCTGCAGTTGTATGCTTGAGCCTCGCCACTACGAAAGAGGATTACGACATGTCGAACCAGTCCGCATTGACCCGATTCTGCGCTGGAGCACTCGCGCTGGGAATGCTGGTTGTCGCGACCACAGTTGCCGCAGGCGACGCGGCGCAGCAGGCGCCAAGCCTGTCGTTCAAATTGCCGCGAGCTGCACTCGGCGAGGGCTTGAGTATCGAAGCGTTGAGCGCGGAGAAGGTCGCGCGCGAAACTGATCAGGAACGCAAGGGGCAGCCCACCCGCTACGCCATCAGTCATCAGGTGCTAGTCGACGCGAAGTCCGCGCCACAGGGCCTCTGGCAGGGCGTCGGCGGCGGCATGCGTTTGTGGCGCCTGCGCATCGACGCGCCCGGTGCTTTGTCCATCGATGTAGCGTTCAAGCCGTTTCATTTGCCCAAGGGGGCGGCACTTTATCTGACCGATTCCACCGGTCGTTTCCTGCGCGGACCCTATACCGATGCTGACAACACTGCGAGCGCGGAGTTCTGGACGCCATTTGTGCCGGGCGATGTCGCCTATATCGAGTTACTGCTGCCGGCCAAGCAAGAGCACGCACTGCAGCTTCAGTTGTCAACCGTCAACCAAGCCTTCCGCGATATTTTTACCGGGGACAGCCTCTATGCCAAGTCGGGTAGCTGCAATGTCGATGTGGTGTGTTCGCAGGGCGACACGCACCGCGAACAGATTCGTGCCGTGGCACGTTTCTCAGTCGGTGGTGGCTTGTGCAGTGGTCAGCTGATCAACAATGTCGCCAACGATGGCAGGCGACTGTTTATCACCGCAAACCATTGTTTGGACTCGCAGTCGGAAGCGAACTCTGTGGTTGCCTACTGGAACTATGAGAATCCGACCTGTCGCACGCCGGGGTCGGTGGCAAGCGGAACGCCGATTTCGGTTTCGGGCAATTCGATTGCGCAGACAGGCGGCGCCACTCTGCGCGCTACGTATGTGCCGCCAGACACCACGCTGTTTGAGCTCAACACCAGTATTCCCGCCGGCGTGACGCCGTTCTGGGACGGCTGGGATCGCTCCGAATCCGGGAAATCCTCTGCCGTCGTGATTCATCATCCGCAGGGCGACGAAAAACGCATCAGCTTTGAAAACAATGCGCTGTCGCTGTCTGATGTTGCGATCTCCGGTGTTCCGGGTAGCCGACACTGGCGCGTCGCCGATTGGGATCTGGGTACCACTGAACAGGGTTCTTCTGGCTCGGGTCTGCTCAGCCCGGAAAAACGGGTCATTGGCGTGCTTTCTGGTGGCGCCGCAGCCTGCGGCAATAATTTGGAAGACTATTTTGGACGGCTGAGTGTGGCGTGGGAGGGCGGCGGCAGCGCTGCAAGCCGACTGCGCGACTGGCTCGATCCCGCAAACAGCGGTGCGGTCACACTCAACGGCCGTGGTGTCTGCACCGCTCCGACGGTCAGCGTAACCAGTAACAATGGCAACCCCAGTGTCGATGCACCCATCACCTTCACCGCCGCCATGAGCGGCGGTTCGGCGCCCTACACGGTGCGTTGGGATGTTGATGGCGATGGAGTCATCGACCGAACCACGACCACCGCCACCAGCACGGCGTCGATCCCGGTGCGTTATCCGGTCGCCAGCAGCGTTACTGTGACGGCAACGGTAACTGATGTGGGCGCATGTCCCGGTAGCGGTACTCTGGCGATCAACGTCACCGCGCCAGACATCACCGCACAGGGCGGCAATGCGGTTCAGGTGTGCGGCGATGGCGACGGCGTGGTCGAACCAGGCGAACGCTGGCGCGTGCCGGTAACCTTGGCCAATGTCGGCGGTGATGGGCTGAACAACGCCCTTGCGCAATTTTCCCGCACTGCCAGCGAAGCATTGCCGTCCTCCACGCCTGGTGACGCCTTTGGCAATCGTGTAGTCGACAACAACAATTCTGCCTGCCGATTCCAGGCGGTGGATATGACGGCCGCGCCAACGATTATCGCTGACGAGAGTGACGACGGAATCACCCCAGCACAGACCGTGGGCGGCGCCACTCCATTCCGCTTCTATGGTCAAAATGTATCGCAGCTGTACATGAGCACCAATGGTTATCTGGCAACCTCTGACCAGGACGATGGCGGTGACTTCAACAATGTGTGCACTGACTTCGGATCGGTCTTCCCAAACAACGCGCGCTTGCATGTGCTGCAGGACGACCTGGTATTGCTGAACAACGGCAGTTTGAAGCATCAGCATTTCAGCACCTGCCCACGGTCGGCCGACGCAGGTGGGGCACAAGGTTGCACGGTATTCCAGTGGAACAACGTCGGCATCTACATCAACAGCACAACGACGCAGGGCAGTGCCGTGTTTCAGGCGATTCTCTACGATCAGAGTTACGAGATCGTTTATCAATACCTCACCGCTGATCCATTCAGCGGAGCCAATGCCACCATAAGCATCGAAAACGCCGCGCAAACTGACCGGCTGAGTTACGGTTGCAATGTGAGCAATCAAGCGCCGGCAGGACGTGCCGTGTGCTTCTTTGAGCCATCGGCATTGCCCAGCGGCACCCAGGCCGCCGCGATCAGTCTTGAGGGGGTGGCGCAGCAGGTACTGCCCAATCTGGCTTCGTCACAGTCGACAGTAGTCAATGTGCCGTTTGCAGTTCCCACCAATGCCACTTGTGGCGCGCCGGTAGGAGTCGAGTACTTGGGTACAGTGGACGACTTCTCCTCTTCGACCCGCTCCGCGGCAGTCTTCACCAGTACCGTCGGCAGTGGCAGCAACTGCCAAGTCAACAACGCCTGCGCCACCAGCGTCTCGCCGTTGACCGGAATGCCCAAGGGTGGTCTCTACTGGAATCCGAACCGCAGTGGCAACGGCATCGGCATGTTCAATATTCCGGTGGGCGACTCAGCGGTCATGGCCGGTACCTGGTTCAGTGGTCGCGCTGACCGACTGCCCACCTGGTATCTGATCAATGGTTCGTGGGACAGCAAGGACCGTCGGGCTGATCTGACCTTCTTCCGTTTTGCGCAGACTGCCCCTGGTGTTTTCCCCGTCTCCGGCACCACGGTGGGCAGTGGCGTGCTCAGTCACGATGGCAGCGGCGATGACTACGTGATGAGCTGGTCCATCGACGGTGTGCACCGTATGGACAAACTGGTGCGCACTTTTGCCGACAGCAATGTGGGTCAGGCCAATCACACCGGACTATGGAACACAGTAGGCCAGTCCGGTTGGGGCGTGCTGGTAGACGATCACGCATTCGGCGCGACGGTGGATTCGTATATGGTGGACTATCTGTTCGACAACACTGGACAGCCAACATGGACGCTGGGTTCCGCCAACAATCTCAGTGGCACCATGCCGCAACAGATTTTCCAGGTGCACTGCCCTTGGTGTCCCAATATCACCGATTTTGCCGCAACCACTGTTGCCACGGCTGGTAGTCAGACCCGCAGCTTCAGCGATCCCAACAACGGCATATTCGGTTCCACCATCCAGGTGCCGCTGACCAATACCACGTGGAACCGCAGCAATCTGCCGATCCGACTGCTGACCCCGCCGCTGTAGGACCGCGACCGGTGTCGAATGTGTTCGTCACTCATGGAATTGCGATAACTCAGCAGCATGCGGGGCAAGCCCCGCATCTACAGTAGTATTCGTCAAGCTGAAACCAATGCCGCCAACACATCCGCAGCGGATGGTAGTCAGCGAAAAAAGAACAGGAGCGAGCATGAGTGAGCGCTATTGGGTGCTGTTGCGACATGGCAAGGCGGTGCATCAGAGCTCCAGCGCCAAGGATGTCGATCGTGAGCTGTCCCGGCATGGACAGGGTGAGGCCGAGGCTGCGGCCAGCTGGCTGCAGGCTCAGGTCAATGGCCGTGGTGTGCGGCTGATCAGTTCATCGGCAGCGCGCGCCGCAGGCACAGCACGCATCGTTGCCGATGCCCTGGGCACTGAAGTTCGCATTGATGATGCAATCTACGAAGCGACGCCGGGTGCGCTGATGGCAATTCTCAACGAAGCCGGCGATACCGGGATCACGGTTCTGGTTGGCCACAACCCGGGCATCGAACAGTCAGTTGCACTGCTTGCCGAAGGACGCACCGATGACTATCGCGGCATGCCGACGGCCGCAATTGCATGGTTCGAAGTGCCTGATGGATTGGTTGAGCCCGGAAGCGCCCGCTTGGCGGCATACTGGTCGCCGTGATACCGGCGCCGTGCAAAGTCTAGTGCGATCCGACCGCGAACGGGGTGATTGCCGCCAGGCCCGTCGGCTTGCGCCGCAAATGTTGTGTAGATGCGTTGTGCAGGTAACCAGGTATCCGGCGGCTGCGCTCCAACCGAAGTCCGCCAGGCCATGAACTCTGCGGCAATTGTGGCCAGAGCTTGCGTAAGACAGCGTTCATTTTGCGTACTGCTGTTGTGGGTATGCGGGATGCTGTGCGCAGCGCCCCTTGCTGCGGTCGAGCAGGAAGCGAAGCAGTTAAGCTGGCGCATTGATGAACGGCGCAGCGAAGTGTTGTTTCAGCTGCGCGCGCTTGCGCTGATCGGCATCGACGGGCGCATCGGCAACGTGGTTGGTGAGGTATGGCGCGATGCACAGGGCGAATGGGTGCAGTTGCGCGTGCCTATTTCGCGTTTGGAAATGAGCAACGATCGGCGACGACGCTGGGCGCTTTCGGAAGAATTCTTTGACGCCGCGCGTCATCCCGAGCTGGTCTTCACCGCCGCTGTGCCAGTGGGCACCGCGATTAGCGAGATGCAGGGAGCGCTGCGCGGTACGCTGCGCCTGCGCGGCATCGAGGCGCCCATTGTAGTGACGCTATCCAAGCCGAATTGCGCGTCGAGCGTGAATAGCTGTCTGGTGCGGGCCCATGCCAAGGTATCGCGCTATCGATTCGGTATGCGAACGCGAAGCTTTGCGCTCTCGGACGCGGTCGAACTGGACCTGCGTTTGCAACTGGAACGTGTCTCCCCCCAGGTCGCCGCACCCGACTAGCGCGTTGCATCAAGACAGTGGGTTGCGAGGAAATCGATGGCAGGAAAGTGCCCACTCGGCTAAGGCACCGGACTGGGCTTCGTACGTGCGATTGCTGCCATGCATGGCGGCGGGGTGCAAATGGAATTTGCAGCGCGCGCCAGTTGCGCGCAGCTGTGGTTACCCATCTCGGCGTTCGACAAGAACTGAGTCAGAATCCCGCGGGCGCGCAGTCGACGCAGCAGGTTCCAAACCGCGCTCACTCCTGCGACAGGTTCGGCAGTCCCGAGATCAGCAGCCAAGTCTTGGACTTGCGGTCATAGCGCCAGTGCTGGCGGTCGATGAGTTTTCGCGTCGCCTGCGTGTTTACATTGGTGACTTCAATCTCCACGATTTGTTGCGCTCGGCCACCCTTGGTCAATTCGAAGGGCTGGGCGCGGTAACCGACGACACGCCATTGCTTCCAGCGTTCCAGTTCGAACGTGGTTGGTGGTTTTGCGGCTAAGTCACTGCGATCGAAGTAGCTGAGGATCTGATTCAGATCACCCCAGCGGAATGTGCTGGCGTAGTCATAGAGGGTCGTTTCCAGACGTCGCTGCTCGCCGCTGCCGAGCGCAATACCGGCGCACAGCAACAGCATCAATGCCAACAACAGTCGGCTCACGCGCTGGCGTGGCGATGCGTTTGTGGTCCTCGCGTTTGCTGTCATGACGAGCTCCTCGAAGTGTGCAGAAAAAAACAGGAATGGAAATTGAGCGGATCACTGCGCGCTGCGTTTGGCGACAAAGCGCGCGCACATCTTGCACACTACAGCGCCACCCTGAACAGAAGTCATCTCGATGGCA
Organism: Pseudomonadota bacterium; assembly: GCA_034440555.1. Classification (GTDB taxonomy): domain Bacteria; phylum Pseudomonadota; class Gammaproteobacteria; order Xanthomonadales; family Ahniellaceae; genus 0-14-3-00-62-12. The sequence continues at coordinate 11,027 of JAWXCG010000265.1, forward strand.
ATGGTGATTCGCGCCTTGCCTCGTTTCTGATAATCACTCAGAAAATTCGGCCAGGCGTGTCCCGGCTCGGCAGCGGCCTCGGCAACCAATTCGTCCCATAGCGGAGCAAGATAACTGATGGAACTGTCGGCGACAAAAACGTCGGCGCTGCAGTCCGCCTCGCCCAGTTTGAGATTCACCAGGCCCCAGCCCGCCAGGGTCATCAGGCTGACCATGCTGCCGCCAAACGCGCAGCCCTTGTCGTTGACATTGCTGGACAGCGGCGCGTTCAACGCCAGCCGATTGCCATCGTATTCGAGCACCGTCAGGTCCATCGCTCGTGCCAGGGGTATTGATTCGAGAATGGTTCTTTCAAGCAGGGTTGGATTGTCGATCACGAGGTATTTGTTTGGTTGCGATGATCCAGTCTGCCGGCTGTCGGTATCTGGCGCAACCTTCCGCATCGCCTGGATCCTTACTATTTGCCGACGGGATCAATACCATGGCGTTACCTGACCAGCAGAATTGTGGCGTGAACCCCATGCGTTCCCAGCGGCCGTTGCGTGGACTCGATGTCGTGTTGACCCGCCCCGTGGGTAGCGCCCGGTCGCTGGTGCGACGCTGGTGCAGCGACGGCGCGCGTTGTGTGAACCTGCCTTTGGTGAGCATTCGTCCATTGCCGGCCAGTCACACGTTACAGGCCGCGCTCGCCGAAGCTGAACATGCCGAGGCGGTGGTTTTTGCCAGCGCCACGGCGGTACGCGCCTGCTTTCGTTTGCGGCCAGACTTCCACGCGCCAGCGCATGTGTTTGCCCAGGGTCCCGCTACTGCGCGGGCGCTGCGCCGTTACGGAGTTGAGCCCATCCTGCCGGAGCAGGGCTTCACCAGCGAAGATCTGCTGCGCCACCCATTTTTCGACACAGTGGCCGGCAAGCGCGTGGTGCGACTGGCTGGCCTTGGCGGGCGCGATTTGCTGCTCGACCGGTTGCGCGCTCAAGGCGGCAATGTCAGCGCTGTCGCTCTGTATCAGCGGATGCCGGCGAGATGGAATCGGCATCACCGCCGAGTGCTGGAGCAATTCTCTGATCCGGTACTGGTGATTTCCAGTAGTGAAGGCCTGGAAATACTGCTTCGGCTGCTCGACACGCAGCAGCGCAAACGGGTGCGGCGATGGCGTATGCTCGTCTCCAGCGCGCGTCTGGAAGCGGCTGCTCGCGCTGTCGGATTTGACCGTGTATACCGCGCCGCTTCAGCCGCTTCGGCGGATTTGCGGGCAGGCCTGTCAACACTGACTAAAGCGCCGCGAGGGCGCTGATACGATTGCACAATAGCATTGCGAATGGCTGCCATGAACGAACCGGTTTCCCAGATGGCCCCTGTGGCGCGAAGTGGCGGCGCGGCAATTGCGATAGTGGCCGCGATCCTGGCGCTTGTGGCTGCGCTGTTGGCGCTGGGCTGGCTATGGCGAATTGAAAGCCGCAGTGGCGCGTTGGAGCAGGAGCGCAGCGAGCTCGCGGTCGATCAGCGACTGATGGAAGCTCGGCTCAAGCAGGTTGAGACGGAGCTGCGCGTAACCCAATTGCGCGTGCAGGATGCCGCTGCCATCAACCGTAGCTTGCGCGACGAAGTGCTGGGGGTGGCTGAGCGCGCCGAGCTTGTCGAGCAGGCACTCAAACGCGTGAGCGACCGTGGTATGGAAAACGTCACCGAGTTGCGCATGAACAATGCCGAGTTTCTGCTGGGCGCTGGTTTGGCGCGCCTGCGCCTGTTCCAGGACATCGCGGGCGCGGAAACGGCACTGAGTTTGGCGGATGCCGAACTGTCGGCATTGCAGGACCCGGTCGTCACCGGGATCCGCCAGTCTTTGGCGCGCGAGCTGGCGACCCTGTCTGGATTTCCAGCGGATACGCGTTCGGTTGCGCTGGCCCGTTTGCAACGCATCGCGGAGAAATCCGATGCGTTGCTGCTGCGACGCGAAACGCTGACAATGGCGCCCTTGAATGACGCGGGTTGGAGCGCGCGAGCACGCCGACTGCTGGGTGAGTTCGTGCGCGTGCGCCGTATCCGACCCGGTGAGGGAAGCTTCGCCGAGCCGTTGAGTGAAGCGCTTGCCCGTGTCGATTTGCGGTTGCAGCTGCGCTATGCGGAGGCGGCGCTGATGGAGGCCGACAGCGCACGCTTCAAAGCACAGCTGTTGCGTATTCAGGGCGCGACCCAGGTATTTGACCTGAAAACTGAAACCGGACAATGGCTGGTCGCTGAGCTCAAGTCGCTGGCCGAGCTTCCGGCGTTTCCCGAGTTTGCCGAAGCTGGCGGCGCATTGCAGCAACTGCGCAACCTGCAGGGCACCCGGCAGTTGGCGCAGCCATTCGGAGGCGTTGAGTGAAGTGGTTCCGAATTGCGCTTGCTCTACTTGCGCTGCCGGTCCTTGTGGCACTGCTGGCTTGGTGGATCGGGGACGACCCGGGCGAGGTGCTGATCCGTCGCGGCGCAGTCGTTCTGGAAATGACGCTGGCGACGGCGCTGGTGGGCATGTTGCTGTTCGCGCTGTTGCTGTGGCTGACCGTGGTCATCGTCCGTTGGCCAGTGCGTTTCTGGTTGCGTCGCGCGCGCCGACGCGGACGTCAGCGCTTCTTCGATGGCCTGATGTGTCTGCTTAGCGGACGGCCCATCCGCGCCGAGCAGCAGGTGTTGAAGGCCAGCCATATGCGTTCGCTCAAGCTCTCCGCGTTGATGGTCGCGCACGCTGCCGCGCACGCGCGTGGCGATCGAAATCGCGAGAGCGAGTTGCTGACCGAGCTGGCGCGCGCGCCGGCCACAACAAAACTGTCGATTGAGCTGCGTGCCCGCAATGAATTGCAGGACGGCCGTGCCGGCACCGCCATCGAACTGCTGACACCGATCGAGCAGCAAGGCCAGCTCAGCCCACATGGCGCGCGCATATTCGCCGAGGCGCTTGCGCTGCGCGGACGCACGCGCGAAACCTTGTCGCTGCTGCCACGCATACTGCAGAGCCGCCAGATGCCGGACGCACAATGGCAGCGTTTTGAGTCGCGGCTGCTTGCGCTTGCGGTCGCGGAAACCACAGATGCGATCAATCTGCACTCACTGTGGTCGGACTTGAGCCGGGATCAGAAACGCCTGCCCGATGTGGCCCTGGCCTATGCGCGCCGCGCCGTGCAACTCAACTTGATTCCTCAGGCCGCCACCGAACTGGAGGCCACGCTCAAGCACGGTTGGTCGAGCAGCGTGGTCATTGCCTACGGCGTATTGCCCACCGATCCGAAGGCGCCGCCGCGGCTGCACACTGCCGAGGCCTGGCTGGAACGGGAACCGCATGATCCCGCGCTGTTGCTTACACTGGGGCGCCTGGCCCGGCAGGAGCGCTACTGGATCAAGAATGAAGACTATCTGCGGCGCGCGCTTGTGCAGGAGGACAGCAAGCGGCTGGCATCGGATATCTGGGAAGAACTGGGACGCAGCTATGCCGAACAAGGCGACGCTGAACGGGCAGCGCGCGCACTGGGTAACGCGCTGGGCATGCAGCATGGCGAAGCGCCGCACAAACTGATCGGCAAGCATCATGCCGAAGACTTGCTGGCGCCGTTGCCGGTTGCCGAGGAACGCGACGCCATGGGTATTCCACGCCTGCCTTCGCGGATTTGATGGCAGGTGAGCCGGGTGACAATCGCAATCGAGCGCCGTGCAATCCAAGCTAACCTCCGTTCCCTTTTGAGATATTCATCATGTCGGCGTTGAATCTGGTTTATCCGATGTTTGCGATGGTGTTGTTGACCGCGACAGTGTTAATGGTTCTGTTTCGTCGGCGCGCCCGCGCGGTGCGCGACGGCACGGTAACCAGCCGTTATTTCCGCGTCTATCAGGGCGAGAGTGAGCCCGAGAGTTCAGCAGCCGCTGCGCGCCATTTCGCGAATCTGTTCGAGGCGCCGGTACTGTTCTACGCAGCGTGCCTGGCTGCGATGGTTGCCGCGATCGGCGATGTCGCAACGCTGATATTGGCCTGGCTTTACGTGCTGGCGCGCGTGATCCACGCCGGTGTGCATCTGGGCGACAACCGCTTGCGCAGGCGCATTGCGGCCTATGCTTTGAGCTGGCTGATATTGTTGGCGCTGTGGATCAGCATTGTGATTGCCGTAGCGCAAAAGTCATAGCGTGCGGCTGAGCACGCGCGGCAAAAAAGCCGTGGTGCCATGTGGTGGCTATCGATCGGCGCCGGTTCGAAAAAGCGTCCAAGCTGGCCCGCTGCTCGACTGGGCGTTTCGCGGGAACGTTCACCCACGGCGTCAAGCTTCCAAGCGTTGTCTCATCCGGACATCACAAATGCCTGCGGGCGCAGCTCTGGCACCAAACTGATCTGAGTATCGCGCCGGTCTACCCGCACCACGTCACCTTCTTCCATGACGATCAATTGATCTGCCATATGAAAATAGCGGTCGTCATGCGTGATCGCGACGACGGCTTTTCCGCTGGATTTGAGCGCGGGAAGAATTTCGTCGTAGAACACTGCCTTGAAAGTCGGGTCCTGGTCAGCAGCCCATTCGTCGAACAGGTACAGCTCCTTGTTGTCGATCAGTGACACCAGCAGCGCCATGCGTCGACGTTGCCCGTCGGAGAGCGCCAAGGTGGAAAACTTGCCATCGCTGTAGCGCACTTTGCGGTCCAGATGCAGCGCCTTCAAGTAATGATCAATCGTGGCCTCCAGGCGTGCATCCGCTGTGCCGAGTATTTTGCTGAACAAATGGTAGTCGGAATAAATGGCGCTGATCGACTGGCGATAGGCGCCGATCGAATCGTCTGTGATTGCCTGGTCGCCGAAACGCACAGTGCCGCTGGAGGCGCGGTAATGCAGTGTGAGCAGCTTGCACAGCGTCGATTTTCCGGATCCGTTGCCGCCCACGACGAATGTGATTTCGCCCTTTTTGAATTCCAGGCTCAGCGGTCCGACGCGGAAGCCCTCGCTGTCGTCCTTGCCGCCGTGTCGATAGCTGACCAGCTCGAAGCGCACTACGTCCCAGGGTTGCGCCGAAACCTGGGGCTCAGCAACGGCTTCAGCGGGAATTTCCTGAAACAGTTGGGTCACGCGCTGCATCGATACACGCGAAATCGAGATCTGCGGAATGAAATTGAGAATCGCCGAGATCGGGCCGGTGATGTAGAGCAGTGCCATGATCACACCGACCAACTCCTCATTGCTTATCACTCGATAATTGACCACGACAAAGACAATTGAGCCGATGACAAAGAAGCTCAGCAGATCGCCGTAGTTGCTTGCCATGCGGATTACCGTGTAGCCGGATTTTTCGTTGCGTTGCACTGCCTCCTCGTGATGGAGCAGTATCGACTGGAAGAAATCGCTGCGTTTGCTGTCGTTGAGTTTGAGCTCCTTGATGCCGTGTATCAGGCCCTGGATCGAGTCCTGCAAGTCGTCAAAGTGCTGGCGAGCACGAACGAAGTAGCGCCGTCCGATCATCATCGGGATTTGATAGGTGAGCACGCCGAACGCGATGCACGCCAAGACGAACCAGAACACATCCGAGTTCAGAATGAGCAGGAAGCTAAGCATTCCCAGCAGCATGACCAGGTTGATCAAAATATCTGGAAGCAAGCGCGCGCCCAGCACGATGCGCGGAACGTCCGAGGTCAGCGCGGCGACCAGACGCGAGGGGCCGATCGCCTCCAGCGCTGCAAGCGGCGCCCTGGCGATGCGGTCGTACATCAGGGTGCGTAATGCAGAGGCGACGTCGATGGCGACACGGGTCAGCATGACCTGCGACAGTGTCCGAGTTACCAGGATGAATCCGCAGACCAAGGCAAACACCACGGCAAACGGTGCGTTGGCGATTTCGAGGTTGAGAAACCTTGTCGGCGCTTGTGCGACGGTCGCCAATCGGGGGTCGCCCTCCTTGAGCACGCTCAGCACCAGCGGAATCAGAAGCGAATAGAAGACCCCCGAAAGCCCACCCAACACGATCGAGAAAAATACTTTGTTGGGCGCCTTGCGCGAAAACTCGGCGAACAGATTCATCGCACACTTCCAGGTGTGATGGCCGATACGGTGTCAATGTCGAGTCTGCGGTACTGCAGATCGCGAAACGGGACGACCATGTCATCGTAGTGCGGGCTGGCGATGTTTCCGGATTGGCCCGTCGACACCATGTAGTAATACGCTGGCTGTGTCGGATGCAGAGAGATCACCTGCCGGAAGCCAGGACCAAACGCCTGCAGGTAGCCATCGGAGCCGGCGAAAAGAGAATCGGCCGCGTTGACGGTGTTTGGCGAGCCACCGCTGCCGATACGTCGCCCGAACAATTTGCCGAGCGGTTTCCATTGGCTGAAAGGCGTATGCGCATACACCGTGTTTTGCACCTCGCCCCAGTGCCAACTGTCCATGCTCCAGTCGCCCTTGAGTGTATGCAACTCCCAAAGCGCGGCTTCCTGTGCCGTCGCCAGCGCCAGGTCGCAGTTCTCGTATGCAGTCGTCGCGGGGTCGTCGCACCACGCCGAGCCGCCCGCGTCCAGCTGGGTTGCAAGATAACCCAGTCCGACATTACGCTGCAGGTTGTCGAGGATCTTCTTGTTCTGCTGGTCGTCCCAGTAATTGCCGCTTCGCTCACCCATGCCGGATTGGCGAAAGTGCCGCATCCAGACATGAAAGATTGCTGCTGCCTGACTGTCCGCCCGCATGTCTCCGTTCCAATCCTTCAAGTAGGCCGCAGCGCGCGCGCCGTGCTCGCCGTCAGGCATCCGCGCGCGCAGCTGCGCCATCATCGCGGCGGCCTCCAGATCGACCGTGTCGCCCTGGATGCGTTGCATATCAAGCACGTTTAGCTGTTGTCCAGAGTCAATGCGCGCGCGCAACAGCTGCTCGATGCGGGTCGCGCGGGCAGGCGAGGCCCAGTCGTTCGAGATAAAATAGGGATAGGCGTCGTTGGCGACTTTGTTGTTTGCGGACACTATGTAGCCTTTCGGCGGATTGAAGCTCTGCGGCCACTGTGCCGGAGGAATTTCCCCCGACCATCCGTAGCTGTCGTCCCAGCCTGGCGAAGGCAGAGTGCCGTTGCCTTGCTTGCGCACGGGGATGCGTCCGACGCCGAGGTAGCCGATGTTTCCTTTACGATCCGCATAGACCAGGTTCATCGCAGGCGCCACATGCACACTCATCGCATTCTTGAAGCTGGTCCAGTCGGTCGCATAGTTCATCCGAAAGAATGCTTCATAACTGGTGTCGCCGGGATCGAGTGCGGTCCAGCGTAAACTGACTGGCTGATCGAAAACGCCGAAGCGGTCGCTGATCACAGGGCCATGTCGGCTGGTACGTATCGTCAGCGAAACCGGTGCGTTCTGCTTGCGCAGTGGTCCGGGGAAATCCGCGCGCACGCGTATGCTCTCGGTGCGGGAAGCAAAAGGGTGCCACTGGTCTTGGACAGCGTAGTTTGCGCCGCTGGGGTCGGAACGTTCGAAGAACAGGTCCTGGGCATCGGCCATCATGTTGCTACCGCCCCAGGCAATATATTCGTTGCGCCCAAACACCACCAGCGGCAACCCGACCAGGCTCATGCCAGAAGTTTTGAGCGTGGGCGCATCGACACTCAGGACATACCATAGCGAGGGAATCTGCAGTCCCAGGTGGGGGTCGTTCGCGAGCAAAGCCGAACCGTCCTGGGTATGTCGGCCGGAAACCACCCAGGCATTGCTGCCAGTGTTGGGCAGCGCCAGCCCGAATTGTTGCTCCAGGCTTTGCTGGAAATCGCTCAGAGCCACCAGCTGCGACAAGTCGTGGTCACCGATCGCGGCGACAGTCGAAGGCGCATCGAGCGGATAGTTGGGAAAGAAGGCCGACAACCGGGCTTGGCTAAGCGATTTGCTGGCTACGAAGCGAGCTATCTCGCGACGGTAATTGCCGCCGAGGTTCAATGCGAACATTTTTACCCAGGCGAGCGAATCGCGTTCGCTCCAACCCGTAGGCCGGATGCCGAACACTTGGAACTCGGCAGGTAAGCGATGCTTTTCGGCGAGCCACGCGTTGATGCCTGCGCTGTAGGCGGTCAATGACCGCCTGGCCTGCGGACTAAGTGCGGCCCAGGCCGACGCTGTCGATTCGTACAGGCCCAAAGTGCGGAACCACAGATCGCTCTCTACGCTTTCCTTGCCGAACAACTCACTCAGGCTGCCGCGCACCATGCGCTGTTGCAGTTCAAGTTGCCACAGGCGGTCTTGCGCGTGCGCATACCCGACCGCGAAGAATGCATCGTCATCGTCCTCCGCATGTATGTGCACAGCACCAGCGCGGTCGCGATCGATAGTCACTGGAGCTGACACGCCGCGCGTGAGCCGCAACCTGCCCTCGGCAGGAAGCGTGGCTTGCATCGCTGCCCACAGCCACGCGCCGGTGATCAGCAACGGCAGCGCGACCAGGGCGAACAATCGTGTCCCTAACGGAAATTTACGAAACACATTCATCGCAACCACCGCGGGCCACAACATAATCTTAATATAAACTGAATCATGTTAACTGGATCATAATTTTGTTACTCCAACACCGGTGCCGATCGAGGCACTGGGCTACTTGCTGCAGTTGCTGCTCGCACGGTGCCAGTGTCATGCCTATGGCATGAAGGCGTAAACCCAGGGGAAAGCCGACATTCCGCGCTGTTGTGCGCCCATCGCTGCGTCCGTACCCGCAGATATCCGCGCACCGTATGCCGACATCGGGCCGCACGGCAACCTGTAAGAATCGACAGGTTGTCCGGTTCTGTGCGCTGTGGATATCTTCCGCCCCCAAGTTTGTGGCGGCATTTGCAAATGCATTCACTCGAATTATCAATCGATGCCATGTATTAAATAATACAAATCCCATAGCAGAAAAATCTTACAAACCCATAGCAGATATATGTACGATTTGCGGAACTATTTACCCATAGCAGAAATTGCTGGATACGGTCAATCCACCTAGGGAAGGTCTGAATAAGTCACCACTTCGTCTTCGCCACACCGCTTATCGCTTGCCAAACCCCCAAAAACCTGCGGCTTTTCGCCCCCTGACTCAGGGGACTATCGCGGTTCCGGACTTGTTAAGAGGTTCCCTAGTTGCCCTGCACAACAAAACGTTTTCGGCTCGGTTCCGGGGCTGGGCTATCGGCGCAATTGGGCCATTCGACCGCACCACCCGTTGCTCGGCCGGCCAGTGCTTGACGGTGCCGGCCGAACACAGGTCGGCTTCGACAATGGATATGCACCTCATGGCGTTAGCCATTGCCCGCCGTGCAAACCGCACGGCTCGAACTTTTTTCTATGGCCCGAGCCTGAAGACTTGCCCCAAGGACAGATTATGCGAAGCTTTCCCGAATTGTTGATGCAACGCGCGCTATTGACCGCAGAAGATGTTGCCTGCCGCTTCTTCAGGGGCGCATCGCTGGAAGCCGAAGTGCTGACCTTCGGTGCACTGTGGGATCAATCATCCGGTCTCGCGGCGCATCTGCAGCGGCTTGGATTGTCGGGCCAGCGTGTTTTGCTCGCGTGCAAGGGTCAGCAGCAGTTCGTAGTTACTTTTTACGCCTGTCTGCTCGCTGGAGTCGTTGCAGTTCCGGCAGCAACTCCCCGTCGCGAGGTGTTGCAGCAAAGGTTGCAGTTGATCGTGCGCGACGCTGGCGCACGCGCGATCCTGTTCGATTCCGACGAGCTGCTGCATGCCGAGTTGATACCGGAGCTCGACGAACTGCTCAAAGTCGATTTGCGCAGCTGTGACGCTGCTCTGCAGGCACTGGCGATGGGCTGGCAGCCCGTGCTTCCTGAGCTGTCCACGCCGGCTTTTCTGCAGTACACCTCGGGTTCGACCGGCGACCCCAAGGGTGTCGTCGTCAGCCATGGCAACCTGGCGCACAATTGCGCTGCGATCCAGGACGCGATGGAAATTACGCCGAAGTCGGTGCTGTTCACTGCGTTGCCCCTGTTCCATGACATGGGCCTGGTGGGCGGAGTCTTGCAGCTCATGTATTCCGGCTGCGCAGCACTGTTCCTGTCTCCTTCAGAGTTCGTGCAGTACCCCGAGCGCTGGCTGAAGATCATTTCCGATTACGGCGTCACCATCTCCGGCGGTCCGAACTTCATGTACGACCTTGCCGCACGCACGATCGAGCCGAGCCAGATCGAAGGCGTCGACCTTTCGTCCTGGAACATTGCCTTCTGCGGCGCGGAGCCGATCCGAGCTGCCACGGTGGCCCGTTTTACCAGTCGCTTTGCGGCGCACGGCTTCCGCGCGCAGGCCTTCTACCCATGTTACGGAATGGCCGAGTCGACCCTGCTGGTCACCGGCGCGCAGGCCGGATCGCTGCCAACTGTGCATCGTCATATGGACGCGAGCATTATTGGCTGCGGTGTGCCACGCCGCGACACTCGCATCGAGATCGTCGATCCGGAAACTCTGCAGCCTGTGCCGATGGGCGCCGACGGCGAAATCTGGGTGCACGGCGCCAGCGTCGCGCAAGGCTACTGGCGACGCCCGGAATTGAGCGAGCACATCTTTCGCGCCACGCTCGCCGGTGACGCGAGCAAGGATACGTTCTTGCGCACCGGGGACCTTGGCTTCATGCACGGCGGTCAACTGTTCGTATGCGGTCGTCTCAAGGATTTGATCATCTTGAACGGACGCAAGTACAGCCCGCAGGACATCGAAGATGAGTGCGAGCAGAGTCATCGTGCGCTTAGACAAGCCGGCGGTGCAGCATTCGACATCTCTGGCGAGGAAGGCTCGCGCCTGGTAGTGGTATTCGAGCTCAGGCGCGATTGGTTGCGCCGTGATCAGGACTGGGGCGACGTGATCACCGCCATGCGCGCGTCGGTGCATGCGGCCTATGGGTTGCCGGTTTCCGAAATAGTGCTGATCAACCCCGGCACCCTGCCACGTACCTCCAGCGGAAAAGTACGCCGCAACCAATGTCGGATTGACTACTTGGCGCGATGCCTTGAGCGAGTCGCCGTGGTCGAGACACCGGCAGCGCAACACGCGCTCAGTGCCGAAGTTGTCGAAAGCGCATGAATCCTGCGCAGGTCAGGCAGCGTGGAGAGCAACTCAATGATGTGGAGAAGAGCGTGAGCAAGCACGAGGCTTGGTTGAGAGACACCTTGGCGGAACTCCTGGAGATCGACAGGACACAATTGTCGGTGACGCAGACCTTCGCCGAATTGGGTATGGATTCGTTGATCGGCCTGCGCCTCACGCGAAAGCTGCAGGACCGGATTGACGAAGAGGTCGAGCTTGAATGGATCTTCGACTATCCCAGCATCAGGCAATTGTCTCAGTTCCTTGACACGCGTTTTGGCGAACTCGATCTCATCGGCGTCAAGGCCGGCTGATGACTGAGCGCGCACTTTTAAACTCGATTCGTTGGGCAGGCCCGCAACCGACTTCACGGTTGCATTTGGACATCGTGAACAGAAAGGTTGGGTAACAACATGGCTGACCTGGTGAATTCGCCCGCGACCCGTTTTTGGCGAAGCTCCGCACCGCTGACGCTGGAGTTGGGTAGCGTACTACCGTCTTACACACTCGCTTATCGCACGTGGGGGCAACTCTCGAGCGATGGTGGCAATGCGGTAATTGTGTGTCATGCGTTGACCGGAACAGCCGACGCAGACCTCTGGTGGGAACCCCTGTTCGGCGCTGACAAGGCACTGGATCCGACACGGGATTTCATCGTCTGCAGTAACACACTCGGCGGCTGCTATGGCAGCAGCGGCGCCGCTTCGCACGACACTGACGGGCTGTACCGCGGTTCGCGATTTCCCGCCCTGACCGTACGTGACCAGGTGCGCGCACAAATGGCACTCGCCGATGCACTGGGAATCAAGCGCATCAAACTGGTGATCGGCGGATCGATGGGCGGATTGCAAACCTTGGAATGGGCACTGCTCGATCCCAAGCGCGTTGACGCGATCGTGGTCATAGCCGCGAGCGCACAGCATTCGGCGTGGTGCATGACATGGAGCGAAGCCCAGCGAATGTCGCTGCGCGCCGATCCAAAATTCTGCCGTGGCGACTATTCACGCGACGACGCGCCCAAGGCAGGCCTCGGCGCAGCACGCGCTACCGCCATGATTACCTACCGAAGCCCCTCCGCGCTGGCAAGTCGATACGGGCGGCACATGGGCTCAGCGGTTTTTGGCGGTGGCGCGCGTCACCCTGATGACTTCGCGGTGCGTGGCTGGATGCGGCATCACGCCGAGAACTTCGTCAATCGCTTCGACGCAAATTGTTATCTCACACTTATTGATGCGATGGACCGACACGATGTTGGGCACGGCCGCGGTGGGGTGATGTCGGCGCTGGCGCGTATCGAGCAGCCGGCGCTCGTGGTCGCGATCTCCAGTGACGGGCTCTACGTTCCCGCAGAACAGGAATTGCTCTACGAGGCAATGCCGAACGCGCAGTGGATGGAACTTGAATCCCCGCACGGGCACGATGCCTTCCTGATAGAGGCTGTGCGCCTGGAACCGCGCATCGCGCGATTCCGCGCATTGGTGCACTCGAACCCGCGCCAGCAAACGTCGTTTGGATCGGCAGAGGCTGCGACTTATGCAAGCTGAATTTGCCAACGTCAGCGCCGAACTACTCGAATCCACCAGCATTGCGCAGCGCATTGATCTGGTGTTGATTGGCACGCGCGGCAAGGTCGGCAGCGCGTTCCGGCGCCAATTGTTTGAGCAGCAGTTGAGACTGCAGGCCGAGGCCAATCTCGATCTCAGGTTGCTGGCGAGTTTTGACCGACGCGGCTTCGCGTTCGACGTCCACGGACTAGCGCCCGCATCAATGGACTCGCACATGAAGGCACGTCAGTCCGGCGATGTGGAACAGCTGTTGGACTATGTTGCACGGCGCGGTGCTACACGCACTTTGGTGGTTGATTGCACAGCAAGTGAGGAGGTCGCCGATCTTTATCCGCGCCTGCTGGCCAGCGGTATGGGAATCGTTGCAGCAAACAAGCGCGCCAATGCGCGCCAGCTGTCCATTTACAACGAACTGCAGCGCATGGCACGCATGCATGGCGTGCCCTATCGCTACGAGACCACGGTCGGATCCGCGATTCCGTTGCTGGGTCCACTGCGCGACCTTCGCTTACGCGGCGAGCGGGTGATTGCGGTGCAGGGTGTGCTATCCGGGTCGCTCAGCTACATATTGAAACGCATGCATGAGGGCTGTGCGCTCTCCGCCGCGGTCGCGGAGGCAAGGGATCTGGGGTTTACCGAGCCTGACCCGATGGAAGATCTTCTGGCCATTGATCTGAGCCGCAAACTTCTGGTTCTGGCGCGCGAAGCCGGGTTTGCGATCGAGCTCGAGGACGTGGTCATTGAGCCTTTCATCGATCGCGATCTGCATGCCGGCGACGATCTCATCCAGTCCCTGCAGACAGTCGATGCTGCCTGGCGGGAAAAAATCCGCTCGGCGCAGCAGCGCGATGAGTGTTGGGTTGCGATTGCCGAGGTCAATTGTGATGGTGGCCGGATCAGCGTCTGCTGCGTTCCTGCTCAATCCGCTTTCGCGCAGCTGAAGCCTGGCCAAAATCTGATTTCGATCCGCACTGAACTTCAAGATCAGATGCCGCTGAGTGTCAGCGGGCCGGGCGCTGGTGTGGAGATCACTGCAGCGGGTGTGCTCAGCGACGTCCTGACCGCCGCGACGTGTTGGTCGCGGTAGCGACTGAGTGTGTGCCTTTAACCGGAATTTTCTCGCCCGATGCATCCCACATCGGGACGCAAGAGAGTGTGATCAATGAGTCATGACATGGATAAGTTGAATTGGTTCCCGCTCTCCGCTGCGCAGTACAGCCGATGGTTTCTCTATCAGCTCGACCCGCGCACGCGCGGAAACCACAACAATGTATTCGCGGTTTCCATGCGCGGTGCCGTGGATGCGTCGGCGATTTCGCGCGCCCTCGACCGACTCGTGGCGCGCCACGAGATGCTGCGGGCTCGATTTCGCTGTTTGGACGGGCGGGAGCCAGAGCAAAGTATTGCGGCTGCAGATCATGTGCCGCTGGCA
>JAWXCG010000266.1:0-4964 GCA_034440555.1 Pseudomonadota bacterium
GACCCGCAACGGCTTTGGCATGTCGATCTCCAATCAAAGCCGCCCTAAAATGAGGGATAACTTACAGCGTCACTGTCTCATCGATTGTAGGCGCGTAGGCGTGCTTGCACCATTCCGCCCGCAACTTGCTCGCGAATGTTGCCCCACGCATCAAACACCGTGCGTGTCACGGTGGCACCCGTGCTGTCAGTCATCGCAATTGGCGTACCGAGGCCATCGAGCTGATAGTGGCGCAGCACATACTCGCCATCAGGAGCGTACGCTACATGACGGTCTAGATTTGCTCCGTGTCGATAGGTGTCGGTTACGCGCAATCCGCCAGCGCCAACGGCAGGCACCGCTTCATGCAATAGCGTTTGGCCGGTATAGATGCAGAGGGTGACTTGGGGTGCGCCGCCAGTTGCTGGCGTTTCAATGCGCTCTATCCTTCGGCCCTCAGGGTCATAGGTGTACTCGATGGTCGGTAGGCCTGCCACGTTTGGAGTTTCCGGCTGCACCTTGATCATCAAGTCCCGCGCATCGAAAATGAATTGGGTGGTCTGCGAGGGTTGCCCCTGCTTGACGACCGTGCGCGAGGTGCGGTTGCCATTGCCGCTGTAACCGTACTGCACCGAAAGCCCGCTCACGCTGTCGTTCATCAGGAGCAACTGATCGCGCGGGCTGTAGGTGTATAGCTTGTCTGAGGTGACGGTGTTGTCGGATAGGCGTGTCACCAATTCCGACCTTCGGTTGCCAACGCCATCGAGCACCCAAACAATACTCTCGTCCGGCATCGTCGCGCTCGGGGGCTGGTGCCGCACCACGGTTGTAGTCAGACGATCATCGTCGTCAAAGGTGTAGTCGGTCGTGGTGATACTCCCGGCCTGGCCGCTAATCGCCGCCACAGTAACGACTTCCTTCGTGCGGTTGCCATTGAGGTCGTAGTTGTACACAAAACTCGACGTCGTCGCACCGTTGCGGCTATGCGTGATACTCGTGACTCTTTTGGCGCGGTCGTATTGATATACGGAGTAGACGCCATTTGCACGCGAAATGGTGCTCAGCGTGCCATCCTTTAGCCATGTGTAGCTTGTCGTGCCCTCGATGTTGGTAATGCTCGTCAGGCGATCGAATGCATCGAACGTCTGCTGTGACGTGATGCCCGCAGCATCGGTGATGGTGGTCCGATTTCCGTTGCCATCCAATGTGTAGCGCTGAGAGTGACTGTACCCACCCTGTGCGCTGACCGAACTCGCAGTGGCGAAAACGGCAAGCGCGCATGCGGCGACCGCGACGACTCGGCGATTGACGTCGAGGCAAACGGAAGGCGAGCGTCCCAAGCGAGGTGTGGCTATGGTCGGGTTGGTCATCGGCGCCCCCTGTCGGAAGCCGCATTATGCAACCGACGGCGAGCGGGGGCTATACGAAAAGGGATAGGGGCAGGCTAGGAAATTTCTAAGATTGGAGACAGACCACGGACGACGGTCGCCAAGCCGGCAAGCGACTGACTGCGACCGAAGCGCGAAGACAGGAAATCGGCGATTGAAGTGATGTTGCGTGCCTTGGCGACACGCAGCAGCCGTCGCAACATGCCGTGTCCAAACACAAACAGCAGGATCGGCCCTGGATAGATCGGCAGAAATGCCCAGCCCGCCACAGCGGCATTGCCGACCGCGCCGTAGAAGGTCCACGAGGTGCAAAAGACACCCAGTGCCAGACTGTAGACCAGCACGCGCAGGCGCGGCGAAAGCGGCCGCGCGCGCCGAACGCCGAACCAGGCAATCGCAAACAGGATGCCGAGATAAGCCAGCCCCACCAGCAGCAGCATCGGACCAGAGAATATGCGCGTCAGGCTTCCTCTCGTTGTGCAATCTGCGAAGGGCGAAGCCTACCTCACCTCCAAGTCCTGTCTACGCCGAAGCCGCCATCGGCAGCCGATCCAGGCGCCGATAGCCGATCGCTTCGGTCAGATGTTCGCGCCGCACCACTTCGCTGCCAGCGAGATCGGCAATGCTGCGCGAAACGCGCAGGATGCGTTGGTGTGCTCGTGCAGACAAACCCAGGCGCTCGGCAGCGGTGTCGAGCAACATGCGATCGGCCTGGGTGAGCGCCGCATCGCGATTCAATTCCAACGTGCCGAGCTGCGCGTTGGGCATGCCAGCGCGCTGCATTTGCATCTGACGCGCCAGCAGCACCCGTGCCCGCACGGTGTCGGAGTCCTCACCCGGCTCGCGCCATTGCGCGGGCGGAACGCGCGGCACTTCGACGTGCATGTCGATGCGGTCCAGCATCGGTCCGGAAATTCGTCCGCGGTAACGCGCCACCGTATCCGCCGAGCAGCGACAACGGCCGGATGGATCGCCTGCATATCCGCAGGGACAGGGATTCATCGCCGCGACCAGCTGAAAACGTGCTGGAAACTCCGCTTGTCGCGCTGCGCGTGAAATGAGAATCCGCCCCGACTCCATCGGTTCGCGCAACACTTCGAGCACGCGACGATCGAATTCGGGCAGCTCATCCAGAAACAGCACGCCGTTGTGCGCCAACGAAACCTCACCGGGGCGCGGGATCGAGCCGCCGCCGACCAGCGCCGCGCCACTGGCCGAATGATGCGGGTTGCGAAAGCTGCGCGCCGCCAGAAAGGGACGCACGTCCAGGCCGCAGATCGATGCAACGGCAGCACTCTCCAAAGCCTCAGCGTCGGTCATCGGCGGCAAAATGCCCGGAAGCCGCGAGGCCAGCATGGTCTTGCCGGTGCCGGGCGGGCCAATAAACAGCAAGTTGTGTCCACCCGCCGCAGCCACTTCAAGCGCACGTCGCGCCATCGCCTGACCGCAGACATCACGCAGATTCGGGGTGCGGTTTTGCAGCACTACGGGTTCAAGTTGGGCGCGCGGCAGCGCACAGTCGCCGCGTAGATAGGCGCAGACCTGAAGCAGCGAACGCGCGGTGTAGACCTCGGCCTCACCGACCAAGGCAGCTTCAGCACCGTTGTCGTGCGGCAGGATCACTCGTCGGCCCGCCTTGTGCGCCTGCATCACTGCCGGTAACACGCCGGTGATCGGGCGCAACTCACCGGACAGCGCCAGTTCACCGAAGCACTCATAATCGACGAGTGCGGCATCGGGGATTTGACCGGACGCTGCAAGAATGCCCAGAGCAATTGGCAAATCAAAACGACTGCCATCTTTGGGCAGATCCGCAGGCGCCAGTCCGACGGTGATGCGTCGTTGCGGAAACTCGAACATCGCATTGATCATCGCCGCGCGCACGCGGTCGCGGCTCTCGCGTACCGCGGCCTCGGGCAGGCCTACGATGCTGGTCACCGGCAAGCCACCGGAAAGGTGTACTTCCACCGTCACCAGCGGTGCGACAACACCAAGCTGGGCACGCGAGAGGACGATGGCAAGACTCATGACGCTTCCTGATATTCGGGCGCGCGCGCACAGGCACGACCGCCGGCCGATTGCTTGCACACCGTGCTGAGTGAGGGAGTTTTTGGATTAGAGCAGTCGAGTGTCCAGCTGTTCGTGTGTCCAGCTGTTCGAGCGGCGAGCAATTCGAGCGCAGCGCAGATTGCGGCACGAAGATTCGACCAACGATCGTCTGGAAGCATTAAAGATGCCCGTTTGCCGGCAGTCCGGTCCGACAAACGGGCGGCCATCCCTGACTTCACAAACCGCTGTTCCTCAGCGGCGTTGCGCGCCCAGGCGAGGGGGCAGCGCGGTATGCAGGCGGTCGTCGGGGAAACGACCCTCGATCCGGGGGAATCGAATGCTGCCAGCATCAGCTCCGAGGCTTGGTCGGCACCATGTCAAACTCGATATGCGCAAGCTGCTTTTCCAGCGCATCAAGCTTCTCTCGCGTGCGCAGCAACACCAGCCGCTGCACGTCGAACTCTTCGCGCGTCACCAGATTCAGCCGTTCCAGGCTGGATTGCAGGGTGGCGCGGAAGGTCCGCACGAGATCGTCCCGCGCACTGTCCATACCCGGTGGCACCAGCGTTGCCAGCCGGGTGGCCAATTCGTCGATAGCGCGGACACTGATCATGGTTTCTTCCTCCTCAATGAGCTGACACCTTACGCCCCGACGGTTTACAGTCGCATCGGGAAATATCTGAAAAACACCTAGGAAATTTCCTAGATTTGGCCAGCGACGCCTATTGTCGCGGGCGCTTGGCGCAGGTCAAAGGACTATTTTCGGGCTGCATGATCGAACTCGGGTGCGCTGGTCTGGAGTTGGGGCACTCACGGCGTCCAACGATAGATCTGCACCTCACCGCGATTGCGGATGCCACCAGCAAGCGTGGAACCGCCCAGCGCGTAGAAGGCATTGCCGTTGGTGACGCCGCCCAGGCCGTGCATCGCGATCGGCAACGCCGGCAAGTTCGACCACGCGTTTTCGCCAGCCGCGATCGCTTCTGTTTCGTTGCGCGCGAAATTGCCGTTGATGATCATTTCGCCGCCGCTGACAATGATCTGCGTGGTCGTGGTTGCTGCGGCAAAACCCGCGCGCGGAAATTGCAACGCGGGTCCTTCGCGCCAGGTTTCACTGGCGGGATCGAACACCGACGCGCGGCCGGTTTCACCGGTCACCACACTGCGCCCGCCGAGCATCCATAACTCGCCCATGAACGCGACCAGTTGCGAGTGATCACGCGCACCGCCGGTGAGGTGAGAGTTGATGACGCGTGCGCGTCGCAGGCGCGGATCGAACTGCGTGACATCGCCCGAGTCATTGCCCCAGTAAGCGTATCCGTTGAGCGTTGCGGCGCCACTGGCCGCGTTGAATGGCAGCCCTGGCACCGCTTCCCAGCGGTTCTCTGTCTCAATATAGCGCCAACCGGCATTGCTTTGATCGCCACCCAGGCCGTTGGCAAATCCGCCGGTCACGAAAAGGTCCGCGCCGAGGACGACCGCAAGCGCGTGATCACGACCGCCCGGGATGTCGGTCAGCACGGCCCAGGAATTGCCGACAGGATCGTA
>JAWXCG010000267.1:0-4817 GCA_034440555.1 Pseudomonadota bacterium
CCTGCAAGCTCCGAAGCGAATCACTCAAAGCCGCTGACGAATAGCTTGGCCGCACGAAACGCCGCCACGATGCTGGCGGTTTGGTCGCCCGCGCGGGCGTTGTCACGTTGATCGGCGATGCCAGTGGGCGCCCCCAGATAGCTGACGTTGGGATTGGAGAAATACGGTCGTCGCGTGCAGCCTGCAGGGCAGGGGTTGGCATAGCTCATTACTGTGCGATAGCTGCCATCGATATAGTGCCCATAGGCGTACGGAAATGCAGGTCCGCTGCCATTCTCGGGATTATGCTGAAAGCCCATGTTGTGGCCATGTTCGTGGGCGTAGCTCAGATTGCCAACGGCACAGCCGCGCGCTGACACCTGGAATGCATAGGGTGCCATTCCAGCCCCCGGCGGATCGCCCATGACATAACCCTGGCCACAGGCATTGCTGAACTCGGAAATCATGCTCACCATGTCTGCGCCAGCCTCGTTGCGCCAGCCAGCGACCTGCACGTCATCCAGCAACCACTGCAAGTCGGTCAACGAATCACCGGAATCCGCGCGCGTGGTCAGGCGCACGCTCACCAAGCGGAAGCGCGCCAACATCTGGCTGTTCTCAAACGCCAGATTGGTTGAATCCACCGCGCTCTGTGCGAACACATGCGCCTGCGCCTGGCCGCCGAGTTGAGTGATCGTGCCCGGTGAAAACACCATCAACACGTCGATCAGATTGGCGCTGCCAGCAGGGGCGAGGACGCTGGGCGCATGCGCATGCATCGGCCTCGAACCCTGCGCTGGAATCGGCACAGCGCCAGCGCAACTTGGAAAGCGATCACTGTCGAGCTTCATCAACAGCGTGCCGCGCAGGTTTGGCGTCAACTCATAGATGCCGCTGCTCAGGCTGAGAAACCCCGCCAGATAATCACCCGAACGCGTGAGCATCACCTGTTGCTCGGAATCGCCATCGGCATGGCCGCGCCAGGTGAAGTCGTTGGCTTGGCGCGTCTCGCCACCCGATCGTCGCGCCACCACACTCAGACCATCCGGCAGGGGCAGCGTCAACTCTGCGCTGTCGGCATGGAATGCATCAAGCGTTGGCGCCACTCGCACCGCGGCGATCACCGCCGGACTGACCGCCAGTGCGCGCTCGGGCGGCAGGGGCTCTATCAGTCGCCATGGCTCGGCCGCAGATACGGCGCAGGTGCCGCACAGCAGCAGTATCAGCGGTAGCAATGGACGCATGGGGTGAGCACTCCGATCAGGTGCATGGCGCAGTTTATCGCTGTATTCGGCGCAACGCCGAGCAGCAGGAACGTTGCTGGTGATTTTCAATTTTACCTCCTTGAGCAGGCTGCGGGCGGCGCGGCGATTTGGCCCGCGCGGCAGCCACCAAGATCCGAACCAATGTTGACGATATGGCCGTGGCCCTGCGCGCGCAGTATCGGCAACAGCGCATGACAAATCTGCATACACGCAGTCAGGTTCACCTGAATCAACGTGATCAGCTCGGCTTCGGTGTGCGCGAGAAAGGTTTTGTATTCACCGATGCCGGCATTGTTGATCACACCATCCAGCGCGCCAGCGGCGTGGACCGCTGCCAGAATGCGGGGACGAATGTGCACTGCATCAGCGAGATCTAGTGTGGTGTTGCACCCTATGCGACGCATAAAATCGCGTCCTCGACCTCGTGGCTTCGTTGCGAATCTTGCCAAGGCCACCAGCCTTGGCGGCAATTCGCGCCTCGCCACGGGGCCGAACCCATCCATTTTATTTGCGCCGCACAGGGTGCAACACCACACCAGCGCCAGCGGAATCACCAGTCCGGGAGCGAATTCAGCAGCCAACGCGTTCAGCCGCCCGGCATCACGCGCACTGGCCAACACCCGATAGCCGCGCTGCGCCATGACGCACGTCAGCTGTCGGCCGAGCCCGCGACTCGCGCCGGTGATCAACCAAGTGGATCTCGCTTCGCTCATGGCGGGAAGTCCAGGTCAGTCCAACGCCGACTTCTCTCACCGAGCGAAGCCTTGATCACTACAGGACCGTTTGCCTATTGCAGATCGCCAAGCAGCGCGTCCTTGCTCGGCGCGGCCAGCCACTTGGCAATGTCCTCACCCATGATTTTGACGGTTCGGCCCAGTACCGAGCAAGACCCTTTGTAGCCAGCGAAGGCGCCACCCATCGAATTGCGTCGCACTTTGAAATTGGCAACTTCCACACCATTTTCGAGCAGCTTTCCGCGCGCCGACGTCGATTTGTGATGACCCAGAAATGCGTTGCCCTCGCTGACTGCATCGCGAATCTCGACCACCAGCTCCTTGCCCTCGCTGGCTTCGTCCAGGGCATCTACCAGCTCGATCGAATGGCCATGCTTCGCACCGAAGATCTTTATGTACTCGGGAAGCTGCGTTTGAAGTTTGCACTCACGCATGATTTTCCCGGCGATCTCCGCCTCTTCAGCGTAAGGAATGGAGCGCGCCACTTGAATGGTCTC
The DNA here is from genome assembly GCA_034440555.1 of Pseudomonadota bacterium. GTDB lineage: Bacteria > Pseudomonadota > Gammaproteobacteria > Xanthomonadales > Ahniellaceae > 0-14-3-00-62-12. The sequence continues at coordinate 2,476 of JAWXCG010000267.1, forward strand.
TGCGCAAGCCAGCGGCGCCCAAACTCCTGATACAGCCATGGCAAGCAGAATGTTCTTCATCGGATTCGGTTCTCGTGTTGGGAATCGTGCAGGGGATCGGAAGTAAATCAATGGACGCTGAATTGCGTCATGCGTTCTGCGCGCACTTTTCGCGTCAGCGGATGCAGCATCTTAGCGAAATGCGTCGATCAGCGGCGTAGGCGTGTTCCAGCGACCACGATGCGACGCAACCGCCACGCAACCGCAGGGCAGGCGATTTGCGCTGCGTCGATACGGCGCAGCAACATCCTGGGCACGCTTTCGCCAGGTTTATGCGTTCACTCGCCAACCGCTGCTTGCCACGACATCTGCCGCGATCTCGATCTCACCGGATGGCTGCACATCCGCCGCAATGCCGAAATGAAACGCCGCTGTGCTGATTAATCGAACGTTGACCTCAGCACCGGTTACTGGCTGCAAGTTCAAGGCTGCCAAATGCTCCGGCAATGCGCTGCCGTGATGTCGTTTGATCCACGCTTCCTTTGCGACCCAGCGTTGCAGCAGTTCATCGACACTCAACGTGTCCGGCAATTCGCCCACAGCGAGCAACAAATGTTGGAAACGCAGAAGCGCATCGCGCGGCGGTCGGCGTTGTTCGATGTCGATGCCAACGGGTTGATCCCACAGCGCGCAGGCAACCCAATCACCGCTGTGGCTCAACGAAAGATACGTGGTGGTTTCATGACCCATGACGATGGGTGGCAGGCTGGGGCGCTCCTGCAGAATCCAGTCCTGCGCCTGACCGCCATGTCGTTGGGCGAGCAAGCAACGTGCAAGCCAGTGGCCGCTGAGGTATTGATTGCAGCGCGATCGAATTTGCAGTCGGTGCAGACGAGTTTGCTCTGTTGGCGAAAGCCAGGTGTTTGGATCTGCAGGAAGTGCGCGCAGTACGTCATCAATGCGAGCGACTTGGATTTGGAGAGAGGCTTTCACAGTGCCATCTTCTCATCTTGCCAGACCGTTGGAGCGAACCTGGCGGCAATCTGCGCTGCTGAGGTGTTGGGAGATCGCGCCTGGGTGCGCGCCTACACGGCGGAGACGATGCGCACGCCCAGGCCACTGGCCTCGTAGATACGTTGGCCATCGGCCCACAGGCTGGCGTTGGCGATCGCGTAGATGCCGTGCTCATCAACACCGCGTTCGCTGATCTCCAGTGTAGTGTGTACTTGGCGATGATGCGGCAACACCTGGCCGCGGTATTTCCATTGGTGGGTCTTGCCCAATGCGATCGTTTCGAAGCGCGGTGCGTACATGTCGGCGGCCGCGCGCTGGTGAATCAGAAACGCCTGCAGGGATTGCAACATCGCTTCCAGGCCGAGCGATCCGGGTTGCACCGGGTCCTGAAAGAAGTGTGCCTTGAAGAACCACTCGTCGATATTCACGTCTTTGACGGCGCGCAACTGGCCGAGTCCGGCGCTTCCGGCGTCTGGCCAGATGCCCTCGATGCGATCGATCATGCGTAGCATCGGGCCGGCCAGGTGCAACGTGCGGTGCGCGAAAAATGCAGCGGGTTGCGCGCGCAGATCGATATCCAAATTGCCCGGCCGCTGCAGCAGTTCGCGATGCGGCGCAGTGATCGGCAGCCCGGCCTGTGCGGCCAACGCCGCGGGCGGGAAGAAGCCGAACACCGTGCGCAGGGTATACACCTCACGCTCGCCCAGCCAGCAGCGCACAACGAAGGTTTCGATAATCATTCCAGCAGTCGCTGAAACTGCGGTGAGCTCGACCTCGGTGCGCAGAATGCCATCGCCACCGCTGAGTTCGGCCAGCACAGTGCCCTCGCCGTCGAGATTGCGGAAGCCCAGCTCGCTGTCGATGGTGAGCGCCGAACCGACGTAGCTCGAAAGCCAGCCGCAGGGTTGCAGCGCAGCTTCCAGCAATACCGCGAACGGCATGCGGCGGCAGCCATTCTGGTCGAGGTACCAGACGGATTCGGGCAGGTCATATTCGGCGACTACTTTTGCGCCCGCCTGCATCACGCCAATTGCGCCGTGCACAGCGCTGATGCGACTGATAAAGAGATACGGCGGGCTGGGCAGTCGTGCGACGCGCATCGGGCCATCGAAGCGTTGATAGATTGGGCCAAACGCCTGCGACGGTCGACCGGTGGCGCAGGCCAGCAGGCTGCCTTGATCGAAGCGGAAGCCATCGACAACAGCGACTTCGTGCGCCTGCGTTTCCTGGTCCAGTGATGCAGTCTGCATCGGCACCGACAGCAGCGGCCAGTCGGGCACCAGTTGCAACGCGACGCGTCGCGCGTGAAAGGCTTTCAGTCCGTCGACCGTGCACAACAGATCGGCATA
>JAWXCG010000268.1:0-17089 GCA_034440555.1 Pseudomonadota bacterium
AACGGCAACCGCAGGGTCTCCGCAGCGTCGTCCGGGATGCGCTGACGTGCGGCTTCCGCGTCGATGCCGTGTCGCCGCATGGCGCGGCGTCGCAGGCGTTCCGGATTGCTCTTGGCCTGGACGCGGCCTACACGACGATGCCGTACCGCGGCAGGCACCGGCTGAACTATCGAGACCTGCAGATGATCGCGGATGCCGACCAGCCAGCCGCTATCCATCAGGCTATCCAGCGATGATGCACGGCCATGCAGCCGCAGATGGGTGCCCAGAGCCGGCGGTGCTTCCTTGAATGCCGGAAAACTCACGCCGATGTCGTCGCGGCCAAGTTGCACCAGCGCACGATGCAACTTGGCATAGAGCGCTTGCATCAGCTGATGCGACGCAAATTCCGGATCTGTTCGGAGGTGGATATCGATGTAGTGGTCCATGGCTCAGCCTGCCTCGCCGAAGACCCCGCCACGGATCAGGGTAGCCATCACGAAGTGCTGGTCGCCCAGTTCCGGCACTTTGTCCTTGATGACCCATCCGTCCAGCAACGAGTAGAAGTCCGCCTTCTGCTTGGGCTGCCGGTAGGCCTTGCCCTGGGTGGTGACTGAACCGTAAGGCTCCACGGCGATGGGGCCGAGGTCGGATGCATCGGGATACCAGTCGTCAATGGAGCGCAACGCGTTGCCCACCTTTTGTGAGTGCATGCCAGCGATGTTGCTAACGTGGTAAAGCGTTTTGCTCTTGACGGTTTTTGCTTTGTCAAGAATGAGTTCTTGCGACGGAAACACTTCTTGCCCTGCACCGATGCGCACGAAGGCGGTGACTTGTAGCAGTACATGACGGTTGCCGGCCAAACCGTCCGCAATGAGCGTGCTCAGCTGGGCCAGCGCGGCCGCCGCTGCAGGCGGCGCATTGAAGTGACGTAGCGACAGCGCCGGGTCATCAAAAGTCCAGGTCTGCGCAGGCTGGCCATCGACCAACTGCGCCACCTGCACCTCAATGCTCTCGGCACCCAGGCGGTTGCGCCACAGAAAACGGCCATTGGCTAGGTTGCAGGCGTAGCGCCGGGCCAACTCGGCAAAGCCGTGCGTATCGACATAGCCTTTGACGGTGCTCAGCAGCTTGCGCTGGTAGTCGGCGTTGTTGCAGGCCGACGGCATTCCAACGCCGCCCAGTACGCGCAGCGTGAAGCTGACTTTAAGGGTGTCGGCCTCGGCAGGCAGAGTGGCTACGTCCACGGTCTGCAAGTTAGGGTTCTCGATCTTCGCGTCCAGCTTGGCGGGGTCTTGCTCACCGGCCTTCAGGCGGTTGGAGATGGTGCCGCGCACCGATTTTTCTCGCACCTCAACGGCAGGCCATTGCTGGCTGGTGGCGCGCTGGCCCCACGAGCCAGAGAAAAACAGGGCGTCAGAGGGGTCCAGCTTGCGCTCGAAAGCAAGCACAGACGCGGTTTTCATAGTGGTAGTTGCCATGGTGAACCTCCTTGGATTTAGCTGGTTTGAGAAACGGAGACGAACGGAGCGCGGAAAGCGTTGATACAGCGGTAGAGGCCGCTGGCAGGGTCGTGGAATGGCTCCCAAAGCAGATCGCTGACATCGGTGAGCCGGTGGGGGCTGATCCACTGACCCATCGAATAGACGCTTTCAACAAAACGAAACGGTACGTTAGGGTCACGTGCGCCGGCCACGGTGCCGGGGGCGTGCAGCTCGGAGAGCGCCGCAAAGCCTACCGGTATGGGCACGATCCAGCCGGGGCGGCTGTCGGTCACCCATTCGATGGCCTCAGCGGTGTCGCCGGTCTTCTCGTCCACCGTTTTTTGGCGAACGGCGCGGTGGTTCATGCGCGAGAGATCAAGCCAGGCATCCAGCAAGGTCGCGCCAGGCGTGGCCAATTGCAGCTCGGCCAGCCGCGCTTGCAGCAAGTCGTCGCGCGATACAAGCGCAAAGCCGGGCAGCCAGCGGCGGCTGAGTTTGCGGAAGTCCTTGCGGCGCGCCTCAGCGTCGTCAGATATCAATACCAACAGAGGTCGTGGTGGGTTGTGAAACTTACCCGGCAGTGGCGGTACAACGCTACCGCCAGCCACACGCATTCCCGCAATCACGTCGCCGATGTGCGTGGACAGTTGGGCGCGTTCAGCCTCGCCCAATAGTGCCGACGTCAGTTCAACCTCAAATACCAGGGTGATGTCGAGGTGAACGCGGCCCTCTTCAACAATGGCGGCGGTGCTGCCGTCCTGTGACACAGGGTTGCGCGTCAGGTGAAAACTGCGGGTGTAGCCGCCGCGGGTGACTTGGGGCTCAAAGCCGTGGCAAACCACGCCGACGCCGTAGAACGCGATACCCGCATCAGGCCCCAGGCGCCGTTCCAGCGCGGTCATCAAGCCGGTGAAGGCGGTAATGGCTGGAAACCCCCAGGTCATGGGGCTGGAAATGGCGTTGGCGTTCTGAATGCGCAGGCGCGGCAGCACCAGCAGCGCTTTGTTCGATGCTTGCTCAGTCGTCATGATTGAGCCTCCCGTTCTTCGGCTTTGATCTGTTCGTGCATCTGGTTGCGCCATTCCAGATACTCCGGGTCGCCCATTGGCAGCGGTTCGCGCAGCTGCGCATTGAGCCAGTTGGCAAACAGGGCGCTGACGCGCTCGGCAGTGTCGGTGGACAGTGGAAGCCCTTCCAATACCAACGCCTGTTCGACGCCTTCGGGGTCCAGCCAGTGCTTCTCTGCGTTGGTGAGACGGCACTCTTGCGCCTGGCTCCAGCCCGGTGGCAAGGAGCGCAGCTCGGCGGTCAACTGCAAAAACCCATCGATGAGGCCGTTGATCAGTTCAGTGCGGCGTTCTTTGGTCTCACGATTGTTAACTGGGTCCGATTTCAGAAACGCCAATAACGCTTTGACCAACTGCTTCACCTCTGGGCGTCGGCTGTAGCGGGGGAACATCGAGTTGGTGCCCAGTAGCGGCTTCAAATCAACCGCCCGCCAGGTAGGTGGCAGCGAGGCGAACAAAAGGTTCTCACCTCGCCGCTCGCTATTGAGCTGACTGATGTTTTGCGGCTTGGTACCGCCTAGCTTTTGAATGGCCAGTTGAGGGTATTCACGCACCGGGCGCTCGCTGTACTCACCCTTTTTCTTGGCTTCACGTGCCGCCGCAGCTTCCTCGCCGAAGCGGTCGTTCTGCACCATTTGATAGACCCTATGCGTCAGCGAACTGGCATACAGCGGCGTGAGTAGGTGGAAGTTGGCAACGTCATGTGAATCATCGCCTGTCAGCCAATAAAGCTGTTTGGCGAGCGTGTGCGAAGTTAACTTTACACACGGTGATTCGACAACGACTGAAAAAGCCGTCATCCAACTTGATGCCAGCTCTTGATCTTCACTCAGCGCATTCGATAAGTCAGTATCGGACGCGCGCGCAAGGTCGAGAATTGTTGCATCGCTGTAGCGTTGGGTTAAGAAGTCGTAGATGTCCAGCGCAGCGGCGTTTCCAGTCGCGTCATCAACGAAGTCGTCGCCGAGTACATGACTCCCAACTTCCGCTATGGACACTAATGTTTTAGGCTTGACATAGATGCTTGTTGCTACATCGATTTTCAAATCAGGATGTGTTGCTTTTAGGACGTGAGTGACCAATTGAATTTGCCGGGCTCTGTGGGCGGCATTTTTCAGCCATGTTTCCTTTTCGAAACGGGCTTTTTCTCTCTTTCGCGCCTCAATCGCCGTTTCATCGGTATCCTTGATTTTGTCGAGCTTGTCATCGAGCCGCTTTTTAAGAAAATCGGCGATGAGCGCCCGCAATTCGGTGACACGTTGCGGATTAGTATTTGTCATTCAGGCTCCTCCCTGTATTGAGTCGGTTGTTGTCATAAAGCCTATCATCCCTTCCATTTTGTAAACCCCAGCGCCGGATGAAAACGCCAGCCGTTGACGCTCTCCGGCAAGGTTACGGTGCCGAAGCGGCGGGCGCAGTCGGCCAATGGCATGTCCAGTTCGTCGGCCAGCTCTATCAGTGCTTGCAAGTAGTCGGTCTGGCCCCAGGGCTCGATCCTCAAGCCCTGTACGTCCGTATCTGGAATGCGATGGTTCTGCGAGGTATCGACCACGACAAACTGTGTTTCGCCACGTCGGCCATTCGGCTTGTCCATCAGTTGGACAAGTTTGTAGTCGTCGCCGTCGTCCGTCGGACGCAGTAACAGATCCACCCGCTGAATGACATCGAGCCGAAATGGCTGCTGCTGTGGAAGCACGGCTGTGAGCAAAGCATCAGCGGGCGGCATCTGCCACCAGTTTGTGGCATTGAGCGCCGATGATGTTTCCACTTTGGCCGATCCGCGCTGGCGCGTTCCGGGTGTGGCGGGCGCGCCGGTTGGAGCCTGCACCAGCATGGTCTTGCGCATCCTCTCATGCTCAAGATCGACGAGCCGGATACGCGGCTGCAACTGCGCAGCCAAAACGATGCGTGGCCGGGCGTCGATCACCTCGCGTTCAGTGGCAGTCAGCAGTTGCGTCATTGAGTGGGTATCCAGCCTGAAGTCGGCGGTTTCAAACCCTGGCCTGCAAAACGCCGATTGACCCGGCGCGCGAAAGTGGCGCATGTTGGTGTCAAAAACAAGCAGGTTCGGCAACTGGCATTGGCCATCGCGATGGCGTCGAACACGCCCGGCCAGTTGAATCAGCGACCGCATGGATGAAGGCTCGACCACGGCCCAGTCGTAATCGTGATCGCGGCCCACCTCGGTCACGGGCGACCCGAGTACGATAAAAAGGTGGTCGGGTTCGTCGTGTGCATCGAGCCGTTGGCGGATGTCGGGCAGGTCGAATACGGCCTCAGGCTGGCGACGATTCAGCGCCTGGTCAAGCTGGCGCTCAATGTTCGAGCGAATCAGCAGCGGAAACTGCGAGTGGTAGGTGCACAGGTGAATGCGCACGCCAACGGGTGCGCCCAGCCGGTACAGCGCTAGCGCAACCTCTACCAGCGGCTCAATGTTGGCCATGCGCACCAAACCAAAGCTGACGCGCTTGGCGCTGTGGGGGGCGATGCTGTGGTGCTGCGCATGCAGTGTCAGTGCGGCGTTCAGCGCCAGTTCGGCAAATTGAGTGGGTTGCTGCTCTCGGTTGGCGCCCAGATTCAGTGGCAACAGCTCGCAGCGTCGGCGCACCTCCGCCTTGGCCAGTCGGTCGTGGCGCCTGACAGCGAAGGCCTGATGCGCTGTGGCGAACGCTGATGCGTCAACGCAATCGGCCTGCGATTGGTTGAACTCGTCGAACCACGCGCAGCAAATTTCTGGTGCGGCCTCGGCAGCCCCTGGCCGCTCACCTCGGTTGCGCTGAAAGTGCTGACGACCGTTGCGGTAGGCCTCGAACAGCCCTTGCACCAGTGCTGGCGGCAAGGTAGCCGATGACAGCAGCACGCGTGCACCCAGCAGCCCAGCCCAATGCACCAGGCGAGTGAGCGCAGGCAGGTCGTCGATGTCGAAATCGTCCGGCTCATCGAGCACTAGGTCGCCGCTCATGAGTCGCAACATCGGCGCAATCTGGCGGCCACCGCGATCGCTCTCGGTGGCTGGCGTCAGGTGGTCGATGGTGCACACCAGCAGCGGCGCCGCCAGAAGTGCCCGCACCTGCGGGTCGTGCATGACGCGGCGCAGCAGCGGATGCGCATCGTGGTTGCCTTCAAACGTGACATGCGAGTTTTCATCAAGGAGATTCTGCCGTGAAGCTGAACCCGTGGCTTCAGCTTGTCGCTCAAAGTGTTCAAACAGCGCCCGGCTGGCCGAGCCGCCGACACGAATAGCCAAGTCGTCATCGCCCAGGCCCAGCAAGTCGCGAAACGCCCTGCCGGTCTGTAGCGTCAGGGTTCGCAGGCCCATGGCGAAGGCGCAGCGCATGCCGCGTTCAGCGTCGGCCAGGGCGTACATGATGCGCGCATTGGCCAGTGTTTTGCCGCAGCCGGTGGATGCCATGTTGACGATGAAGGCGCCGTGGCGCATGGAGCGATCACGCATGGCTGCCGCTGTGTCAGCGGCTTTGTCCTGCCAGCGAAACCGTTCGTCCTGCGAGCGTTTGCGCAGGCCCTTGTGGCGCGCCAGTCGGGGTAACTGCTCGTCGAATCGCGGCAGTGCGTGGGTCACCTCGGCACTGTGCTCTGCCACGCCAAGCAGGTGTTCGTCCAGCGTCTGGTTGAAATCGCCAAAACCGCCGTTGGTGTTGGCATAGAGCGGGTAGCCCTTGGGCACGTCTACGCGGCCAGGGTCTTTGCCCGTCAGCCTGGAATAGTGATGATCGGCCAGCATCAAGCTCAACCTTGAGAGGTGCATCACATACGGATTGCTCAGCCAGTCGCTCTTGTCGGGCTTCGCACGCAGGGTCAGCAGGCGTTGCGCCAGACGGCCCGCGCGCTTGCGCCACAGCGCGGTGGTGACGGGCAAACCGTGCGGGAATTGCCAGTAGTATGGCAACGTTTTGGTGTTGGTTTCATCGGTTCGCTCGTTCCAGCCTGCGTCGATGCGCTCCAGCGTTTTACTCAGTAACCCGAGTTGAAATACGCCTCGGCTGCCATCGCTGTTGCAGGGCAAGGTTGGAAGGCGATGGTGCGTGACCACCAGCCAGCCGATGGCCTGGGCCAGCGGCGCATGTGACAGCTGGGCAAACGGGCGGGACACGTCTGCATCCAATCCATCGCGCCGCAACCGCTCCGGATCTAGCCAGGTTGCATCGTCCTGCGGCGTGGGGGCTGCGAGCCGGGCCAGCCATTTGGCGTCATCGTCGTCGCCGACGAACGCCTCGAACAAACGCAGTGACACCCATTCATGCCGATACTGGTTGCGCTCCTCCAGTTTGCCTTCCAGACGCATCTGGAAGGCGCGGCAGGCTTTGCCAAGGTCGTGCAACAGGGCGGCCAGCGAGGCCAGCAAGCGGATGTCCTCGCCGGTATGCCAATCGTTTTCGTCGTCCCGCCGCAGCACATTGCGCTGGGTCGTGTTGGTCGGCGTGGCGCCATCAACGTTGAACTGGCCGGCGTCGCCGACGACCCACAACAGATCGCTATGATCCTTGCCGCGGATCCAATGACAGGCCACGGCGGTGTTCTTGCGCGCGGTTTTCTTGAGCAGCCGCCGCAACGTGTCGAGGCCGTCGTTGGTAATCGGTGTTTGCCAGGTGCGGTCTCCGCGACGCTCGGCAAATTGGTCCAGAATGCGACGGGTTTCAGTCAACGCGTGCTTGCTGCATTGGGAAACCAACAGTACGTTCATGCGGTAACGACCACCGTGTCGGTTGCCACTTGCTTGACCGTGTCGATCATGAAATCGAGCGATTCGGTTCTGGTGAGCGCCTCTATGCAGGCGCGACGGAAGTCCTGCTCTTCGTCGCCGCGCATCGCGGACACAAACGCCTGAGGCAGGATCACCGCATCCTTGACCAGGTCGGCGACATCGAACACCAGGCCACCACGGCGAGTCTTGCCATGGAGCACAGCCAGTCCGTGTGGCAATCCGAGCACCCACGTTGCCGTCGCTGCCAGGCCATAGGCGAGATAATTGCCGTGGTCGAGAAAGCGGTTGGCCGGATCGGTCCCGCTGCCACGCTTGGCGCGGGTGAAGTCGCCGTACTTCACTGCCTGCACTGCCAGTTTGAACAGCGCTTTGCTCAGCCGCGCCTCTTCCGTCAACAGGAAGGTGTTGTCTCGCGCGCCAACTACCGCAGCGCGCGATGCTGCCAACAGACCGTCAAGACGCACCTCATCCACCAAAAACCCCGCATCGCGCAGCACCCGGCTATCTTTCCAATGCGCACCAATTCGTTGCAGCCGCGCAAGCTGGAACGCTTTCGCAGCGGACAGTCGGGCCTCGTCATTGAACCAGAAGCGTACCCAATGCTGAAGATACTCCGTCGGTCGATACTCGCTCTGAGGCGATAGCCAGACGACATCCACATCGACCTCGTTAGCGCTGAACAAGGGTGTGCCGCCGCCTCCGCAAAAACCGACCAACACCCCCGCTTTGGCGAACTCACGCATCGACGCCTGTGTGATCGACGTGCCCGTTCCGAGCAATACCGTTGTGGTATTGGCAATCGGTATGTTCCAGTAGAGCGAGCGCTTGCCTGCGTCGGTGACGTACTCGACGCGCCCAGCGTTCACCAGAACTCGGCAGTGCTCGAGATAGTAGATATTAGCCCGCTTGGAATGCAGAATTGTCTTGAGATCGGACGGTGAGAAATCATCCATGCAAATTTCCCCAGCTTAGAACCTGATATCTGCAGTTCACGCAACGCGAGCTTACGCCAATGTGCGTTGGGCGCTATACGACGGCGCAGCGTGCCGAATAATGCAAGTAGTCGACGCACTGGCATCATATTCTCAAACAGGAATCCGATGGCTCAGACTATGGGTTTTGCGCGTCTCAGATGGTGAGACAAGCAGCCAAAGTGATCTGGCGATGCACCCAGAAAACGTACCCTTGCATTGGCCACTCCTGATTCGCGCAGATCCTCAACTGAGAAAATTGCTTGCTTGACGCAGCGCCGGCTCTGCGCAAGGGCTGTAGAGCACCATCGCACGCAGCAGGCTTGGCAACAGTTCGGGGAGCGCGAAGCGACGATTGAATCGATACGCGGCTTCGCCCAGATTGCGGCGCGCGTACTTGGTTTGATTGAACCAGTGATAGGCGCCGCCGATGCTGCGCTCGACGTTGGAGGGCAGCACATTCACCCAGCGCGCGCAGGTCACCTCGTTTGCCGCGCGACCGCTTTTGGTCACCAGCACCGTGTGGGCATGATCCTCATCGACGAAGCGGCGGACCGCCGCGAGGGGATCGCTGAATAACTCGGTCTGCGACATGAGGCGGCGTTGGCACGAGTCGGTGATCGCGGCATTGCGCAAACGCTTCAGAGGTTCAACGACTGCATGGCGCGGGCGCTGCAGACTTTAGTCGGTCTCAATAGCAATCGCGAACGCCTGCTTGTTCTGCGAGCCACGTTGCGGCTTGCCGCCATTGCGCTCGCCGCCAAGGTAGGCATCGTCGATCTGCACAAAGCCGCGGAGCTGGCGTGATTCCTCACGGCAGGTCATGGCTTGCGACCTGCGTTTCTGGACCCCTGCTTCGTCAACGTCATCGGTCCTGGTAAAGCTTCATCAGTAGGGCGCCGATCTCATCGTCTTTGAAAACAAAGCCGGCCTGCAGCAGCCGTTGCGGAACAACTCGTTGTCCGGTCAGCACCAGCTCTTCCCCCATTTGCCCCAGCAGGGTCTTGATCATCCAGGAAGGCGTCCGCAAGAAGCTTGGCTTGCCTAAAGCTTTACCCAAGGCGCTGGAGAATTCCTTCTGACTGCAACTACCAGGTGACACCAGATTCACAGGTCCGTCGATTTCGAGGTTCTGGACGATAAACTCGATTCCGTTGACCAGATCACTCAGCCCGATCCAGGACACGATCTGCTCGCCACTTCCGGCTGGTCCGCCGATGAAAAAACGATAGGGCTGAGCCATTTTTGGCAAACCACCGCGCGCATGATCCAGTACGAACCCGATTCTGAGCAGGACAACGCCATTGCCAGACGCTTTTGCGTCCAATGCAGTTTCTTCCCATTCGTCGGCGAGCTCCTGCAAGTAGCAAGTGCCGGATCGTTTGTCCCGATCAGCCTCGGCAAAAGGCAGGTGATCACCTGAGTAAAAGCCGTAGGCACTGACGGCTGATGCGTTGATCAGCCGGATCGCTGGGTTTCGTCCGCACAATGTCACGCAATCTCGAGTGGTTCGCAACCGGCTGTCGCGCATCAGCGCTTTGTGGGCATTGGTCCATCTCGCATCGCCCGCGCCTGCGCCGCTCAAGTTGATCACATGACCGACTTCCGCCGCATCAATCGATGATAGCCCGTTCCAGCTAACTGCCTCCACGTCAAACGGGAAGCGCTGGTGAATTTTGGCCGGCTCGCGACCGACCAGGATCAGCCGATGACCCTTGGCGTGCAGTTGCTTGGTTAGCCTACTGCCGACCATTCCGGTAGCGCCACAGATCACGATCTTCTTCATGGGTGCGGTCGCTCTTTGAAGTCCATAATTAGGAAAAAAAGGGGCAGGGGAAAAAGCGGACGGAGGAAATTAATTATTGCCTCCGACCCCTTTCGGAGCAATGCCTCGCGTCGACGCGCGCGCATCGGGCCCAACGCGGAGCGCAAACACTTCTGCAACAGTTTGACTGCGTGCATGGCAGGGTCTCTCTCTAGTTTGGCGACAAAGAGCAGACCACCTCGTCATGCGCGCTTGATTTTTCCCAGAGGCTACGACTTAAGGCATTGTTTTACAATGAGGAAATATGGGGAAACCTCAGCGTCAGAGTACTATTTGATGACTGGGTTATTGCTATTAGTACTCTGACCCCTGTTTTCCTGGGTTACGTTGGGATATTGCCCAGGATTCTGGAGGGTGCCAGCTGCGGCACCGATACCGAGCAACTCCACCGCTTGAAACCTGCTGACCACGCGATAGGAGCTGACTTCGATCCCTAGCAGCGCGCAGGTAGCGGATGTAATGAAGGTGCCAAGTTGCGGGTGCTTGGCGGCGTAGAGCGCATGCAATGCATCGAGGTCGGGGTCAGGGATGGTTTGGGCGTGGCCGATGGCGGAGATCGCGATGGCCTGCTCGTAGTCGATCTGCGCATTGGTGCGGTTGTCGACAAGAAACGACACCTCGGCGTTGCGCATCAGATTGGCGTATTTCTGCGTGCCGCGCAGGGTGGCGATGACCAGATAGCGAAGGTCGGCGGTGTGCGCGAACGCCATCAGGCTGGTGTAGGGCTGGCTGTGCTGTTGCGTGGCCAGCACGCCCTGCAATTGTGTCTTCAGCAACTGGTCGACGCGGGAGAACAGGGCATCATCGGTCATCAGTGCGGTTCCAGAATGGCGGGTGACGCGCCATGGGCTGCCTGGGAGTATAGACAATTCCTGCCGAAAAACCGGACACGTGTGGACGTCCCCCGTCAAGCGTATTCTGCTGTTGCTTTTGAAGTTTCGTGTTGCGCTCTGACGCCATGTTTTGAAGCGTGTGAATAGCTCCCGCCAATCGAAAAGATTCCTGCAAAGGCCGATTCTGCGGCAGGTTTTTGCTCCTGCAAAACCTGCATACTGAACATCCATGTGCAAAAAGGGCCGCTTCAAGTTCAGGGCATTGCTCGACGATCCGGCGGTGCTGGCCGCGATGGCGTACGCAGCACATGGATGTGCAAGTGTCGCGAGCGCAGGCGACGGCATGGGGCTTCGGTGCCCGCGGCGCAGGTGCTGCCCCGGATGAAGCCGACAAGCCAGCCGGACGCTCGCTCCTGCCCGCGCGAGCCGGCTGATATGGCAACCAACCACAGGACGCTGACCTCGACAAGCTGTCAAATCGCTCAGGTCTCATGGCGCCGCTGGCTGCGTTAGCGTGAGCGCGCCGCGCTGCATTGACGCGGCGCCCGCCATCGAGGATGTCATGCTATTGAGCAACCCGCGCAACCGCCCATCACTGCCGCAAGACGACAATCCGCGGGAGCAGCAGCTGCGCCGCGACCAGATTGCCGGTGCCGAGCAGACCTACCAGTGGACGGACCAAGTGAGCAGCCTCCCGGGGGTGCCGCTGGCCAGATCGGTGCCCGACGATGATCGTCCGACAATCGCATGGTTGCTCGAAGTGGCAGAGGTCGCGATCGATATCGCGGCCAACCAATTGCTGGTAAAAATTTCAGGCGGCGACCGCCTGCTCGCCCAGTCCGGTGGGCCCGCGCTTCAGTCACATCTTGACGACATGCGCCGGACGGTTGCTGTCATCAGACGCGAGCACGAGACGCCAGGCGCGAGTGTTCTGGGCGTTGTCGCGCACGCGGCTTCAGCGCTGGCTTGCATGCATCGAATCCGATTGAATTCGCAACTCGACGCGCTGCAGGCTCTGATCGCGTCCAGTTACCTCGACGACAGTGCCCCGCGCGGGCTGGAGCGCTATCGCAATCTGTTTATCACCCTGCCCTTGCCGGCCATAGCTGACGAGTTCATGCAGAATGACGCGTTCGCGCGCATGCGTGTCGCTGGCCCAAACAGCTTACTGTTGCAAGGCATCGAGCAGCTGCCAGCCAATTTCCGTCTCAGCAATGCGCAGTACCAGCAAGTCATGGGGGCGACCGACGATCTGGCCAGCGCATTGTCGCAACAGCGCCTCTATTTGATTGACTACGCCGAGCTCCAGACGCTGGTGCCAGGTACCACTGATGGCGCGCAGAAGTACGTCAGCATGCCGATCGCGCTGTTTGCTGTTCCCAGCGGCGGCCGCTCACTGGTGCCAGTTGCAATTCAGTTGGGACAGCAGCCGGATTCGAATACGATGTTTCTGCGTGTTGATTCCAACGCCAGCCCCGGGTGGTGGGCTTGGCAGATGGCGCGCAACATGGTGCAGGTTGCCGAGGGCAACTACCACGAGTTGTTTGTGCATCTGGCGCGCACGCATCTGTTGATTGAGGCCTTCGCCGTGGCGACGCATCGGCAGCTCGCCGCTGAGCATCCCGTCAATGCGCTGCTGTTGCCGCATTTCGAAGGCACGCTGTTCATCAACAATGCGGCAGCCGGAAGCCTGATCGCCGCCGGCGGTCCGATCGATATGATCTTTGCGGGAACGATTGCGTCCACCCAGAAAACTGCCGTCGCCGGTCGCCTGGGGTTCGATTTCTATGCCTACATGTTGCCCAGCAACCTCAAGCAGCGACGCGTCGATGATGCCAGGGCGCTGCCCGACTATCCCTACCGCGATGATGCGCTGCTGGTCTGGAACGCAATACATGATTGGGTGCGCGACTACGTGAATGTCTACTATCACGGCGACGCCGACATCCTCGCCGACTACGAGCTCATCGCATGGACCACCGAGCTGCAGTCGTTGGGCAAGATCAAGGGCTTTACTGTGATCAGCAGTCGCGCACAGTTGACTGAAGTGCTGACGATGATTGTTTTCACTGCGAGTGCGCAACACGCCGCGGTGAATTTTCCGCAACGCACCTTGATGAGTTATGCACCGGCCATCAGCGGCGCAGCCTGGGCACCCGCGCCGGTTCCGACACCGGTACCCACCGAAGCGGAATGGTTGAAAGTCCTACCGCCGATTCCACAGGCGCAGCAGCAGCTGAGCACGCTGTGGCTGCTCGGCTCGGTGCTTTATCGCCCGCTGGGCGACTACCGCCTCAATCACTGGCCGTACCCGAGCTGGTTCCGCGATCCGCGCATCACGCAAAGCGGTGGGCCGCTGCAGCGATTTCAGGCGGCACTCAAAGTTGTCGATGCCCAGATCGACGAGCGCAACCTGCAGCGTGCAGTGCAGTACGAGTACCTCAAGCCGAGCCTGATTCCGACCAGTATCAACATCTGACGTTGATGCTACGTGCCGATTTGGCGCGCGCTGGCGCTTTCACCTTCGACCGAAGCGCGCGCCCACAAACGCTGTGCGAAATAAGCACTGCGGTCGCGAGGCACCGGGGCAAAATCCAGACGCAATATTCAGGATTCTCTCCGCGAAGCTGAAAGTCAACCTGCAAAGTCTTACAGCTCTCCGGTTGAATCCATTCGGCATACCTTTACGCACGATGACTTTGCGACAGCAAATTCATCGACTGCGGTCGCGGACTTTAGTCGCCATCGCCTACAACAGGGGAGCAAAGCATGATGGATCCAACGGATCTGGCGGCGTTGCAGCGCCGATTGAGCGGCCAGATCTTGCTGCCGGGCGAGAGCGCCTATCAATCCGCGGTTGCAATCGACAATGGTCGCGTGCAATTGCGTCCGCGATTTATCGTGCAGGCCAACAGCACCCAGGACGTCGTACTCACACTGCAGTTCGCGCAGCAGCACGGTCTGCGGTTGACTACCAAAGGGGGTGGTCACAGTGCCGCAGGTTA
Source organism: Pseudomonadota bacterium (assembly GCA_034440555.1). Classification (GTDB taxonomy): domain Bacteria; phylum Pseudomonadota; class Gammaproteobacteria; order Xanthomonadales; family Ahniellaceae; genus 0-14-3-00-62-12. The sequence goes on from JAWXCG010000268.1 coordinate 13,888, forward strand.
CAGCCTGAATGCCGGCGGCATCGTGCTCGATCTGAGCTTGATGACGCGTATTCAGCTCGATATCGACAAGCGTGTGGTCAAGGTGCAGATGGGAGCACGCTGGCACGATGTCTATGTCTATTTAATCAATGCAAACACCGGCTTGATCCCGATCGGCGGCGGTTGTCCCACGGTGGGTATTCCGGGTTTCATGCAGGGCGGCGGCTACAGTTTTGTGTCGCGCTCCTATGGTCTGAGTGTCGACAACTTGCTGGCAATTACCCTGGTAACGGTTGACGGAAAAGTAAGGCGCCTCAGCGCCGATGCGGCTGATGTCGGCGACCGTGATCTGTTCTGGGCCTGTCGCGGCGGCGGCGGAGGCAATTGGGGCGTCGCGGTCGAGATGGAAATCTGTGTGCACTACCCGAATACCGAGAAAATGCTGACTGGCGGCATTCGCTTTGCGCCGGAACGCGCGCACGAAGTGCTCAGCTTCTACAACGAATGGGTGGAGTCGCTGCCCAACGAAATGGCGGTGTACGGAATCTGGGGACAGAGTCCCGATCCGTCCAATCCCAATGCTCAGATTCAGACCTTTGGTTTCACCGCGATCTACAACGGCGATTTCCAGGAGGGCGCAAAGTTGTTGCAGCCACTGCTGGAGCTGGGCCCGCTGACCGTGTCACTCAACCAGATCACACTGCCCGAGTTCGAGCTGATCAACGGCGCCACCACCCTGGTCGGCAATCGCAGTGCCTATATCCGCGCCGGCATGATGCCGCCAGGCGCGTTCAAGCCTGAGGCGATCGAGGTATTCGAGCGTTTCATGGCGAGCGCGCCATCGAAAGACAGCTTTATTGTCTGGACCCATGCCGGCGGCCACATCGAAGAAATTCCGGACAGTTCAACCGCGTTCGCGCACCGCAGCGCGCGTTTCGTGCCGGAACTCAAAGCGATCTGGACCAACCCACAGGACGCGCGCGCGAATATCGAATGGGCGCATGCGTTCTTCGAAGCGCTGCAACCGTTTTTCAGCGGCGCCTACGTCAACTATATCGATCCGCTGCTCGGCTCATGGGCGCAGCGGTATTACCTCGACCACTATCCGCGCCTGCTGCAGATCAAGCAGCAGTGTGATCCGAACAATTTCCTCGCCTTTCAGCAAGGTGTTGGCTCGTTGTTTGAGCCCGACCTGTCGCAGCCGCTGGATCTGGCGCCGTTGAACCGTACCTGTGTTGAATGAGCTTGGCACGGGGGCGGACTCCCCCGGCTCGCTTCCGTCGCCAAGCTCTCTTTTTTTACGCGCATTGCCCTGGAGCCCAGCATGATTTCGATTGTCGCCAAGTGGAGCATTCTCCCCGGTAAGCACGAGCAAGCCGCCATTGCGTTAAAAGACCTCGCTGGTCGGGTCGAACGCGAAGAGCCGTTCGTGCCGATGTACACGATCCACATTCCAGATTTCAAATCCGCCTCGTTTCCGATTCCCTCCGACGCCGATGTCGTGTTTTTTTCTGTGTTCGATGACGCGGCCGCGTTCCAGAAACATCTCGATGGGCCGGTATTTCGCGACTGGCTGGCGCTGCACAAGGATCTGTTCCTGTTCAATAGCGGAAACCTGTTTGTCGTGTCGGAAATGATCGATCGCATAGCCGGCTATGTACGGCAGTCGATGGTTACCCCGACGCCTGACTGTATTTGATCCTCATACCTGCCGCCCTCGCCCATCGGAGCTCCGCCCATGCATGCCAGATCCCTACGCCAGAGCCTGTTGACGACCCTGATAATCACCAGCTTGGCTGGCTGTGCCGGCAAGCAAGCGAGTTTCAATGACGATAAGGTCATGTCCGATGTGGTCCCGATCACGGCCGTGCCACCACCGATCGATCCCACGATCGACAACTGCAATGTCACTACGCCAGACACGGCCGTGACGACAGCGTTGCTGACCACGGGCACGCCCTGTCAGCCACAGTTTGTGGCACCGTTCGATCTCGACGGTCTGCAGCACGGTTTCGACTATTACTCGTGGCTCACCTTTATTGCTCTGAACGCACCCAGTGATGGCGTCGCGCCCGCGCCGGGCAACGACGCCGATACGCAATGGGAAGAATGGCGCGAGATTTCCGATGTGATGTTGGCGGGTGGCGCGACACCCGGTGGCTTTGATTCGCCGCGGGTCGTTCCCGATGCCTGCAAAACGATCACTGGCGCCAAGTCATTGCGCATCGTGCGGCGCGCGGGATTGAACAAAGCGGGCACCCATCCATCCGAAGTCACCAGCGAAGTGGATCAGCCGTTCGATAGCGGCCCGCTGATCGACCAGAACGGCAATTTCGTGCGCTACGAGATTCTGATCAATGAACCGATGTTTGAGTACATCGTGCAGAACCAGCTTTACAGCAAGGCGGGGCAGAACGCATTTGTCGGGCCGGTTGCATTTCCTGAGGGCAACAACGCCAGCGGCAGCACCGGCACCATGGGCGCCATCATGGTCAAGGCAGCATGGAAAGTGATGGGCGCCGGCGATGACCAGAGCAAGTTCCATATCACGCAGGCGTTGGCTTACAACCCACCTTCAACCAATCCCAGGATCGACGAATCCTGCAGCGCAGTCACGTTGGGCCTGGTGGGCTGGCATGCCGCGCACAAGACTGCAGATGCGCCGCAGTGGATCTGGTCCACTTACGAGCAGGTGAGCAATGTGCCGAGCGATGCGGATGTTGCCAAGGGCGGATTGAATTCACACTACAACTTCTACAACGCCAGTTGCGCCCCCGGGAAGTGTCCGGTCAACGAGCCACCACCGCGACCGTGGAATCCGGACATCCAACCGTTTCCCAACGGGTTCAAGAGCCAGATTACGCGCGTTACCGCGCTGACTGATGCCACCGACACGCTCAATGCGAGTTTCCAACCGATCCTCGCCGGTACCGTTTGGGGTAACTACGAGTTGATCAGTACGCAGTGGCCGACCGACGCCAACAGCAAGATTGATCCGACCGGTGTCCCGGCCCCGGTGTTCCTTGCCAATACCACATTGGAAACCTACACCCAGGGCGAAGTGCCGCAGGCCTCGTCCAGTTGTATTGACTGCCACAACAACGCAGCGGATACCACCGGAAGAGCCTCCGACTTCACCTTCATTCTGGAACGCGCGCAGTAGCGGGTTGATCGTTTTCGCCAGCGTCTGAGTAACGCCAATGCCTGATTAGCGCCAATGTCT
>JAWXCG010000269.1:0-8200 GCA_034440555.1 Pseudomonadota bacterium
ACGCTTCGAGGATCTGCTTGAGATTGAGCAGCTTCGGCTGCCCACCTTCGAGCGCGACCATGTTGATGCCGTAGACAGATTCGAGCTGAGTCTGTTGAAACAGGTTATTGAGCAGTACGTCGGCCTGCTCGCCGCGCTTGACCTGAATGAAAATGCGCATTCCGTCCTTGTCGGACTCATCGCGCAGGCCATCGGGCGCAATACCCTCGATTTTCTTCTCCTTGTGCAACTCGGCGATTTTCTCGATCAATCGCGCCTTGTTCACCTGGTAGGGCAGCTCGGTGACGATGATTGCATCGCGTCCGTCGCTGTCCGTCTCGATCTCGGCGCGGGCACGAATCTGAATGCGCCCTCTACCGGTTCGGTAGGCTTCGATGATTCCACTGGATCCGTTGATGATGCCAGCGGTCGGGAAGTCGGGACCGGGAATGATGTGCATCAATTCATCAATGCTGATCTCAGGATTGTCGATCACCGCAACCGTGGCGTCGATCACTTCGCCCAGATTGTGCGGCGGAATATTGGTTGCCATGCCCACTGCGATGCCCGCCGAGCCATTGAGCAGCAGGTTGGGTACCCGTGTCGGCAACACGGTCGGCTCCAGCTCTTTCTCATCGTAGTTGGGCGTGAAATCGACGGTCTCCTTGTCGATGTCGGCCAGCAGCTCATGGGTAAGCTTGGACATGCGCGCTTCGGTGTAACGCATCGCAGCTGCTGCGTCGCCATCGACTGAGCCAAAGTTGCCCTGTCCGTCAACCAGCATGTAGCGCAGCGAGAACGGTTGCGCCATTCGCACCAGGGTGTCGTAGACCGACTGATCACCATGCGGGTGGTACTTGCCGATCACGTCGCCGACAATACGCGCCGACTTGTAATACGCCTTGTTGTAGTGACAGCCGAGCTCGTTCATCGCAAACAGTACGCGCCGATGCACTGGCTTCAGCCCGTCACGCACATCGGGCAGCGCGCGACCTACAATCACGCTCATCGCATAGTCGAGATAGCTCTGCCGCATCTCGTCTTCGATGTTGACGCGGATCACTTCCTTGGCAAATTCAGACATTGCTTGTTCCAATCTTTCTAATTCAGTTTTGACATAGGCATGCAACCGCTCGTCCGAGTGGACGACCAATACAATAAGGGGGTCGCGCAAGCGCGGGAGTTTAGCATGCGCACCCCTCCAAGGGGTCGCTTACTGACCACGCGGACGGGGCTTGGTCAGGCAAAATTCCTCGACAATTTCAACAGCGGTCAAAGGTCCGCCACTGCCAAGGCGTCGCGCATAAATAATGTGATCGGATTGCGCCGGATCTTGACCCGCCTGCTCGGCGCCCAAAGGGGCGCGTAGTCGGACTACGCAATCCTTTGGGCAACAACGCAGGCGGGTTAAAAAACCAGCAAGAGTGTCACGTTCAAAAGAGGCACATTGTTTCTGCGCGACGCCTAAGGCTTGGCAGCGGCCAGGTGTCGGTGCATCGCCGTCGCATCGGGTTGTTCGATCACTCCGCGTTCAGTCACCATTGCATCAATCAGTGCCTGCGGCGTGACATCGAATACTGGATTCCACGCCCGCACACCCGCTGCCGCCACCCTGACGCTGCCATATTGCAACAGCTCTTCGGGATCACGCAACTCGATATGAATATCGCAACCCGAAGTGGTGCGCATATCAACCGTGGACCAGGGCGCAACCACCATCAAACGCAACCCGAAATACCGCGCGAGCACTGCCAGTTGCAATGTGCCGATCTTGTTGGCCGTATCGCCGTTGGCAGCGATTCTGTCAGCGCCCACGACTACCCATTGCACCTGGCCCGACGACATCAGATGGGCCGCTGCGGAATCTGCGATCAGCTGCGCTGGAATGCCATCTTTCAATAACTCCCATGCCGTCAAGCGCGTCCCCTGCAACCAAGGCCGCGTTTCCGTATGAAACACGCGGGCGATACGTCCCTCGGCAACGCCGGCCCGGATCACCCCCAGCGCGGTGCCAAATCCTGCGGTGGCCAGCGACCCGGTATTGCAATGCGTGAGCACGCCGCTGCCAGGCGCAATCAGCGCCGCACCCAAACTGCCCATGCAGCGATTCGCGGCCAGGTCATCACGTTCAATCTGAATGGCCGCTGCTTCGAGCGCAGCCACATTGCCTTCGTGTTCCACCACCGCCTGCATGCGGTCGAGCGCCCAAAACAGATTGACCGCGGTCGGACGCGAAGCCCGCAGCGCTTCCAGTTCACTGCCAATTGCAGCCGACGCAACCCGACCATCAGCATCGGCATGTGCCTTGGCAGCGAGCACCACACCGTAGGCAGCGGCGATACCAATTGCCGGTGCGCCGCGCACGGTCAGGTTGGCGATTGCCGCCGCTACGGCGTGGGCATCGCGACACTCGAGCATAATCTCCTCCAGCGGCAAACGGCGCTGGTCGAGCAGAAACAATGCATTGCCCTGCCATTGCACGGCGCGAATCCGGTCATAGCGGTCGTAATCGATCATCAGCCTTCCTCTTCAGCCGCCAAATGTAATGCAGCGCGCTGGTATAAGCACGCCATGACGGCGGCGACCTTTTCTGCGCATAATCACCTCATGAGCAAAAAAGTGATCTCTCTGTGGGATGCCGTCCGTCGTACCGACCGCGCTTTGGCGCATAAGCGCGTCGCCAAATTGCGCGCGTCCTTTCCCGGCGCCCCGAGCGAGCGGCTGCACCGCCTGCTAGTGCGCAACAAATGCCTGCAAGCCGGTGCCATCGGTGCGCTCACTGCGATCACCGGAGCCATTCCCGGCATCGGTCGAGTCGCCTCGTTTGCGCTCGGGCCACTCGCCGACACCGCACTGGTGAGCGCTCTTCAAGCGGAACTGGTTATCGAGATCTTCGCGCTCTACGATGCACAGATGCCCGAACACGGCGAGAAAATCGCGATTCTCGCCATCGCTGCCACCAATCTTGGTGCGGATGAGATCGCCCGCGAAGCGTCACGCTGGCTGACGCACCAGGCCGGGCGTTGGATCGGAGCGCGCTGGCTCAAGCGCGCCTGGCCCGTAGCCAATATAGCTACGGCAGCCGCCACCAATATCGCTGTTACCTATGCCATCGGCAATCGCACGCAGGCCCTCTGCCAGATTCGCGACGCAACGGTCAATGACTGGCCGGCCCTGTTTCGCCGCGTCGCACTGATCGACCAGGACACCATGATGAAGTGGGCCGGCACCGCAGCACGTACGGCAATCGAGCAAGCGACCGAAAGTGCGCGCACATGGTCGGAACGCATTGGCTCGTTTATGCCGAATCTCGATTTCATGCTGGACACCCAGACCGCTATTGCGCTGGCTGATCCGCGCGCCACACCCGCGCGTCGGCGCCGCTCGTTGCCACAGCCCACCGCCGCGGCAACCACCAAAAAGCCCCAGGGGCGCATGCGTGCGGGCTCGCAACCGACGCTGCAGAAACCCAAGCCGCCGACAAGGCCGAGCGCGCGTCGCGGCAAGCCCACGTGACCTGGAGCTGAAGTCGCAGCCGACACGTGCAACCCAACAATTGGGAGCGCAAGACCGAAACCACCGACTCACCTGTCAACTTTCCAGCTCGGGTGTGGTCTCACCTGCAAACGCCCATTCGAACGCTGCAATTGGGCAGCACGTTGCGCTTGCCGCCGATACCATTGGGCCGGCTTGGCGACGCCGCGCACCTCACTACTCTGTCTGAGACTGTTCCGTCTGCCATGGCAAATCTACGCGATTGCTTTGATCAACTGCTGGCGTTGCCGCCGCAGGAACGCGCTGCCTGGCTGCTATCGCAAGTCATCGAAGTCGACCAGCACAACATGCTGGAACGCATGGTCGCCGAGGCCGAGGCGGCGCAGACCCAGCGCGATGGCTCTGACCTACCCGAGCGCTTGCAACGATTGGCCGCAACTCAGGACGATGCTGCCGCCGCCGCCTGGATCGGGCGTCGAGTGGGCGCGTTCAAGCTGCTGCGACTGATCGGCCAAGGCGGCATGGGGGCAATTTTTCTGGCCGAGCGCGAGGATGCTGACTTTGCCCAGCAAGTCGCGGTAAAGCTGCTCAGGCGTGGAATGTTTTCCGATCTTGAGCATCGCCTGTTTCGACGCGAGCGCCAGGCACTCGCCAGCCTGTCGCATGCCAACATCGCGCGCTTGATCGATGGCGGGGTCACCGAAGCCGGCACGCCTTTTCTGGCGATGGAGTACGTTGATGGCTTGTCGATCACTCATTTCTGCTCTGAGCATCGACTCCCGCTGCGCCGACGGCTTGAGCTGCTATTGGCGGTTTGTCGCGCCGTACAACACGCCCATGGCTCACTGATCGTCCATCGCGATATCAAGCCATCCAATATCCTGGTCAGCAGTGACGGAACCCCCAAGCTGCTCGACTTTGGCGTCGCCAAGCTGCTGGACGGCGAAGACGGCGAAACCCAAACCGGAATGGCCGCGCTGACGCCCGAATACGCGGCGCCAGAACAGTTTTGCGGTGGCCCGATCACCGCTGCCACCGACGTTTACGCGCTCGGCACACTGATGCACGAATTGTTGCTGGGCGAGCGACCGTTGCATAGTCCCGCGCGGCGCCCGTCTTCGCGTGTCATCGAGTTGAACGCAGACAACACTGCGCTGCCGTCCAGTCCCAGTCTGTTGCGTGGACTGCTGCGCGGCGACCTGGACAACATGATATTGAAGGCGCTCGAGATTGAGCCGCAGCGTCGCTATGCCACCGCCGGCACGCTGGGCGACGATATCGAGCGCTATCTACAAGGACTGCCGGTTACCGCGCATCCGCCTTCGCGCTGGTATCGCGGTCGAAAATTTGTGCAAAGACATCGCGGCGGTGTTGCCGTTTCGGTGGTATTGGCTGCTGCGCTACTGGTCAGCTTCGCGCTTTCGTTATGGCAAACCCATGTCGCTCGCCTGCAGACTCTACGCGCCGAGCACGAGCTGGCGCGGGCCACTGCCACAACGACTTTCATGCTGGGCATGTTTGAGGGTATTGCCCCTTCCGGCCTCTCTGCACTTGCGCCTACGGTCGCCGACTTGCTCGCCAGCGGCACCGCATCACTGCGCGACAATCCCATGATCGATGCCGACGACCGCGATGTGCTGCTGATCAAGCTTGCATCAGTGCAGCGCCGTTGGGGCCGACCTGAAGACGCGGCGGCCAACGCACAACAGGTCGTTACTGCCAGAACGGCTGCGCGGCAAACACCAGATCGCATCGCGTTGATGGCGGTAGAGCAATGGATGCTGGCGCGACACGCGATTCAGGAATATGACGAAGTCAATCGCATCTACGCCCAGTACGGGGCTCAAGCCCAGCTTGTCGCGCCCGACCTGGCCGCGATCCTGCTGTCCATCTCCAGCAACGCAGACGGTGGCCAGCTTCGCCCGCAGGCATTGGCAAAAGCGCGGCGTGCCATCGAGCTATGTCGTGCCCACTGCATCGACGCAGATCAGTTGCGCGTGCGCCGCAATCTTGTCGATGTACTTGACGATATCGAAGTCGACACCGCCAGTGCCAGTGCCACTGTGGACCTGAAGGAAGCACAGTCACTGCTTCTTCGACTGATCGCAGATGCGCCGGCGATAGACGGTGCTGCACACCCGAACGTTGCGGACGACTACTTCGAACTGTCCTACGTACTGCGCAAACTGGGGCAGCTCGAGGAAGCGGCTCGCACCGCCGACATTGGCATCAAGCGCATTCTTGCGGTTTACGATCGACCCCATCCGCGCATGATTGTCCATTTTCTCAACGCCGGAAGAATCGCCGCCGCTCGGCATCAGCCGGCGCAGGCGATCGCGTTGCTCACGCAGGCCCTGGACCTGCACACCACGCAACTCACGACCGACTACAACTTCCTTCCCGCCATCGTGATTGCACTCGCCGAAGTGGAGATTGCGTCGGGTGCCAGACCCACGGCGCTCCCGCACCTGCTCCGAATTCGCCAGTTGCTCGCGACCCGACCTGGAGAAAGCGATACGCGTTTGGGCCAGATCGACGAGCTGATACGCCGCTCGGAAAGTCTGGCGCCGCACTGAGCGATTGCGCCACAGGAGTCATGGGAACGCGTTTGAGATGTCGCGCCTGCTTAAACGTTGATCGCCAACGGTCAGGCCAATCAGCGCAGCGGGAAACCTCGGTCTACTTCCGCGTTCGCGCATCGAACCAACGCCCAATCAATGCGCGCTCGGTGTCCGTCATCTGGGTAATATTGCCGAGCGGCATCACCTTGAGTACTACTGTTTGCTGATGGATCCTCAACGCCCCTGCCTCGATCTGAGCGCTGGTGTCGAACATTGTGCCCAGCGGCGCGCTGGCCATGATGGTTGGCTTGGCAGAGTGACAGCCGGCGCAGTGTCGCTGAATGATCGGCTGAATCGTGGCAATGCCCACGGGACCGGTAAGTGTCGCGTCGTAAGCACTGGCGATGGAAACGACATTGGATGCCGGGCGCGCGCTGTCGGTTTTACGCAGCGCGGCCTTTGGCGCCATCCACGCGAACACGACGACCAGCACCGCAGCACCCATGCCCAGTAGCCACCAAGCGCGATCGCCACTATGCCACAGCACAAAAAACTGGCGGATCAATGCGCCTGCGGTCATGAACGCGGCCAATACCAGCCAACTCTGCGGATGCGCAAATGCAGTGGCGTAATGCGTGGCGAGCATGGCAAACACGACCGGCAAGGTGAAGTACGTGTTGTGCACCGAACGTTGTTTACCGCGCAAACCGTGAGTCGGATCGGGCGTCTCGCCGCGCAACAGCGCAGCAACTATGCGCTTCTGTCCTGGAATGATCACGAAAAACACGTTGGCCGACATGATCGTTGCCATCACCGCGCCTACCAGCAAAAATGCTGCACGGCCGGCGAACAGGTGCGTTGCTGCATAGCTGATGATCAGCACCAGCAGCCCAACCAGAATGCCTAGGCGCTGATCACGGAAGCCAACAACTCGACACAGCAGATCATAGGCAATCCATCCGACGATCAGGAATCCAATCGCAAGTCCGACTGCCAAATGGTTTCCCAGGTCAGCAATGTTCGGATCAACCAGATACAGATTCGGCGAGCGCAGATACAGAATAGCGAACAGCGTAAAGCCCGATAGCCACGTGATGTATGACTTCCACTTGGACCAATGCAGGTCTTGCGGCAACTCGGCGGGGGCCGGCAGATATTTTTGTTTGAGATAGAACCCGCCACCGTGCACCGACCAGGATTCTCCGTACAAGCCTTGCCCGGGTACCTTCGGCGGCTTCAGACCCCGATCCAGCGCGACGAAATAAAACGATTCGCCAATCCACGCGATTGCCGCGACTATGTGCAGCCAACGCAAACACAGGCCGACACTTTCGATCAGATATTCAGTCACTACTGCCTCACGAATAGCTTGATGTCCCCACCCCAACTTCAAACGCGATGGCAATTTCCAGACTCGCCGCGGATGCCATCAAATCTCGATAAATATCCACTGTGAACCTACAGCCAGCACGAGCGGAGACGAATACGATCGGAATCGAATGCAGGCGATCCGCTGATCAGCTGCGCCGACCAGCACTCAACTGCCTCGATAAGTGCTGTAGCTCCACGGCGAGGCGAGAAGCGGCACATGATAGTGCGCCTTCGCATCAGCAATGCCAAATCGCAGCGGAACCACATCGACGAAGCGGGGCTGCGGTAGCGTTACACCCAGGCCGGCAAAATAGTCTCCGATGTGAAAATCCAGTTCGTAGGTGCCGATGACCAGCTCGTCCCCCGCCAGCAACGGTGCGTCACAACGCCCATCGGAATTGGTCATGAAGCGTCCGATAAGGCGGCGCGAATCAGCCTCGATGCGAAACAGGGAAATCGCCACACCCATTCCCGGTCGGCCGTGCGCGGTATCCAGGAAATGCGTGGTGAGTTTGCCCATGCGTCAAGAGTAATGAAAAACGCGGGGTCGGTGGTGACTTGAAGCGACATCCAAGACACTTCCAATGGGTCGGCAGTGTCCAGCCGAGAAAAAGCTGCCTGCGACTGCGATGTGTCGCCGCAGTTTACCTTCGCAATCGAACGCAACCGGCATAAATTCGCTCCTTGAGGAACCTCTGAACAAGTCCGGAGCCGCGATAGCCCCCTGAGTCAGGGGGCGAAAAACCGCAGGTTGACCAGCTCCGCTGTTGAGAGCGACCAGCTCCGCTGTTGAG
>JAWXCG010000270.1:0-35468 GCA_034440555.1 Pseudomonadota bacterium
ATTCAAGGCGTTGCGCATAAATAATGTGATCGGATTGCGCCGGATTTTATCCCGCCTGCTCGGCGCTCAAAGGAGCGCGTAGTCGGACTACGCAATCCTCTGGGCAACAACGCAGGCGGGTTAAAAAACCAGCAAGAGTGTCACGTTCAAAAGCGGCACATGATTTATGCGCGACGCCTAACTGCGCCGTGGCCCACCTGGCTCACCTGAAGTGTCGGATCACGCAGGCTGCGAGCGCTCAGGACTTGCGCTTGCGGGTCGTCTTGGCAGGCTTTTTCACAGGCTTGCGGGTGATGTCGAACACCACCGGCTCCGGCGTGGAATCGCCGCGCAGCAAACCCTCAATGCGTTCACCACGATCGACCGAATCATCATATTTGAAGCGAAGTTCTGGCACGGTACGCAGATCGACACGGTGGGCAAGCTCCTTGCGGAACTCCCACGCGAGCTCGTTGAGTGTTTTTACTGCAATCTCACCTTGCTCAGGCACAAACGCGGTGACAAAGACATCGGCGTAGGCCAAGTCGCGCGTCGCCTCAACATCCGACACCGAGACCGATGGCACCAGTTTGTCGCGCACTGCATCGTGCACCATGGCGCCGAGCTCCTTGCGGAACAATGCCGTGATGCGATCGATGCGATTGAAGTTGGCGTGGCCCATGGAAATCTCGATTATCTAAGGAATCTCTGAACAACTCCGGAGCGGCGATAGCCCCCTGAGTCAGGGGGCGAAAAACCGCAGGTTGATCAGCTCCGCTGTTGAGAGCGACCAGCTCCGCTGTTGAGAGCGGGGGTTTGGCAAGCAATAAGCAGTGCGGCGAAGATGAAGTGGTGACTTATTCAGACCTTCCAAGGGGTGTTCGTTCAAGGCTGTGGGTTGACCAGCTCGACCGTTGCGAGCGAGCCATCCCACTCTGTGGCAATTACAACGTGCGCTGTACCTCGATGCGCTCGAAGCATTCGATCTGATCGCCTGCTTTGACGTCGTTGTATTGCTTTACGCCGATGCCGCATTCCATGCCGTTGCGCACTTCGTCGACAATGTCCTTGAAGCGGCGCAGTGACTCAAGCTCGCCTTCGAACACGACCACGTTGTCGCGCAGCACGCGGATCGGCTTGTTGCGCTTGACCCAGCCCTCGATGACCATGCAGCCGGCAATCTGGCCGAACTTTGACGAGCGAAACACATCGCGCACCTGGGCGACACCGATGATCTCCTCACGCACTTCCATGCCGAGCAGACCCGAGGCCACCTGTTTCACTTGATCGATTACGTCATAGATGATCGAGAAGTAGCGTACGTCGAGGTTGTTTTCGTTGACGATCTTGCGCGCAGAAGCGTCCGCTCGAACGTTGAAGCCGATGACGACGGCTTTGGATGCCGCCGCCAGCGTTGCATCCGACTCGGTAATACCGCCGACGCCACTGGCCACGACATTGATCTTGATATTATCAGTCGACAATCTGGTCAGCGCATCGCGCAGTGCCTCGGACGAGCCTTGCACGTCGGCCTTGACCACCAGATTGAGCACGCGGTTCTGTTCGCTGCCGGCGGCCACCTGTGACCACATATCGTCCAGACGGGTCGACACTTGCTTGACCAATCGGGATTCACGGCGCTTTTGCTCACGTTGATGCGCGACCTCTTTGGCCAGCCGTTCGTCGGCCACAACCATGAAGTCGTCACCGGCATTCGGTACTCCGGAAAGCCCCAATACCACCACGGGAATCGAGGGGCCGGCTTCGCTCACTTGAGCGCCACTCTCATCAAACAAGGCACGCACACGGCCGTACTCGACGCCGCACACCAGGAAATCGCCCTTCTTCAGATTGCCCTGCTGCACCAACACGGTGGCCATTGGGCCGCGGCCCTTGTCCAGGCTCGACTCGATTACGGTACCGCTGGCACGGCCAGCTGGTGCTGCCGTCAGTTCCATCATTTCCGACTGCACCAGGATCGCGTCGAGCAAGGCATCGACACCCATTCCGGTCTTGGCTGAAACCGGCACGAAGATGGTGTCTCCGCCCCACTCTTCCGGCACCACTTCGTGCTGGATCAAGCCCTGTTTCACCCGCTCGGGATCGACACCCTCTTTGTCCATCTTGTTGACCGCGACGATCAACGGGACCTTCGCTGCCCGTGCATGCTGCACGGCTTCGATGGTCTGCGGCATGACGCCATCGTCGGCGGCCACTACCAAAATCACGATATCGGTGAGCTTTGCGCCGCGCGCGCGCATCTGCGTAAATGCGGCATGGCCCGGCGTATCCAGAAAGCTGATCACGCCCTTGTCAGTGGTCACATGATAAGCACCGATGTGCTGCGTGATGCCACCTGCTTCGCCAGCCGCAACTTTGGCGCGGCGAATGTAGTCGAGCAGCGAGGTTTTGCCATGATCGACGTGGCCCATGATGGTGACCACCGGTGGACGCGAGGTAAACGCTTCCTGGTCGTCTGCATGCGCCGCAGCGAGCGCGGACTCGGCATCGTTGTCGCTGGCGCGAATCGCCTTGTGCCCCAGTTCTTCCACGGCAAGCACCGCAGTATCGTGGTCGATCACTTCATTGATGGTCACCATGGTGCCCATCTTGAACAATACTTTGACAATCTCGGAGCCCTTGACGGACAGTCGCGCCGCCAAATCGGCGACAACGATGGTGTCGCCGATGACGATTTCCTTGGTAACCGGTGCGGTGGGCCGGGAGAATCCGCCCGAACCGACTTGAGCACCGCCGCGCGCGCGGTCCTCGATGCGGGCACGCGGCTTCTTTTTAGTGCGCCGCGCAGCATGATCGCCAGACAGATGCAGCTCGCCGCTGACAAAACGCGCGACACCTGAATCGTCCTCAGGTACATCACCACCGATTGGCGACAGATGACTGCCGCGGTTGCCCTTGTGGCGGTGCGGTGGCTCAGAGCCAGCCTTCTTGGGCGGCACGCGCTCACTGGTGCGCTCGCTTGCACGAGCCGGCGTGGCGGCAACTTTCTTTGTCTCGGGGCGCCTGTCTTCTACCTTGCGCTCCTCGGGCTTACGATCGGCCGGCTTCGGATCTGCAGGCTTGTTCACATCGCCACTATCGACCACAGCCGGTTTGACCTGGGCCGCGGCTTCCTGCTCACTACGCGCTGCGGCCGCAGCGTCTTCAACCTGCTTGCGTTGTGTTTCCACAACTTGACGCTTCGCGTCCTCATCGGCCCGGTACTTGCCATCTTTTTCACGCAGGCGCTGATCTTCGGCCTGATTCAATGCGCGCGACTCGGACAGCAACTTCAGCGCGCGCTGACGCTCTGCGTCCTCACCCTGCGGCTGCGCAGGCGCCTGCTCGTCGAGCTCAGTACGTTTGACATACGTGCGCTTCTGACGGACTTCGATATTGACCGTCTTACCCTTGGACGCGCCACTGGAAACGGTGATCTCGCCGACGTGTTTACGTCGCAGGGTGATCTGCTTTGGCCCGGACTCGCCTTCCGACGCCGGCTCTTCTTTCTTGCCGTGCGTGCGGCGCAGGAAGCCAAGCAACTTGACTTTCTCGGTGCTGGTCACGACCTGGGCCGGACCGGTGAACTTCATGCCGGCTTCGGCGAACTGCGTGATCAGCTTGTCCACGGTCATGCCGAGAACTTGAGCCAGCTGTTGAACGGTAACGTCAGACATTCAGTACCTCTCGAAAAGCGATCGTGCTGCTTACTGCTGGGCGGCGAACAAGGGTGCTCGCGCAGCCATGATCAGAGCGGCGGCGCGTTCCTGGGTCAGACCTTCGATACCATCGAGTTCGTCAGCGGCCAGATCGGCCAGATCTTCCTGTGTGCGAATTCCACGCTCGGCGAGCGCAAATGCCGTTGTTTCGTCCATGCCAGTGATTGCAAGCAGGTCTTCGGCGGGCTTGTGTTCTTCGATATCTTCTTCGGCGGCGAGCATCTGCGTAAGCAGCGCATCACGTGCACGGGCACGCAGCTCTTCGACGATATTCTCGTCAAACTCTTCAACCGCAAGCAGCTCGCTTTCGGGAACGTAGGCGATCTCTTCAATCGAGGAGAATCCTTCCTGCACCAGAATCGACGCGATCTCCACATCCACTTCCAGCTTCTCAATGAACAGCGCGCGCGCGACTTCCTGTTCGGTTTCGCTCTTCTGCTGGATCTGATCCTGGGTCATGACGTTCAGCTGCCAACCGGCAAGCTTGCTGGCTAGACGTACGTTCTGACCGCCGCGACCGATGGCCTGCGAGAGTTTGTCTTCGGCAACCGCTACGTCCATGCTGTGACGTTCTTCATCAACAATGATCGACTGCACTTCAGCTGGCGCCATCGCGTTGATCACGTACTGCGCGGGATTCTCGTTCCAGAGAATGATATCGACGCGTTCGCCGTTGAGCTCGTTGGACACCGCCTGCACACGCGAACCGCGCATGCCGATGCAGGCGCCAATCGGATCGGTGCGGTGATCATTGGCCTTTACAGCAATCTTGGCGCGGTCGCCCGGGTCTCGTGCGCAACCCATGATGGTGACCAGGTCCTGGCCTACCTCAGGCACTTCCAGTTTGAACAGCTCCATCATGAACTCAGGCGCCGTGCGCGAGACGAACAATTGCGGTCCGCGCACTTCGGTACGAACTTCATAAAGATAACCGCGAACGCGATCGCCGGCACGCACATTTTCACGCGGGATCGCTTTGTCGCGCGGGATAAACGCTTCGGCATTGCCGCCAAGGTCGAGAAAAATGCTGCCGCGCTCAACGCGCTTGACGATGCCCGTGACCAGATCACCGATGCGATCGGAATAGGCGTCGACGACTTGGGCACGCTCGGCCTCGCGCACACGCTGCACGATAACCTGCTTGGCAGCCTGCGCGGAGATGCGTCCGAATTCGGCGTTCTCGACATGCTCTTCGATATATTCGCCAACCTGGATATCAGGCTGCTCTTCGATCGCGTCCATCATTCGCGTCATGCGCTCGGGAGACTCCATGACAATATCGTCCGGCACCACTTCCCAGCGCCTGAAGGTCTCGTATTCGCCAGTCTCACGGTCGATCTGCACACGGATCGACACGTCCTGATCGTGGTAACGCTTCTTTGCCGCGGAAGCCAACGCAGCCTCCATCGCGTCAAAAATAACGCCCTCGTCGACGCCTTTTTCGTTGGCGACCGCATCCACAACCAGCAGCATCTCTTTGCTCATATCAACTCCTGTAATCGCACCACGCGGTACGACAGAACCGTGGAACTAATTTTTCTCTGACGCCTTGTCTGATGGCTTTTTACCCGCAACCTTGCCTGCCTTGGAGGGCGATTGCGGTTTACTTCCTGGAGCAGGCCCATAATCCGGAACCAGGCGTGCTTTTTCAATATTCTCGTGCGCGATGGTGATTTCGACGCCATCCTGATTCAGCACAATGGTCTGGCCTTCTACGCGCACGATCGGCCCTTGAAAGCGCTTGCGCCCAGCGATCGGAAGAGAAACCGCCAATTTGGTGATTTCGCCTACAAAACGCGCGAAGTGAGCCGGTGTGAACAGTGGCCGGTCAAAGCCCGGCGACGACACTTCCAGCGTGTAGTGACCGCTGATCGGATCGTTGACGTCCATCAATCCACTGACTTCGCGGCTGACTGCTTCGCAGTCGTCCACGGTTATCGGGCGATCGGCCACATCGATGTAGATGCGTAGCAGGCTCGAGCTGGTGTGCTGGCCATATTCCACGCCCAGACATTCGAGGCCAAGGGCCTCGACTGCAGGAGAAATCAAAGATGTCAATTGGGGCGATTTCACGGCTCGTTCAAACTTCCGGGGTTTCCAATACAGGTAACGCGTCCATCCAGTTGCAGTGGAGCTGAATAACGTGCGGCCAAATAAGTGCAGGTAAAAAAAACGGGCCATACGGCCCGTTCGTTCACGCCCGGGCTTTCGCTTCCGTGCGCGTTCGGCAACCAAAACAACCGGTGCCTGGTAGATCTAAACGAAAAAGGCCTCTAGAAGAGGCCTTTCCCAGATACCGATGGTAGCGGGGGCAGGATTTGAACCTGCGACCTTCGGGTTATGAGCCCGACGAGCTGCCAGGCTGCTCCACCCCGCATCAGTCGACGCCCAGTGTAATCAGTGCACTCTCGCAAAGCAACATATATCGATTTCCCTGTCGATTTCCCGCGCACGATCAGGGAACATCTGAACAAGTCCGGAGCCGCGATAGCCCCCTGAGTCAGGGGCGAAAAACCGCAGGTTTTTGCGGATTTGGCAAGCGACAAGCAGTGTGGCGAAAACGAAATGGTGACTTATTCAATCCTTCCTTGGCGATTGGTTAAAGCCCGCTGCGCATCATCCACCGGTCACGGCGCGCAGACACCAACTCATCAACGGGCCACCGAAAATTCCGAGCGCTACCAAGGCCAGGCAGTTTACGCTTAGCGCGATGCGGAAAGGCAGGTCCGCCGGCATCACCAGCTGTGTCGACGGCAGCGGTTGATCAAAATAGACCACCTTGATCACACGCAGGTAATAGAACGCTCCAATCACGGCAAACACGCCCGCTATCAACGCAAGCGGCAGCATGCCCGATCCAACTGCAGCTTTGAGCACTTGCAGCTTGGCCAGGAATCCGACAAACAAGGGTACGCCAGCCAGCGAAGCCATCACCAGCAGTACCAGCAAGGCATACCAGCCATTGCGCTGATTCAGCCCGCGGAAATCATCAATCTCCTCGGCCTCAAAGCCAGCGCGCGACATGAACACGATCAAACCGAACGATGCAGTCGCAGTGATGGCATAGCTGATTGCATAGAACAGGGCTGCCGCGTACCCTTCTGCCGTGCCCGCGATAAAACCGAGCAGCAAGAATCCGACGTGCGAAATAGTCGAGTAGGCGAGCATGCGCTTGAGGTTGGTTTGAGCCAACGCCACCAGATTGCCGATCACCAACGACAACAGCGCCAATACTGCGAGCATGCCGCTCCAGTCATTGAACAGCGGTGCGAGCGCGTCTTCCAGCAGTCTGTAAGCCAGTGCAAACGCCGCGATCTTGGGCGCACTGCCGATGAACATGGTGACCGGCGTGGGCGCCCCCTGATACACGTCGGGCACCCACATATGAAACGGCGCAGCACCAAACTTGAACGCTATGCCGATCACGATGAACACCAGCCCAAAGGTCTGCAATCCCGGATGCGGCACATTACTGACCAAGGCACCACGGATACTGGCGAAGTCCAGTGAACCGGTAGCCCCGTAGATCATGCTGATGCCATACAGCAACATGCCGGAGGCCATCGCGCCGAGTACAAAATACTTGATCGCCGCCTCGGACGATCTTGGATTATCGCGATCGAGCGCCACCAGCGCGTAAGACGGCAGGGCCAACAATTCCAAACCAAGATATGCAGTCAGCGTGTTGCCCGCCGAAGCGAGAAACATCATCCCCAGAACTGCAAACAGGATCAGCGTGTAGAACTCTCCCTGGAACAGTTTGCGCGGAATCAAATACGGCTTGGCATAGACAAACACGAGCGCAGTGGTGATCAACATGAAAATCTTGCTGATCGCCGCCACGCCATCATTGACAAACATGCCGCCAAACGCTGAGCCTGCCAAGCTGTCGTCACCATTGACGCGGCACACCAGGGCGGCCGTCAACAACAACACAGCAATCGCCAACCAGTGGGTGACAGCGCGTTGCGATTGACTGAGGAACAGGTCGGCCAACAACAGCACACACACCGAACCGAGCAGGAAACTCTCCGGCACAAGCGGCAGCAGATCGGCCATTGAAATCGGATTCACGGTCAATCTCTCCCTAAACTTTGACGCGCATCAATTGCTTCACGACTTCCTGGACAGAAGTGTCCATCAGGTCGATCAGCGGTGCTGGCCAGAGGCCGACGAGCAATGTGGCGAGGGCAAAGCCGCCCAGCACAATAGCCTCGCGCCGGTTGATGTCGGTGAGTTCGGCAACGTGGTGGTTGGCGACGGCGCCAAACAGAACGCGTTTGACCAGCCACAACGTGTAGGCCGCGCCGACGATCAAGGTGATCGCTGCGGTCGCCGCAACCAGAGGACTGGCCTGAAAGCTGGCCAAAATCACCATGAACTCACCGACAAATCCCGATGTTCCGGGAAGACCAACATTGGCCATGGCAAAGAACACCATAAACGCGGCGAACCAGGGCATGGTGTTAGCCACCCCGCCGTAATCCTTGATCATGCGGCTATGCATACGGTCGTAGACGACGCCGACGCAGCTGAACATCGCCGCAGAAATGAAACCGTGCGAAATCATTTGCACCATCGAACCCTGCAACGCGAGGCGCGCGGCGTCGCCGAAACCGAGATCGCGGGCAAGCTCCAATGAAACAAATGCGCCTAGCGTAACAAAGCCCATATGCGAGATTGACGAATACGCGATCAGCTTTTTCATGTCCTCCTGCACCAGTGCGACAAAGCCAATGTAGACAACTGCGATCAGCGACAGCGCGATCACCAGCCAGGCCAGCTCATGCGAAGCGTCCGGAGTAATGGGCAACGAGAAGCGCAGAAACCCGTAGCCGCCAATCTTCAGCATGATCGCAGCCAGGATCACCGAGCCTCCGGTTGGGGCTTCAACGTGTGCGTCCGGCAACCAAGTATGGACCGGGAACATCGGCACTTTCACCGCGAAGGCAATCAAGAACGAGAAAAACAGCCAGAATTGCTGCGTCATCGACAATGGGTAGCGCGCGAGATAGTCGAGATCGAAGCTGCCGGTCTCGTTGTACAGATAGATCAGCCCGATCAGCATGAAGATCGAGCCAAAGAAAGTGAACAAGAAGAACTTGATTGTCGCGTACACGCGCCGCGGCCCGCCCCAGATGCCGATGATAATGAACATCGGAATCAGCATCGCCTCGAAGAACACATAGAACAACAGAGCGTCGCGTGCGCAGAACACGCCAATCATCAATGCTTCCAGCAACAGGAAACATGCAACATACTGATGCACTTTTTCTTCGATCGCGTTCCACGCGCCGATCAGCACCAGCACCGTCGTGAACGTGGTCAGGGCAATCAACGCGACCGAAATGCCGTCGACGCCAAGGTGGTAGTAGACGTTGAGCGCGCCAATCCAAACGTGCTTCTCGACGAACTGCATGCCCTCCACGTCAGCTGCGTAACCTAAGTACAGCGGTATACTCAAAGCGAATGTCAGCAACGCGGCCAACAACGCGATCCAGCGCGCACGCTGTCGATCCGCATGGCCGAACACGAGCGTGGCGATCGCGCCAAGGATAGGCAGCCAGATCAGCGAACTGAGTAGATATTGCGATAGGGGCAGCGCTTGCGACATGATGGGTTTCCGTTCTTCTTATCGCAGCCAGAGAAACGCGCCGAGCAGCGCAATCAGTCCGAGGATCATGGCGAAGGCATAGTGGTACAGGTATCCGGACTGCATCCAGCGCAGCACACCGGAGCTGCGAGCAATCACGGCCGCCGAGCCGTTGACAATCCATCCATCGATGAGACCGGCATCGCCCCAACGCCAGAATCCGCGCCCAAGCCACAGACTGCCGCGAGCAAAGACGAACTGATACAGCTCGTCGAATCCGTACTTGCGCTCGAGCAGTCGCACGACCGGTGCGAAGACGCGGGCAGCTTTGTCGGCGAAGGAAGGATTGAATAAGTAGATATAGGTTGCCAGGGCAAAGCCAGCAAACGCGAACCAGAACGGCAACGCGGTCAAGCCATGCACCGCGAACGCCACCACACCATGAAACTCCTCGCCGATTCTGGCCAGAACATCATGCTCGGGTGCCACCACGATCGCCCCATCGAAGAATCCGCCGAACAACATCGGTTTGACAAAAAACCAGGCGATGCAGACCGACGGGATCGCCAGCAGGATCAGCGGAACGGTGACCACCCAGGGTGACTCGTGCGGCGCATGCTCAAGCTGACCAGGCACGCGATGGGC
Organism: Pseudomonadota bacterium; assembly: GCA_034440555.1. Classification (GTDB taxonomy): domain Bacteria; phylum Pseudomonadota; class Gammaproteobacteria; order Xanthomonadales; family Ahniellaceae; genus 0-14-3-00-62-12. The sequence continues at coordinate 9,937 of JAWXCG010000270.1, forward strand.
GTGGTCGTCGTCGTGCGTGTCATCCAGGTTATGCGCGTCGCCATGGTGCCCAGCTTCGGCTTTTGCCCGCTGATGAACTGCGTCCTGGACAGGCGCCAAGACGACAAATCGTTCCCTGCCGTGGAAAGTCATGTACAGCAGGCGGAAGCTGTATAAGGCCGTGACGAAGACACCAAGAAGTACGCACCAATAGGCGTAGGTGTAGGCGGCACCGCCATGCACCGCAGCGTGGTGTACCGATTCGATAATGGCGTCTTTCGAATAGAAGCCGGAAAAGAACGGCGTTCCGACCAGTGCCAAGGTGCCGAGCACGGCGGTCCAGTAGGTGATCGGCATGTACTTCTTCAATCCACCCATGTAACGCATGTCCTGCTCATGGTGCATGGCAATGATCACCGAGCCAGCACCCAGGAACAGCAGCGCCTTGAAAAACGCGTGCGTCATCAGATGAAACACCGCTGCACTGTAGGCCGAGGCACCGAGCGCCACCGTCATGTAGCCAAGCTGGGAAAGCGTCGAGTAGGCAACAACGCGCTTGATATCGTTCTGTACCAGTCCGATCAGGCCGGTGAAAAATGCCGTCGTGGCGCCAATCACCACAATCGTGGCCAGTGCCGTTTCCGACAACTCGTACAGTGGTGACATGCGCGCCACCATGAAAATACCCGCAGTCACCATGGTCGCCGCGTGGATCAGCGCGGAGATCGGGGTTGGACCTTCCATCGAATCGGGCAACCAGACGTGCAGCGGTACTTGAGCCGATTTGCCCATGGCCCCGATGAAGAGAAGAATCCCGATGACGGTTGGCACCGCCCAGGCATGGCCTTCGAAAATCACCATAGTCTGGCCCACAATGGATTCGCGATTGGCAAATACCGTGGCGTAGTCGAGTGATCCGAAATACATCAGCACGGCAGCAATCCCAAGCAGGAAGCCGAAATCTCCGACTCGGTTGACCAGGAATGCTTTGAGATTGGCAAAGATCGCAGATGGCCGCTTGAACCAGAAACCGATCAACAGGTAAGAGACCAGACCCACCGCTTCCCAGCCGAAGAACAACTGCAGGAAGTTATTGCTCATGACCAGCATCAACATCGAAAAAGTGAACAGCGCGATGTAGCTGAAGAAGCGCTGGTAGCCCGGATCATCCTTCATGTAGCCGATGGTGTAGATGTGCACCATCAGCGACACAAAGGTGACAACCACCATCATCATTGCGCTCAGGCGATCAACCAGGAATCCGACGTGCGCGCTGTAATTGCCGATTTCGTACCAGGTATAGATGTTCTGATTGAACACCGGCGCGCCATCGAACGCGAGCTGTTTGAAAACCACGAGTGACAGCAGCAACGAAATTGCGACGCCACCGATGGTCGCCGAATGCGCGCCAACGCGTCCGACTTGACGCCCGAACAGTCCGGCGATGATGGCGCCCAGTAACGGCGCGAGTGCAATGGTGAGAAGCATCGCTTGCATGGTCAGCTCTGGTTCCGTTGTCGGTGTGGGGCATTACCCCCACACACCGTTGACTTTCGATCCAACTTTGATGTTGCGGGGTAGCGCACCCCGCAACATGAAAACCTTAATGAGTGTTGCCTAACCCCGCCCCGGCCCTCCCCGAACAACGGGAAGGAAGAAAAGGCCTCGGGCACCGTCGTGTCTTTCACGCTCACTGCATTGGAGCAAAAACTTGCGGGGCAGCCCCCGCACTTGGAGTGCGTTGCGCTTTACAACTTCAAACTGTCCAGTTCTTCCACGTTGATCGTAGAGCGATTGCGAAACAACACCACCAGGATGGCCAGCCCGATTGCGGCCTCAGCCGCTGCCACGGTCAGGATGAAGAAGACAAAGATCTGCCCGGCTTCATCGCCCAGAAAACTTGAGAATGCAACGAAGTTGAAATTCACCGCAAGCAACATCAGCTCGATGGCCATCAACAAGGTAATAACGTTTTTGCGGTTGATGAAGATGCCAGCGACGCTGATACAAAACAGAATGGCGCCCAGTGCAATGGCGTGACCGAGCGAGATCATGGCTTGTCCCGGCTCGCTGAAGTGGCCGAAGGAATATCCACGATGCGCATGCGGTCCTGGCTGCGCACGGCAGCTTGCTGCGCCGGGTCCTGACTGCGTTGACTGGGGCGATGCCGCAGCGTCAGCGCGACTGCCGCAATGATGGCCACGGTCAGGATCACGGCAGCAATCTCGAACGGAAGGATGTACTCGGAAAACATCGCCCGACCCAGCCAGTGGGTGTTGGAGAGTCCTTGAGCGGCAGCCGCATCCACCAGTCCGCCACTCTTGTTCAGGTCGCCGACGCCGATCAGTCCGAGCATCTCGACCAGCATCACGCCAGCCACCAGCAGCCCAACCGGAAGGTGTCGGATAAAGCCCTCGCGCGTTGGCTCGACCTTCACGTCGAGCATCATCACCACAAACAGGAACAGCACCATCACCGCCCCGACATAAACCAGCACCAGCACGATTGCCAGAAACTCGGCGTGCAGCAGCAACCAGATGCATGCGCTGGTAAAGAAGGTCAGAACCAGCCACAGCGCGGCGTGTACCGAGTTGCGCGCGCTGATCACCGCCAGCGCCGAACCAATGAGCACGGCGGCGAAGGCATAAAAAAGAATGAGAGGCAGAGTCATGTTGTCGGTCCCTTAACGGAAACTCGCGTCCTGGGTGCGCGCGGCAGCGATCTCGCGCTCGTAGCGATCCCCGATGGCCAGCAATTGTTGCTTGTTGACGATATTTTCGCCGCGCTTTTCGAAGTGGTATTCGTGCACATGGGTTTCGACGATCGAATCCACCGGGCAACTCTCTTCACAGAACCCGCAGAAAATGCATTTGAACAGGTCGATGTCGTAGCGTGTGGTTCGTCGCGAGCCATCGGCGCGTGGTTCCGAATCAATGGTGATGGCGAGCGCGGGGCACACTGCCTCGCACAGCTTGCAGGCAATGCAGCGCTCCTCACCGTTGGCATAGCGGCGCAGCGCATGCAGACCGCGGAATCGATTCGACTTGGGAATACTCTCTTCCGGGTAGTGCACCGTGTACTTGGGCTTGGTCAAGTAACGCCCGGTCACACCCATGCCCTTGATCAGCTCGATCAGCATCAGTGATTTGAGGTAGCGCACAATTGTGTTCATCGACTCGAATTCCTCAGGCGCCTGGCAACAGCCAGCCGCTGTAGACCAACACGCCGGCAACCACCACCCAGACGATTGTGATCGGAATGAACACCTTCCAGCCCAGGCGCATGATCTGGTCATAGCGATACCGTGGAAACGTGGCGCGGAACCACAAGTACAGAAACGCAAAGATGTTGGCCTTGAACAGCAGCCACCACCAGCCCGCTTTACCGATCAATCCCCAGGATTCCGGGAACGGCGACAGCCAACCGCCGAGAAACAGAATCGACGCGAGGAAGCAGACCAGGATCATATTGGCGTATTCGGCCAGGAAGAACAGCGCGAAAGCCGACCCTGCATACTCGACATGAAACCCGGCGACAATTTCGGACTCGCCTTCGGACACGTCGAACGGCGCACGATTGGTCTCGGCGACACCGGAAATAAAATAGATCACGCACAACGGCAGCAACGGCAGCCAGAACCATTCAAACATGCCGGCGTTGCCCGACTGCGCAACGACGATCTCGCTCAGATTCAAAGTGCCGGCAGCGATCAACACGCCGACGATCGAGAACCCCATTGCGATCTCGTAGGAGACCATTTGTGCTGCCGCACGCATCGCACCAAGGAACGCATACTTGGAGTTGGAAGCCCAGCCGGCAAGGATGATGCCGTACACTCCCATTGAGGTCATGGCGAGCAAATACAACAGTCCGACATTGCTGTTGGACAAGACCACTTGCGCGTCGAATGGTATTACCGCCCAGGCGGCGAATGCAGGCACCAGTGCGAGCAGCGGCGCCAGCCGGAACAGCAGGCCATTGGCCTTGGACGGAATGATCAGTTCCTTGAGCAGCAGCTTGAAGACGTCCGCGAATGGCTGCAGGATGCCTTTCCCGATGTAGGTCGGACCACGCCGGACTTGCATCCAGCCGATGACCTTGCGCTCCCACAAAGTGAAGAACGCCACGCACAGAATCAACGGCACAGTGATCGCCAGAATCTTGATCACGGTGTAGGCGAAAATCGCCGTCGACGTGTCGCCTTGCAACCAGTTGACCGCTTGTTGGAAATATTCGAGCATCGCGGGCTCCTCAGACTTGGCCGACCGAAATCAAACTGCCGGTCGGCAGCAGCGATTGGGTCGCCTCCAACGCCGACGGAATCCAGGCGCTGCCAATGGCAACGCTCGCATCGACTGCCAGCGGCAACTCAACATCCACCTGTCCATCAGTAACACGCACGGCATCGCCGGAGCCCAGACCGAGCCGCGCAGCGTCGGCGGGATTGAGGCCGACGCAGGCGGTGGCCGCTAGCGGCGTCGCCTGCAGGGCTTCGCTGCGACGAACAACGGCGTCCACCGAATAGATCGGCACCGTAGCGACGCGAATCAGGCCGCTGCCTAGAGGTCGACGTGAGGACGACAGTACGCTGACCGGATTCGGATTCAATTTGCCAATCGCAGACAGACGCGGCAGCAACTCGGAGAATTCGGTAAACGCAAATTCCGAAAATTCGAACGACGCACCAAGCGCACGCAAAACACGCCAGCCGGGTCGCGCGTCACCCGGCAGCTTGGCGCCAGAGTGTATTTGTTGTGCCAGGCCATCGACGTTGACCAGGGTGCCGTCGATCTCTGGCAACAGCCCGATCGGCAGAATCACGTGTGCGCGGGCGCGGATGGCATCGGTTATGAACGGTGAAAATGCCACGGTAAACGTCGATGCCATCAGCGCGGCATTGACCGCAGGCGCATAGGCAAAATCGTTGGCCACTTCGGCCCCGTAGACGATCAATGCCTTGCGCGGCGCGGACAACATCTCGACCGCACAGAGCCCCCCGGAACCGACGCGCGGCACCACGCCAACGCTGGACAGCCCCAGTCCATTTGCACCTGAAGGCAACTCATTGAGCGCGGCACCGGTGCACTTGGCCAAAAAGCGCGCAAGTGAGCGCAGCGTCGCCGCCGCCGGATGCTGATTCGCGATATCACCCAGAACCACGAGTTTTCTGCCTGCGTCGCGCAGCGACTCGGCCAGTTTTTGCAGGCGCACATTGGACTGCGCGGCCTGAATCAAATCGAGCAAGGGGCCGCGCTGGTACTCGACCCCGCTGGACATCGATGCTTTGGCAACACCAGCCAACACTTCGACCATTACCCAGGGATCCACCGTCCAGGTGTCGCCCGTGACGAAATTGAAATCGAAATCCACTGGATTGATGGCGTAGATCGTTCCGCCGCGCTTCCAGGCTTTGTGCACGCGGTGACCCAGCAACGGCTGCTCCAGGCGCGGGTTGCTGCCGATCAGGAGAATCGCATTGGCGTGCTCGATCTCAGCCAGGGGCATCTCAAATACGTTGTCGACCGGCGCCAGCATGGGGTCGATCATACGCAGACGGTGATCAATGTTCTCGCTGCCCAGGCCGCGCACGATCTCGGCCAGCAGTGCGCCCTCCTCGCAGGTAGTTGCCGGATGCACCAGAGCAGCGAGTTGTGCTGCGCCGTGCGTTGCTACTGCGTCGCGTAAGCCTTGGGCGGTGGCGGCGATCGCTTCTTCCCAACTCACTTGTTGAAGTGCGCCACCTTTTCCGCGCACCATCGGATGCGTGGCACGATCCTCGCTGTACAGGCCCTGGTGGCTGTAGCGATCACGATCAGAAATCCAGCTTTCGTTGATTGACTCGTTATCACGCGGCACGGTGCGCAGCACTTCGCCGCGACGAGTGTGCAGGAACAGGTTAGATCCCAGGGCATCGTGGTAACCGATGGACGCACGCGCGGTCAGCTCCCAGGCGCGCGCGCGGTAGCGAAACGGCTTGTTGGTCAGCGCGCCGACGGGACAGACATCGATGATGTTGCCACCCAATTCCGACTCGATCGATTTGCCGATATAAGTGCCAATCTCAAGGTCTTCGCCGCGGCCCATGCCGCCCAGCTCGGTGGTGCCTGCGATCTCGGACATGAAACGCACACAGCGCGTGCAATGAATGCAACGCGTCATGTCAGTGGCGATCAGTGGGCCGATGTCTTCGTCAGCGACGACACGCTTTCGCTCTGAAAAGCGCGAGACCGAGCGGCCATAACCCATGGCGACATCTTGCAGCTCGCACTCGCCACCCTGATCGCAGATCGGACAGTCGAGCGGATGGTTGATCAACAAAAACTCCATCACATTGCGCTGCGCACTCAGTGCGCGCGCACTGCGAGTGAAAATCTTCATCCCTTCCATCACCGGAGTGGCACAGGCAGGAACCGGTTTGGGCGATTTCTCGACATCCACCAGACACATGCGGCAGTTGGCCGCGATCGACAATTTTTCGTGATAGCAGAAGCGTGGCACCGCGATTTTGGCCGCATCCGTCGCCTGAATAATCATCGAGCCCTTGGCCACTTGCATGGCCTTGCCATCGACTTCGATGTTGATCTGGTCGGGCGGCGCGCTATTGACCGGTTGCGCGCTCATGCCGCGACTCCAAGTTTTACATCCACGATCGATCGCCCATTGGCGATGAAGTATTCAAACTCGTGCCAAAAATGGCGCAGCATGCCCTGTACCGGCCACGCAGCGGCTTCGCCAAACGCGCAAATAGTGTGCCCTTCAATCTGTCCGGCCGCCTGCTTGAGCATGTGCAGGTCGTCGATTGTGGCCTTGCCCTCGGTGATGCGCGTCAACACTCGATACATCCAGCCAGTGCCTTCGCGACAGGGCGTGCATTGACCGCAGGACTCCGCGTAGTAGAACTGGCTGATGCGGCGACAGGCACGCACCATGCAAGTAGAGTCATCCATCACGATCACCGCGCCGGAGCCGAGGCCCGAGCCGGCTTTTTGCAGGCTGTCGTAATCCATTGTGCAGTTCATCATGGTCTCTGCAGGCAATACCGGCATCGATGAACCACCTGGAATCACCGCCTTCAGAGAGCGGCCAGCGCGCATGCCCCCCGCCATCTGCAGCAAGTCTGCAAACGGTGTGCCCAATCGAATTTCGAAATTGCCCGGCTTGGCAACATGTCCAGAAACCGAAAAAACTTTCGGCCCGCCATTGTTGGGTTTGCCCAGGTTCAAGAACCACTCGGCGCCATTGCGGATGATGGCCGGCACTGAAGCATAGGTTTCGGTGTTATTGATCGTGGTCGGCTTGCCGTAAAGACCGAAATTGGCGGGAAACGGGGGCTTGAAGCGCGGCTGTCCCTTCTTGCCTTCCAGCGACTCCATAAGCGCCGTTTCTTCGCCGCAGATGTATGCACCTGCACCCAGGGCGGAATAGATGTCCGCATCGACACCGGATTGGAGAATGTTCTTGCCGAGCCAACCGTGCTTGTAAGCATCGGCCAATGCTTCCTCGAAGTGTTCGAACGGCTCGTGATGGAATTCGCCGCGCAGATAGTTGTAGGCGACCGTCGAACCTGTTGCATAGCAAGCAATCGCCATGCCCTCGATGACCGAATGCGGATTGAAGCGCAGGATGTCGCGATCCTTGCAGGTGCCAGGCTCGGACTCATCGGAATTGCATAGTATGTATTTCTGACCGGGCGCATTGCGCGGCATGAAGCTCCACTTCAGACCGGTAGGAAAACCAGCACCTCCACGGCCGCGCAGTCCACTGTGCTTGACCATGTCGATGACCAGTTCCTTGGGCATCTTCTCGCTCAGGATCTTGCGCCAGGCCTGGTAACCGCCAGACTTCAGATAGCTGTCGTAACTCCACGGCATGTCGAAATGCAGTGTCGTGAAAACGACATTGTGTTCCTGTGGGATGGGTCCAACGGCCATGTCTGCTCCCTGCCCTTACTTCAATTCGTCCAGAATCCGGTCGCAAACCTCTGGCGACAGATTCTCGTGGTAGTGGCCATTGACCACCATCATCGGCGCGCCTGCGCACGCTGCCAGGCACTCCTCTTCCTGCTTCAGGTACACGCGACCATCTGCCGTGCTCTGGCCCAGCTTCACTCCGAGTTTCCTCTCGCAATGACGAACAATGTCTTCGGCCCCGTTCAACCAGCACGAGATGTTTGTACAGATCGCAACATTATTGCGGCCGACCGGCTTGACCTCGAACATCGAGTAGAAATTGGCTACTTCGTAGGCCCACACCATGGGCACTTCCAGATACACCGCAACACCTGCGATCAATTCATCGGACAGATGGCCGCCATTCTGCTCCTGCGCTGCCCAAAGGCCTTGCAGTAAGGCCGAGCGCTTGCGATCGGGCGGAAATTTGGCGAGCCAGCGGTCTATGTGCTCGCGCGTGTGCGAACTCAGCGCGACCATCGGGTCGACGTTGCGCACCTTGTCGAAATTGCCTGTTGCTTTCATCTTGAGGCTCCCGGCTCAGCGATCGACTTCACCGAACACGATGTCAAATGTGCCAATCAACGCGACCACGTCGGGCAACATGTGCCCGCGTGAAATCTCGTCCATCGCCGACAGGTGCGCAAAACCCGGTGCGCGCAACTTGACGCGAAATGGTTTGTTGGCCCCATCGGAAATCATATAGACGCCGAACTCGCCTTTGGGTGCTTCGACCGCGCTGTACACCTCACCGGCTGGCACCGAATAGCCTTCGGTGAACAGTTTGAAGTGATGGATCATCGCTTCCATGTCGTCTTTCATCTCGGCGCGCGAAGGCGGAGATACCTTGAAATTTTTCAGCATCACTTCGCCCGGATTCTGCCGCAGCCAGGCCACACACTGCTTGACGATGTGGTTGGATTGACGCATCTCCTCAACCCGAATCAGATAGCGGTCGTAACAGTCCCCTTGCACGCCAACTGGAATCTTGAATTCGAACTTGTCGTAGGCCGCGTAGGGCTGCTTGCGGCGCAAGTCCCATTCGATCCCGGAACCGCGCAGCATTGGACCGCTCATGCCCCAGGCCAGCGCCTGCTCGGGCGTGACCACACCGATACCGACGGTGCGCTGTTTCCAGATGCGGTTGTCGGTCAGCAGGGTTTCGTATTCGTCGACACGCGCCGGAAAATCGTCGGTGAAGGCGTCGAGGAAATCGAGCATTGAACCTTCGCGCCACTGGTTCATGCGCCGCGCATCTGCCGCTTTGCGCCACGGCGACTCGCGGTATTGCGGCATCTTGTCCGGAAGGTCGCGATAGACGCCACCCGGACGGTAATAAGTTGCATGCATGCGCGCACCGCTGACTGCCTCGTAGCAGTCCATCAGCTCTTCACGTTCGCGGAACGCATACAGAAATACGGTCATTGCGCCGAGGTCGATGCCGTTCGACCCGATCCACATCAGATGATTGAGAATGCGGGTGATCTCGTCGAACATCGTGCGAATAACCTGGGCGCGCTCCGGCGCTTCGATGCCGAGCAGTTGCTCGATCGCGCGCACATAGGCATGCTCGTTGCACATCATCGAGACGTAGTCGAGCCGGTCCATGTAGCCGATGGAATGGTTGTACGGCTTGGACTCGACGAGTTTCTCGGTGCCACGGTGCAACAGGCCGACGTGCGGATCAGCACGTTGCACGACTTCGCCGTCCATCTCCAGTACCAGACGCAGCACGCCGTGCGCGGCCGGATGCTGGGGGCCGAAGTTGATCGTGTAATTGCGGATTTCCTGCATGCTGGCTTTCTTGTCGAGGGATTGCTGGTTCAGGGCTTTCTTGTTTTCAACTTTCGAGTTCAGTAACTATCTGGCAGCGGCACTCTCGGCGGCGGCTTGTGCAAGGCGCGCGTCGTCGCGCAGGGTGCGCGGCACACTGACGCGAGGCTCAATGGAAACCGGTTCGTAGACAACGCGCCGACGTTCCTCGTCGTAGCGCACCTCGACATTACCGATCAGCGGGAAATCCTTGCGGAACGGATGACCGACAAAACCGTAATCGGTGAGGATGCGACGCAGGTCAGGATGCCCCTCGAACAAAATACCAAACATATCGAAGGCCTCACGCTCGAACCAGTTCAAGCCGCGCCAGACGTCGGTCAACGAAGGCACGATGGGCAAACCATCGTCGGCTGTAAAGCAGCGAATGCGCAGTCGCTGGTTGTGTGTGATGGACAACAACTGCACAACCACCGCGAAGCGCTGACGGATGTGCGCTGCATTGGGTCGCTCAGACCAACGGAAGCGTCCTGCACCCAAGCCATCCACACCCCGTGAGAAGCCTTCGTTGCTCACTCCGGTGGTATCCCACTCGCTTTCACCATACCCGAGATAATCCACACCGCACAAATCGACCGCCTGTTCGAATCGCAGCGCAGGCTCGTCGCGCAGTGTGCGCGCCACTTCGACCCAGGCACTCAGGGGAACGGTCATGGTGATTTGACCGGCGTGTTCAACGATTTCGGGGCGCTGGCCGTCGAAGCGTTGGCGCAGTTGATCGGCAAACGGCACGACCGCATCTTTCATTGAGGGCGAACTTGTCGAGGGTGGACTCTTTGCGGGTTCGCTCATGGTCGTTCTCAGCGCGCAATGGTATTGGTACGGCGGATCTTTTTCTGCAACTGCAAAATGCCCCAGATCAACGCTTCGGCCGTAGGCGGGCAACCCGGCACATAGATATCGACCGGCACGATGCGGTCGCATCCGCGCACCACCGAATAGGAATAATGATAGTAACCGCCACCGTTGGCACAGCTGCCCATTGAGATTACCCATTTGGGCTCAGGCATTTGGTCAAACACTCGGCGCAGTGCCGGCGCCATCTTGTTGACCAGGGTGCCAGCGACAATCATCACATCAGACTGACGCGGACTCGGCCGAAACACCACGCCGTAGCGATCAAGATCGAGTCGCGCGGCACCGGCATGCATCATCTCCACTGCGCAGCAGGCCAGACCGAAAGTCATCGGCCACATCGAGCCTGTGCGTGCCCAGTTGATCAATGCATCCGCAGAGGTGACGGCGAAACCGCGTTCGATCAGCGGGTTGTCCGCGCCGGGACGAAGGATGTCATCGACTTCGCCGATTGGGTCCGGATTATGGAAGAAATTACCTTTCACTCCCATTCCAGCGCCCCTTTCTTCCAGACATAGACGAAGCCAACCACCAACAATAGAAGGAACATCGCCATCTCGATGATGGCGGTGATTCCAATCTCGCGGAACACCACTGACCACGGCAGGATGAAGGCGATTTCCAGGTCAAACACGATGAACAGGATTGCCATCAAGTAGTAACGCACATCGAACTTCATGCGCGCGTCTTCGAACGGCGCGAACCCGCACTCGTAGGGCGACAGTTTTTCGGCGCTGGACCGCTTTGGTCCGAGCAATGTTCCCAGGGTCAGCAGAACCACGCCAAGGACAGTGGCAATACCCAGAAACAAAAGCACCGGCAGGTATTCAGACAGATCCATGTGCTTACCACGCAAGTGTGCATTGACGGGATTGCATGAGTGCGGCAGAAAAAAGTGAAGCCGCGGAGCGGCTTCGATAACGCGGTTGGTGCCCAAGGGGGGACTCGAACCCCCACGACTTACGTCGCTACCACCTCAAGGTAGTGTGTCTACCAATTCCACCACCTGGGCAACGCAGAACATTGTAGCCGATGACCCTAAGGTTTGTCGGATTTTTCAACTTCGGTTTCGGTCTCTGCAGCAGGTGCAACAACTGCCGCATCCACCGCGACGGGTACTTGCGTGTCCAGCGCTGGAGCTTGGGCTGCGGGCACTTCCGGATTGGCAGGCAATGCCGGTGCAGGCACTTCGCCCGATTTCGCGGGCGTGTCGGTTGCGGCTTCGTTGGCCATCACACCGAGGTCAGTCGCCGGGCTTCGAATCGAGCTGTGGCTGACATAAACACCCATACCAATACTGATCGCGAAGAAGGCTACGGCAAGCCACTTGGTAGAGATGGACAAGAAGTTTGCGGCGCCGCTGGCACCGAAGACCGTGCCGGACGCGCCTGCACCAAAACCTGATCCGGCCTGAGCACCAGCACCACGTTGCATCAGAATGAATAGGATCATGGCCACTGCCACAACCAGGTAGAGCGCTAAAATAATCTTGAATGCCATGACTGTTCCAGAGAGTTATGCGGCGGCCGCGACGATGGCCAGGAAATCCTCAGCCACCAGAGACGCACCACCAATCAAGCCGCCATCAATATCCGGCTCAGCGAACAGGGCCGATGCATTGCTGCCCTTGACACTGCCGCCATAAAGAATACGAAGCGAGCCGCCAATCGTAGCATCGATTGTCGCGACATGGCTACGTAGGCGCGCGTGGACCTCCTGGGCCTGAGCCGGCGTGGCGGTTCGTCCGGTACCGATGGCCCAGACCGGCTCATAAGCCAGCACCGCCTTCGCCAGCGCTTGAACGCCAGCAATCGCTAGTACCGCATCGAGTTGTCGGGTAACGACCTGCATGGTTTCACCACGATCGCGTTCTTCCAGGGTTTCACCAACGCACAATATCGGTAACAGCCCTGCTGCCTGCGCCGCGACAAATTTGCCTGCGATCCACGCATCGGATTCAGCACGTCCATGGCGTCGCTCCGAGTGCCCGACGATCACCATCGCGCAACCCAAGTCTGCGAGCATATTCGCCGACACATCGCCAGTGAATGCGCCGTTGGGCTGATCGCTGCAATCCTGCCCGCCCAAAGCGATGCCGGAGCCGGAGATGCAGACTTGCGCGAGCGTCAAATATGGAAACGGCGGCATCACCGCGATATCGACCGAAGGCGCACGGCTCGCCGCGCAAAGTGATGACAGCAAGGCACGAGTCTGCGCCGCCGAGGCGTTCATCTTCCAGTTGCCGGCTACTAATTTACGTCGCATCAGGCGTTACTCTGTGGAGAAGGCACACAGCATACTTACCGATTTCCGGCTCAGCAAACGGATCCATCCGATGACAAGCACAAGCTATCAAGGTAAATGGGCACTGGTTACCGGTGCCTCCAGCGGGATCGGACAAGCGTATGCGCGATCGCTGGCTCAGCGCGGTTGCAACTTGGCGCTCACCGCGCGACGACTCGATCGATTGAATGCGCTGGCCAAATCATTGATGGACGAGCACGCGATCCAGACGCTGTGCATCCAAGCGGACCTGGCCGATGAAGGCGCGCTCGATCAGATCGGGCACCAACTCAAGGCGCCCGGCATCGATATCGACATTCTGATTAACAATGCCGGCTATGGCGTGCCCGGCCATTTTCATAAGAATCGCTGGTCAGTGCACGAGCAGTTTCTGCGGGTAATGCTCACCGCGCCGACGGAACTCGCTCACCGCATGCTGCCCGGCATGCAAGAACGCGGTTGGGGAAGAATCGTCAATGTCGCTTCATTGGCCGGCATCATCCCTGGCTCTGCGGGCAATACCTTGTATGGCGCCAGCAAGGCGTACTTCATCAAATTTTCGCAATCGCTGGCGCTGGAGAATCGGAGCCACAACGTATTGGTGCAAGCGCTCTGTCCAGGTTTCACTCAATCCGAATTTCACGACATCAGTGGCGCGCGACATCTTATGGACAAGCTGCCGCATTTTATGTTTCAGACTTCCGAGGCTGTGGCTGAAGAGAGCCTGCGCACGTTGGAGCGTGGCCGCATCGTGCATGTCAGCGGAGCCGTCAATCGACTAATTGCATTCCTTATCACGCGTCTCCCCGACCGCTTGGCGTTGTGGTTGATCGTCAAACGCTCCAAGGACTTCCGCGTGCAGGATTGACGACGCAGTTGTTGTAGGATCGGCCTGAGCCGCCAACCTCAAGCGGTTTCGAGTACTGCTCGTACGAGGAACCCGCTGCACTCGCGACTGCATCCGGAAACGAAATCTGGGTGACCGGCCGCTAAGTGCCAGGCGACGCTGCAGCCGAAAAGACGCGCAAGCTGACCATGGCGCGGGCGCACCGTGACGACGACCGGCGATATCGACTTCGCGATGAACTGTATGTACGGCACCCCGTGATCGCGGTCGTGGATCCGGCCTCGGGCCGGGCCCACTTTCTACTGCAGGAAATCACGGCGGCAGCAAAAGCTCGACCGACTGCCACAGCAGAGACTCGTCGGCCGTTGCGGTTTTTCGACGCTCGGCCAGCGCCAGTCGCCAGGGCAGCGCTTCCTCATCGCGGCCGAGCTGCTTCAAAGCGCGCAGCCTGACGATGGCTGCTTGCAGCAGCGCGAAACGGCTCCAACTGGCAGCATCTACAGCTGCCTCGCCAAGTACCTCGGCACTCAATTCAATTGCGCGCGACGCATCTTCGGACTCCATGGCAATGAAGCACACATAGGAAAGATACAGGGCACGCTGCGCCGTGTCCGCCTCGAATGCCTTGCGGGCTGCCGTCTCCAGCAAAGCCGCAGTCTGTTCGGCCGCAGCGCGCTGAGATTGCATCATCTGCGCCACCGCCAGGAATGCCAGCGCTTCGGGTTCCTCTGCGACCTCGACAGCCTTGGTCGATCGCAGCGCTGTCAATATCCATTGCGCCTGACGTTGTAGCTCCACCGAATCACCGGTGGCTTCGGCAATCATCGCGAGACGCGCATGCGCCTGGCGCTGCTGCAGTCGATCAGTTTTGTCATCCGATTGCGTACGTGCAAGCACTTCATTGGCATTGGCACGGGCCTCATCGTAGCGGCCCAACTTGCGATGGATCGATGACAGATTGTTAAGCAGCGCCAAGGAATCACGATGCAGCGGGCCGAAGGCGCGGGTGTTGACCGCGATCGCTTCCTCGAGCAACGCCGCAGCGCCTGCAAAATCGCGGCGCATAAAAGCCTGGATTGCCGCATCGCTGAGCGTGAAGGCCAGCGTCGGGTTGTCGCTGCCCAGAGTTTCTCGTGCCAGCACCAGCGCTTCCTGCTGCAAGCGCTCCGCTTCGACGCTCTCGCCCACTTCGTATAGCACTGTGGCCAAGGAACTCTGGGTTTCGATGGACAGAAAATGTTTCGGTCCAAAAACCTTATGATGCAACGCCAGCGCTTCGCGATAGTCGTCAATGGCGGCGCGCGTATTTCCGAGTGGCTTGTTGCTTGCTGCGCGACTGTGCAGCGCAGTGGCAAGATCGGAAGGCGCGATATTCGGATCAGCACGCAGCAGGCCGATCAACTCGCTGAGCAGTTCGACCGCCAGCGCATGTTCACTCCGGGCGTGCGCCAACCTGGAGCGGGCACGTAACATGGATCGCACAAGCTTGGGATCCGCCGGTGACGCCATCGCCACCAGCTCGCCCGCTTCGTCTACCCAGCGGCGAGCCTCATCGACACGACCATCGTTACGCAGCATCGCCGCGCAATTCAGCAACGCCGAAACCATTTCAGGCACGGCGAGCCCAGCATTGCGCAACAACGGAATCGCGCGCTGGCAATCGACGACTGCCTCGTCCGATCTTCCGACTTGCTGCAGCGCATCGCTGCGCTGTACCAGCGCCTGCGCGTACTGCGCCGAGGTTTCGCCGAAGCTCGCTCCGGCATGACGCACCGCTTCCTCAGTGAGGCGCAACGCCGCTTCAAAGTCACTCAAGTCATAGCGCAGGCGCGACAAGGTATCCAGCAAAACCGCACGTGTATCGGCATTCAATTTCGCGCCGCTGGCCAGTTTTTGTTCGGCGCGGTCTAGCAAATCTTTAGCGCTGATGCTGGCACCCAGCGTCGCATCCGGACGTTGCTGCTCGAAAATGCCAATCAGAAAATCCTGTACCGCGGTGGCGCGATCGGCTTGCTTGGCAGTCGCGATACGTTCTAATTCCGCTTCGCGCGCCTTCAGCGTGGAATAGATTGAAAGCCCCAACACCGCAGATAACGCCAGCACACCCAACGCCACCCCAAGCGGGTGTCGTCGCGCGAATTTTCCGGCGCGATAGTGCCAGGACTCGGGCCTGGCCCGAATCGGCATCTGCCGCAGAAAGGCATCGATGTCATCGGATAACGCCTGTGCCGAAGCATAGCGCCGCAATGGATCACGGCTCAGACACTTGAGCACGATGGTATCCAGATCGCCCCTGAGTCGGCGCGAATCGCGCGTCGTCTGCGTGCTGGCGACCCGCGACGGCGGTTCGGGATCGGTGTCGGTGATCGCCTGCATCAATGCCAGCGTGCCATTGCCCTTGTTTTTGTAAGGTCGGCTACCAGACAGCAGCTGATACAGGATCACCCCCAAGCTGTAGATATCGGTTGCCGTGGTAATCGTCTTGCCAACGATCTGCTCGGGCGCGGCATAGGCCATGGACAAGGGCGCGCGCGATGCTGTGAGCTCGATGCCCTCATCAAGCAGCTTGGCAACTCCGAAGTCCAGCAGGTGCGGATCACTGCCAGCATCCACCAGGATGTTGGAAGGCTTCAGATCGCGGTGCACGACCAGATTCTGATGCGCGAACTGAACCGCATTCACGACTTTGCAGAACAGCCGCAGTTTTTCTTCGATCGGCAAGGCGTGGCGCTTTGCATACTCATCCAGCGCGATGCCCTCGACATAGTCCATCGCAAACCAGGGCGCGCCTTCGACCGAGCCGCCATCGAGAACGCGTGCGATGTTGGGATGCTGCAACTTGGCGAGGATCTGACGTTCCTGGGCGAAGCGCTGCAATGCTTCATCAGAGGGCAGTGCGCTCGCCATCAGCTTGATCGCAACGCGTTGCTGGAAACCGCCATCGTCGCGCTCGGCCAACCACACTGAGCCCATACCGCCGCGACCGAGCAATTGTCTAACGATGTAAGGGCCAAAATGCGCGCCAACATGTTGGGCGCTGTTTCCAGCCTCGCGATCCACAATGCCGGTGACCAGCGGCTCGGCCAGTTCCGCCACGTCACCATCGAGCAGGCTGGCCGCTGCATCGGCACGTAGCAACCCGCTCACTGCGGCGAACAACGCGTGGTCTTCGCCGCACTGCACGCGCAACCACCGTTCGCGTTGCCCTTCTGGCAGATCGAGCGCTTGACCGAACAGCTGGTGTGCTTTTGCACTCACAATAAAATCTCTTTGGGCCGGGCCATCGGAAGACGGCTGCAGAAGGACGACGCGGACGCACAAACACCGAGGCGCGAGACCTTGCGCACTTCTAAGCGTCTACATAGATACGCAAATAACGGGGCAACCCTGACACACGCACGCTGCACCAGCGCTGGTTGCCACTGAGCTGATCGCTCCAGGCCCATCACTGAGCGCCGGTCAAGTCCAGCTGGATCTGCGCCCTGGCGGTACGCCAGTAGCGAAACACGGTGCGCTCGGTTACGCCAAGCAGGCGGCTGATCTCGGTAAAACTCAACCCACCAAAAAAGTGAAGTTCAACCACCTGCGCCAGATCCGGCGCGGACTGCTCGAGCATCGACAGCGACTGTTCGAGTGCCAGCACATCGATTTCAAGGCCCTTGTCTTCGGAGCCAAATTGATTGGTGATGGTAACGGCGACCTGATCGCCGCCGCGTTTTTCGCTGGCGCGACGCCGCGCGGCATCGACCAGAACCTGACGCATGGCACGCGCCGCCAAGTTCATCAAATGCGCTTCACTATCTGCCGCGCCATGACTGCGCAGCTTGAGGAACAATTCGTGCACCAAGCCTGTCGTCTGCAGCGTGGCGTCGCGCCGGAGCAACAGTCGATGCGCCAGGCGCTTGAGTTCTTCGTAATGCTGCGCGATCTGCTGATCCAGGTCCATGCAGGTGGCTCATCCCCGTGTTGATGGGATGGTACAGGCAACGGCGTGTCAGTCTTTGCCTGAGTTCTGCGTATCAATCATCAGGCACAATGGCGGCTGGTGATTCTCTGCAAGGGGTCCGATTAAAGTGCACATTTCATTCATGTCAACTTTGCTGCTCGCAGCGTGTAGCGCAAGCGCGCAAAGCCCGCCTCAAGCGCGCTTCAGCGGCAGCGGCGTATTACAGGCAGCCATCCCGGCCAGCGCCGATGGCCGCTTCGCGCTGAATGCCGAGTTGCACGGCGCCCCAACCGTAACAACGAGCGCTCGTTTCGCGATCGACGCTCACCTCGAACAGACCGGCAAAGACAAGGCGCTAAATACGGCCTGCGGGCCGGCGGTTGCGAATATTTTCAACGATGGTTTCGAAAACTGAGCACTCGGAGAATTCCCATGAATCGCAGCGCATGCTTTATCGCCTTGATCGCTATCGCGACACTTGCCGATGCCAGCCCGTGGACGTACCGAGGCACGCTCAACGATGGTGGCAAGCCAGCCAATGGCAGCTATGACCTGCGTCTGACCCTGGTCAGTGAGTCCGCCGGGCAACCCATCACCCAGCCAATCACGCTGTTCAACATCAAGGTGAAAGATGGCAACTTCGCCGCGGATGTCGACTTCGGGCTGCCCCTGGATCACGCACCGCCGATGAAACTGAAGACCGAGGTCGCTCAGGGCGGCTCCGCTTTCTCGGGCATCGGCGAACCAACTCGATTCGATCCCAAAGCCGCGCTTGCCGGGCTCTGCTGGGACACAACTGGCAACGTGGTTGCCGCTGGCGAATTTCTCGGGTCGACCAACAATGTCCCAGTAGAAATCAAGGCCAACAATCGGCGTGCGGCGCGTTTCGAGGCGACTGGCAGCGCCAACGAATCACGCGTGGTTTTGGGATCGCCAGCAAATGTCGCCACCGGCAATGGCGCCACCATTGGTGGTGGCGGCAGCAGCGCCATGACCTGCGGGGCGGGCAGTGCTTCATGTGCGAATCAGACCGACGAAACTTTCGCCACGATCAGCGGCGGTGCCGGCAACGCGATCGTGGGCCCATGGAGCGTCATCGGGGGAGGTGACAGCAACGCTACGCAGGGCAGTTACACGAGCATAGGCGGAGGCAGCAGAAATAGCATTGGCTTGACCGCAAGCTACGCGACGATCGCCGGCGGCAGTAGCAATTCGGCTTCCGGTCAGTACGCCTCGGTGAGCGGAGGCACCGGCAACGGCGCGGTCGGGGACTGGAGTATCGCGGCGGGCGGCCAGTCCAATCAGGCGCAGAGTTCCCACAGTGTCGTCAGCGGTGGCAGCGGCAATTACGCCGTCGGGTCGGCCAGCGCCGTAGCGGGTGGATTGTTCAACTATGCTACGGGCAGTCGCGGCATCGTGGCAGGTGGCGAATCCGGCACAGCCAGTGGCGCCTCTAGTTTCGTCGCGGGCGGATATTTTAACTGCGCCGGCGGGCGATCCTCTTTTGCCGGCGGCCGCCGCGCCCGCATCAGGCCGGGAACCAGTTCAGGCGCAGCCGGCGAAGGATGTATCGGCGTCACCGCATCGGGCACCGTCGATGGCGATGGTGGCAGCTTTGTCTGGGCGGACACGCAGGATATTGACCTGGTCACGACCGGTCCCAATCAATTTCTCGCACGCGCCGCTGGCGGCGTGATGTTCAATACCGCCGCATTGTCTTCGTCGAATGATGACATGGTGATTGGCGCTCGCCCCAGCGGCAGTGGTGGCGACGCAGATGCGGATATGGTCTGGAAAAGCCGCGCCGCAAAAATCGGAACGATGTACCTATCGGACACCGGAGGTGGTTTTACGATCACCGTGCCAAACCTCGGCGCCGGTGTCAGCCGGTTGTCGGTGCAAGGCGGATCAGGCGGTTCGGCTTCACTGTCCAATGGTGGCATGTGGACCAATGCGTCCAGTCGTTCCTTCAAGCAGGGATTCAAGGCGATCGATCCGTTGCAGATTCTCGACAAGGTGGTGGCAATGCCGATCACGACATGGGCCTACAAGCAGTCGATCGAAGGCAACCATATCGGACCCATGGCAGAGGACTTCAAAGCGGCTTTTGACCTCGCTGGTGACGGAAAGTCGATTGGCACGGCCGATGCCGATGGCGTGGCACTGGCCGCGATCCAGGGTCTGAATCAGAAGTTGGAAAACGAGAACGCCGCTTTGCGCGCACAGATGGCCGCTTTACAGCAGGCAGTCAAGGCGCTGCAGCAACGCTGACGATGGCAGCGATGCGCCGCCGAGTGCGGCGCATCGCCGGTGCCGAACGCAGAACAAACCGACGTCGATTCATTCGCAACCCCTCGCTGCTCAGTCGACCCGATCAACACCATATCTTCAGACTTCAGCACCCATGCCCGGCTTGGTCAAGGTCACCTGCGCACCGAATTTCTGCCGCAGTACATCAGCCAGTACCTCACGCGCTGGATCTTCGCCATGCACCAGATACACCGGCGGGTGTTTGTCAAAGTGACCATACCATTCGCTCAACCCAGCCTGATCAGCGTGTGCGGATAGCCCACCAACGGTATGGCGCTTGGCCTTGACCTGGATCTCTTCGCCGAAGATTCGCACGGTTTCGGCACCGTCGACCAACTCACGACCCAGCGTGCCGTGCGCCTGAAAGCCTGGAAAAATCACATGCGCGTTTTCACGCCACAGGTTGTGCTTGAGATGATGCTTGATGCGACCGCCGTTGCACATGCCGGAACCGGCAATGATGATGGTGCCGCCGCCGACAGTGTTCAGTGCGCGCGATTCGTCGACGCTGTCGACCAGACGCAGGTTGGGCAGGCGAAACGGATGATTTCGGCCTTTCCAGACGCGCTTGGCCTCTTCGTCGAACAGATCCTGATGTTGATCGTAAACGCGGATCACTTTGTTCGCCATCGGGCTGTCGATGACAATGCGGAAATGCTTGAGGCCCCAGTCATCGAAGTACTGCGCGAACCAGTAAAGAATTTCCTGGGTGCGGCCTACGGCGAAAGCGGGAATCAAGACGTTGCCACGCGTCTTGTGAACCTCCTCGAAGATTTCACCGAGTTCTTTCAAAGTTTCGCCACGATTGCGATGCAGACGGTCACCGTAGGTGCTTTCCAACATGACCAGGTCCGCTTCCCGAAGCACGGTCGGATCGCGCAGGATGGGCGTGCCTTTCGGGCCGATGTCACCGGAGAACACCAGCTTGCGGGTCCCGCCCTCCTCATCGGCATGCAGCTCTACGATCGCCGCACCAATGATGTGCCCGGCGTCGCTCAGACGCAGCCGGATGCCAGGCAGGATTTCTTCCCACACATCGTATTCGAGCGCTTCGAGCTGACTGAGAACATCTTGCACGTCGGTTTGATCGTAGAGCGGCGTGAGCAGCTCCTGGCCGTTGCGCGCGCGGCGTTTGTTGAGATGTTCAATATCGCCAGCGGCGAGCCGCGCCGAGTCTTCGAGCATGATCTTCGACAGCGCAGCGGTAGCGCGCTGTGTATAGACCGGACCGTGATAGCCGCGCTTTGCCAATAACGGCAGGCGCCCGACATGATCGATATGCGCGTGCGACAGGACCATTGCGTCAACCGCCGAGACATCGAACGCAAACTCGGCAGCATTGCGTTGGTGCTGTTCACGCCCGCCCTGGATCATGCCGCAGTCAAGCAAGATGGTCTTGCCGGCTGCGTGTACGAGATGGCAGGAGCCAGTCACTTCGCCCGCTGCGCCAAAAAATTCGACTCGCATAAACCTCTCCGTGATGGTTGGCTTGATCAAAGTAATGACACGAAACTGCTGATTTTCGTGCAATGCTGGGTGGTATCTGCATCTCGCATCGCCCGCCTTGGCTGTAGATCTGCGCCGCGTCGACTAGCATCCGTCGGTTCCACTATTGCGGCGTTGTCTTGAAACGCGCTGTTGAACTTCTGAAAAAATGCGAACCCGCAACCGCGCTGCCATGACCTTCCACACTGTAGCACCGCAGCTTTGCCGGCTAGCGTGGCCGACCCTGACCCTGAATCAAAGCCCATGACCATTCACTTGCGCCCGATCGCCCTCGCCGTGCTGCTGTGCTTCAGCGGCGGCCTGCTCGCAAATGGTGCTCCGAAACTCGACCCAAAAAACTTCGACACAGGCACCGCCGCCTGTGATGATTTCTTCCAGCATGCCAATGGCGGCTGGCTTCGCCACAATCCGATTCCCGCCGCGTACAGCAGCTGGGGCGTTTTCAACGAACTTTCCGAACGCCACCAGAAAGTTCAGCGCGAACTACTGGAGCACGATGCGACTGCGACACAACCGGTAGGCAGCAATGGCCAGAAACTGGGCGATTTCTATGCATCCGCAATGGACGAGGCAGCGATCGAGAAAGCGGGAATCCGCCCGCTCCAGGCGGAGCTCAAACGCATCGCCAAATTGAAGTCAGTCGCGGACCTGGTTGGTCTGCTGATCGAATGGAAGAAGCGCGGCGACGCAGTGTTGTTTGGATTCGGCGTGCAGTCGGATCTGAAAGACGCCAACATCAATATCGTCTATGCCACGCAGGGTGGCCTGGGCCTTCCTGAGCGAGACTACTACACGCGTGACGATGAGGCCTCGCAAAAGCTGCGCCAGCAATACCTGTCGCACATCGAACGCTTGCTGGTACTCGCCGGATACAAATCGGCCGCCGCAAAGTCCGATGCAGCCGCCATTCTGCGGCTGGAGACCCGGCTCGCTAACGTCTCGATGACCCGCGTCGAACTGCGCGACCCCGCGAGCAACTATCGAATTGTCACCATGGCCCAGGCGCAGGCGTTGACTCCACATTTCGACTGGGGCGCGTTGTTCGATGCCATCGGTCAATCAGGTTTGGATCGATTTTCGCAATCACAACCAGCGTTCTTTGCAGAACTGGACAAGACGCTGACCGATACCTCAATCGCCACCTGGCAGGCTTACCTGCGCTGGCACCTGTTGCGACAATCGGCGACCTATCTTTCCAGGGAATTCGTCAACGAGGACTTTGCCTTCAATGGCAAGATTCTCAACGGCACGCAGGAGCTGCGCCCGCGCTGGAAGCGCACCATCGATCAGGTAAACGCTGCACTCGGTGAAGCGCTCGGCGCTCGTTTCGTTGCTGAAGTGTTTCCACCCGAAGCCAAGGCGCAGGTGCTGACGCTAGTGCAAAACCTGCAGTCGGCCCTGAAGGCTCGAATCGAGAAACTCGAATGGATGAGCACTGCGACAAAGCAACAAGCGTTGGCCAAGTTCGCCACGTTCACACCCAAGATCGGCTATCCGGATCGCTGGCGCAACTACAGCGCGTTGGACATCAAGCGCGACAACTATCTGGGCAATGTCCGCGCTGCCATCGAATTTGAGGCCAGGCGGCGCTTCGCCGAAATCGGCAAGCCCGTCGATCGCGCCGAGTGGGGTATGCTGCCGCAGCAGGTGAACGCTTATTACAGCCCGGTTAAGAACGAAATCGCGTTTCCGGCCGCGATTCTGCAGCCTCCCTTTTTCGACCCCGATGCCGACGCCGCGCTCAACTACGGCGCCATTGGTGCGGTGATCGGCCATGAGCTGATGCATGGCTACGACGACAGGGGCAGCCAATTTGACGCCAAGGGAAACCTAAGCATGTGGTGGACTGCGGCCGACCGCGAGCGTTTCGAAGCGCGCACCAGCAAGCTGACGTCCCAGTTTGATCAGTACGTCGCGATTGACGACTTGCATGTCAACGGCAAGCTGACGCTGGGCGAGAACATCGCGGATCTGGGCGGACTGCTTATTGCCTACGATGCATTTTTGCTGGCCACAGCCAACCAGCGCCTGGCGACCATCGACGGACTGACGCCAAACCAGCGCTTCTTCCACGCCTGGGCGCGTGCCTGGCGCAGGCTGCACACCGATGAGAACCTCAAGCTGCGCCTCAATACCGACTCTCATGCCCCGGCAAAATTCCGCGTGCTCGGACCATTCTCAAATTTGCCAATATTCCATGACGCCTTCGGCTGCAAGCGCGGCGATGCGATGCTGCGGCCGATCGAGCAGCGCGTCGAAATTTGGTGAAGCAGTCTTTAACTACAGTCGAGGCTGGCTCTCGGCTAGACTTTGCAGCATGCGAATCTTCATGCAGACCCGTCCCGCCTCGAAGGAGGCCCCGCGCTACTATCATCTGATCCTGCAGCAAGATCTGTTGGGCGGTTGGACGCTGATCCGCGAATGGGGGCAGCAAGGTGGTCGCGCCAGCGGACGCCGCGATTTTTTTTCAGAGCGCGACAAGGCCGAATCAGCACTGATCGGCGCCCGCGACCAACAACTTGGCAAGGGCTTCCAAGTGATGTTTTGTCAGGGCATGGACGCGCCAACCGGGTCACACTATGAAGCATGAGCATTGGGTTCGAAGCGGAATTCTGCTTGCATTGTTGTCATTTGACGTCCCCGCGATGGCAGAGGACTTCAAGCCGGGCGTTCAACACATCTGCGTTCCCAATGCGGCGCGCGATGGCTGGGACTGCGGCACTGTCGACGATCCACCCAAGCCTGCAGTGGTCGAGGAGCCGACTCGCGATGATCCCGTTCCCGCCCCGCCGCCGTTTCTTGCCGATCCCACGCGGCCGCGCAGTTCGACCAATTATCGCGCGGAGCCGCCAGTAGCGCAGCCCGAGCCTGAAGCACCAGTCGAAGCCGCCCCCATTGTAGAAGCGGAGGTCGTGCCGGCGTCCCCACCAGTCGCCGAAACCGCACCTGAGCAGCTGCCCGCGGCGCTGATCGAAGATGCGCCAGTAGCGGAAACTGTGCCGGAAGCCGTTCCCGAAACCATGGAGTCGCAACCATTGCCGGAACCGGCCATCGTTGAAGCAGAGTCGCTGCCGGAACCCGCACCTACACTCGCGATTCCCGAGCCGACTCCCGCAACCCCTGAGCCAGTCGCGGACGTGCCCGCGGAAACGATCGTGGACCAGGCCGCGGAGCCGAATATTGAGCCTGTGCTGGAATCCGCAGCAGAACCGGAGCCCACGCCCGAACCGGCAGTGACGCACACGTCTGCGGCGCCGGAAACATCAGAACCCGTGACTGTCGAAACGATGCCGGAACCGACATCGCAGTCCGAACCTGTCGCTGAGGCGTCGCCGCAATTACCACCCCCAGCGGAACCGGAGCCGCGATCGACGCCAGCCATCCAGGCTCAGCCGGTGCCTGCGTCACCAGTGCTGGCGGCTTCCAGCGGCAAGTTGTACCTGGCCAGCCTGCAAGGCGCACGTGCGTTTGGAAAATTGCCGCCCGCTCACTTCACGCTGCAGCTCGCGCACGCTTCGACCGCCGAGAACTTTCCAGAATTGATCCAGCAGCTAGGTATCGATTTCCGCCAGTGCTACGTGTTGCGTGTGCGCCGTGATGGTGGCGATTGGTGGGTGCTTGCCTATGGCAGCTTCCAGGATGTGAACGCTGCCAAGGCCGCATTGATCGAAGTGCGGCCGGCGCCCGGGATGACCGCGGTGTGGCCGCGTCGCATTGGCAATCTTCAGGGCGAGTATCAGCCTTAGGAAGTTCTGAATAAGTCACCACTTCGTCTTCGCCACACTGCTTATTGCTTGCCACCCCCAAAAAACCTGCGGTTTTTCGCCCCCTGACTCAGGGGCTATCGCGGCTCCGGACTTGTTCAGAGGTTCCCTTAGTCGAACCGAGGTAACGGGCCCGGTGACGACTGCGCAACGTAACATCTTGTAAAAAAATCGCGCCCGAGTGCGCTCCTACTCAGTGCAAGGATGTTCGATGAGTTCTGTTTACGCACCACTGGCCAATGACCGTTTTCTGCGCGCGC
>JAWXCG010000271.1:0-3731 GCA_034440555.1 Pseudomonadota bacterium
GATGGCGACGACGAAATCGGCGCGCCACCGCCGGGTGATTCGAACCCAAATCCCGGTCCAGGTCCAGGCGATGACGGTGATCCCGCTGGCTGCGACAACGACGGCTTGCCTGACTGGGTAGTGGGCAGCGAAGACAGCCAGCCACGATTCGAAGCTCCGATCGTACGCAGCGCAAGATTGGCCAATCCGAATGACGCTGACCCGTTTGATCCAACACCCAACCCACCTCACTTTCTTGCCAAGTACTCGATTCGCTACGAGATCACGAGCCTGTTGCAAATCGGCCCGGCACACCCGCAGTCCGAGCCCGAGCTGGTGGATACGCCGCCCATTGCCCATGTAGTGCAGCTGACCATGCGTGACACCAGTGGGGCATTCTGGTGCGACATGGGCGTTCAGTATCAGATTCGCCCGGTCACCAGCACATTGCTTGCCGGCGACGCTGTCACCTATCGCGAGAATGGCGACGACCCGAGCTGCACCTTGGATTATCAAGGCTATTACCGCCTGCGTTACGAGCTTGACCCTTTTTTCCGTTGGTTCGAAGGTGCAGGAGAAATTGGCAACAGCGGCACGTTCCGAGGCGTGATCCTGCCGCAGCAGCCATGAGCCCAACGCTCGTTTAGACGCAGTAACATCTCGGGACGTGCTGAACACGTTCGAAGCCGGGATTGCCCCCGAGTCAGGGCGCTAAAACCGCAGGTCCTTCGAGATTTTTGTGGGCAACAAGTTGTCTCGTCCAGCGCCGCATCGACGCTTGAGTCCGCCTGCACCTGTCGAAAGTTAGTGTTGGATAGCGCCTTGATGGGGGATAACGCCTGGACCGAATTGATCTATGTGCGCAAGCAGCGCACCTTGGCACTTCGGCCCTCTCCCCCGGACAAGGCGCGTCATGAGTCAGTACCCAGAAAGCTGTTGCGGTCGAAAGACCATGAACCCATTGCGATGCGATCACGCAGTGGTGACGACATCCTCGGACCGGCGCCTTGCGCGCCGGGGAGCAGTGGCTTGGTGCGCATTGATATTGTGGTCGCTGTGCACTGGCTTCGCCCAGGCATCCAGCCTGATGCTGCCCGAAGTCGCCGATGGCGGTGCCGTTCCCATCATCGGGGTTGCGTGTGCGCAGGGCGTCTCGATGCCCACTATCGCCGTAGGCGAAACGCGGCCTTTTGTTTCCGCAGAGACCACCACCGGCGTGCACCAGATCAACGCCTTCATCGGTGTGCCGGGATTCACCGGTGCGCCGATCCAGGGCAAGCTCAGGTTTTCGCTGACGCAGAGCGGCAACTTCACCGACAGCCTGTCCGTGCCGGCGACCGCCCAAGGGAACGTGGCGTACTACATGAAGGCGTTCACGGCCGAATCATCGGTCTTCATCACCGAGACCTTCCCCGGAAACTGCATACAAACGGGCGCATTTGCAATCACCTCGGCGCCTCCGCCGGTGGGCCAGGCGACGATCAATGCCAACTGGAATGTCATCGGTGTCGGCGAAACCAAGAGCGTTACCGTGGCCGTCGACTACGGTCCGGCAAACTTTGGCGGCAACATCGTACTGAAGGAACGCCACGCCGATCGCGTCGGCTTCTCGCTCAGCGAGGTCGGTCCCTTCAGCGCATCGATTTCTTTGCCTATCACGCTGAACGGGCAAGGCAAGGGGAGCACGGCCAACGTCTTCGTTCGCGGCATCAAACCCACGCAGGCGAACGACAATCCAACGGCCGCGTTGATCACGCTGGCGGTCACTTCGTCTTCGGGTGCCATCCGCATCGACCCATCAGCCGCCTGGAAAATCCAGGTCGTGGGCACCGCGAAGTTTGTTTCCGCCTGGTCGGCGATCGGCATCGGGTCGGTGCGCGACGTGCAGATCGAGGTGTCTGGTGGCCGGGCGAACTTTGCCGACACCTACAACGTCGCCGAGCAGAATTTCCGCACCAGCTACACCGCAGGAAATCCGATCGAACCCTTCGTCACCTTTTCGACCAGTCCGAACGGTCCGTTCTATAGCCTGTTGTACGTCCCCATCCAGACCAACAGCATCGGCTACGCGCTGTCGCAGAAGATCTACGTCAAAGGCATTCGCGACAGTGTCGGCAACAGTCGGCAGGCGGCGCTGGTGGCGCGGGCGGCCACGGTCGGGGCCAACAATGTCGCCATCCTGCCGTCAGCGGCAATGCCGATCAACGTCACGCACCCGATCGTGAGCTTCAGTCGGGAAACCTATGCCCTGGGTGTGCGGATGCCCGGTGCCCCGGTCGTCAACGTGTTTTACGGGCCGCCCAACAGCACGGGCATCGTGACCATCGAAGCGGACGGAGCAGCGAATGTGTCGATCGCCGGCGTCATCAACGGGAGCTATGGCGCCACGCTGCAACTGCCGGTCACGCTCGATGCCTTCGGTCATGGCAGCACTCCGGTCTTCTTTGCACGTGGCCCCGAGGCGAATTCCACGCCGGAAAACCTGCTGCACGCGAGCTACTTCAACTCGGTTGATGCGGCCGTCTATGAAGACAGCGCGCGCTTCCAGGTGATGAACATCCAGGCACTCACGCTGAACCGGATCGGCAACAGTTCGCCCATGGACCCCAATCCGAACGAAGGCGGCGGGCTGCGGGTGTTCGCCGAGAAGGCCACCCCGACCGACAGCAATCCGGCGCGCAAGCGCGTGCAACTGAAAGCGCAGCTGAGTTCGGCGGTCTCTGGCGTGACCGTGCAATTCTTCGCCTTCGATGTCGATGATCCAACGCGCGATCTGATCATCGACCCGAATGGCAATGCCGGCAACGACAATCGGACCGGTGGCGCGTTCGTGTCCACGACCAGCAAGCAAACCAACAGCCAGGGCGTTGCGGTCGCGGAATACGACGTGAGTGCGCAACCAGGTGACAACTACCGGTTTGCGGCCTATGCGATCGGCGCCGAGAATGCAGTGGCTGCCGAGCATCCGGCATTTCCTTTTCCAGCACCGCCAAGCGTCAGCGGCACCCAACTGAATTCATCTTCCGGGCTCATCGATCCGGGCACGTACCATTCGTATCAGCTGTATACGGCATCGCCGTTGGTGACCGTGTGGCGCAGCTTGCATATGGAGATCGACTCCATGGGTATCGTCACCGGCAACAGCGAACCCTCGCTCGCTATCAAGAACGTCGTGTCGGATCGTGCTGGCTCCGAGGTGAAACTGCTCAGCGCCCCGCTTGCCAGACAATGCATTCGAGAACGGCAGGATGGAAGTCACGGTAGGGCCAGGCGTCAAGAGGAGCTTTGCGATCGTCGAGAACAACCTTAATTACGTCACTACCTCAACACCGGTGGGCACTGACCTGATAGGCAAAGTCGCAACGCTGTTCGATGATGATGATATGGGCAATGACAACCGCGTCCCACAAGGGGATATAGGTGAGGATGTCCCCATTCCTCCAATTGAATGGCTAAACGATATCGGGGTGCCCGGAAATGCCGACAAGTTCAACGCAGCGTACATACGTGTCCGCTATGGTGTCCTGGGTCAGGGCAACGATCAATACCTGCCGTTCGTGCGCAATTGCCCTCAGGCGGACGGTACAGCATACGAGCCGACGGATGCCGAAGTGAGAAGTCTGACCAAGTTCGACAATGCCTATGATCAGAGCCAGGAGTTCTGGATTGCCTACCTCCTGTCGGCATACCAGGGGCCAGAGCGAAAAGACGGTGATCCGGATACCGAGAGTGTATTTTATTCACTTGCCAGC
>JAWXCG010000272.1:0-4015 GCA_034440555.1 Pseudomonadota bacterium
GATCGACCGAGGCGCACAATCGGCCATGGCCTACTCGTTGCCAAACAGTCGATCCAGGTAGCGCAGTGCCTGCGCGGAGTCCGACTGCCCCAACCAGAACAGTGCCTGTTTGCGCTCTTCGCGGCCGCGGCTACGGTCTTCCGCGACGCGCACCAGCGCGGCCACGTTTTGCGGCTTGGGCAGTTGCGACAGTGCGAACACTGCCTGTTCGCGGACATGCCGGGATTTCTCACTCGCCAGCGCTGAAAAAAGTTCGCATCACTATGCAATCCGGTCGCGTCCCGCAGGTAATGTGCTGTCGTTACGGCGAACGCTGGCGGTGTCTCTTGCCTCAGGCAGCAGATTCGCGGATGCTTCGGCAAGTCACGACAGGAGCATCGACATGGCAGGCAAAAAATGGGCGGCGTTTCCACATCCGGACAAGGCATTCGATTTTGCCGGTGACAAACTGGAAAAGAACTGGCCCAAACTGCATGCCGGTGACCAGGAACCGTTCCCTGACGAAGGCCAGATCAGCAAACTGATCAAGAGCAACAGTAAGCTGGGCAAGGCGACGGAGGCAGCCAAACTGGCTGCCCAGCTGCAAGAGGGTTGGCGCGCATTTCACCGCGGCGATTTCCAGCAGGCGTTCGAAATCGGCGATGCGATTGGCGCACTGGGGACGGCGCTGGCGTGCAAAGCGATGGGTATCCACACCAATTATCTGGTCAGTGATGATAAAGAAAAGCTGCAGCGCTTCGAGGCCACCGCGGCGCGCGCCGAGGCTGCGCAAGCCCTGCTACCCAAAGAAGCCAGCTCTTTCTACTTCCAGGCTTTCGCCCTCGGCCGCTACAGCCAGATGATCTCGATTGCCAAAGCGCTGGCGCAGGGTCTGGCCGGAAAGGTTCGCACCAGTCTCGATGCCACGCTCAAGCTGGCGCCCAAACACGCCGAAGCGCACACGGCGATCGCGCTTTACCATGCCGAAGTAGTCGGAAAAGTCGGTGCGCTGCTTGCCGGGCTGACCTATGGCGCCAAGGCTGCCACCGCCGAGGAGCACTTGAAGACTGCGCTAAAGCTGACGCCGGAATCGCCAATCGCCCATATCGAACAGGGCAATGCATTGCTGTTGCTGTACGGTTCCAAGCGCGAGGACGAAGCCGCCGCCTGCTACGCCCGCGCCACCAAACTGAAGCCGCGCGATGCGATGGAAGCCTTGGATGTGGCATTCGCCAAAGCGCAAATGGAATAGCGCATTACCCACGCGGACCCACGCGGACCCACATTTTGGTGGCCGGCGCGGCAAAAGACACAAATCGGCACCAGGCAAATAATCATGTAAAACATAAAGAATGTTCTGTAAATCACTGTTTATAAACATGAATATAACTTTGTTCTATGTGAAATCGCGAGCACATCCCTGAACCCACATTCAGGCGTCGAGTGTTCGCTCGAAAACGAAGTGGCTAACCTGCGCTCCCCTTTCTGGCCGCTTGGCGGCCCCGTCACACGCTGACTCATCAATCCCGATGCACAGCGCGCGCTCGGATGAGCGCATCCAGATTCCAATCGGAATCTTCCGGAGGCCAACCCAATGAAACTTTCTTTGCTGCTTTGGGCAGCATCATTCCTGCCGCAGCCAACCGCCGACCAGATATGCCTGGCGACTACCGTGTACCTGGAAGCACGCGACCAGCCGATGCGCGGCCAGATCGCAGTCGCCGAAGTCGCACTGCGTCGCCAGGAGGCCGGCAGCCATGGAGCGTCGCTGTGCGACGTACTGCAACGCCCCAAGCAATTTGCGCTGACTCTGGTGTCGCCCAATACCCGGATACAGAGTCCGAGGGCATGGAACAAGGCTTGGCGCGTATCGGTCGACACAATCCGGCTTTGGCAGTTGCCGCATCCGATGCGCGTCCAGGTGGTCCCGGGCGCCAGCCATTTTGTCGCCTCGCGCATTGCCAAGCCGGCCTGGGCAATCGGCGAACCGCTGGCTACGATCGGTGATCACGCGTTTTACCGCGCCGCGTATTGAGCGCGGCTGGCCTAGAAAGCGGCCACACGTTGCGATTCTGTAACTGAGATCGCGTCTCCGGGGGCGGGTCAAGGCTAAAGTGGACTGCGTCCACTTGGAGAGCGCCGCATGATTCGTCTTTTCCTGCTGACACTACTGTTCAGTACGTCGGTTATCGCCCAGCAAACGTTTTACGTAGCGACCAATGGCAGCGACCAGAGCGGCGTCGGCAGCCTGGGTAACCCCTGGGCTACGATTACCTTTGCGCTGGACAGCGTTGCCGACAACAGTCTGATCCTGGTCAAGCCTGGGCAGTACAACGGTCGTATTCGCATTCGCGGCAACTTTGTCCAAGGCGTGACAGTGCGATCCGAACTGCCTTACCAGGCGCGGCTTCGCGCCAACGAGGCAGTGCTGACAATCTACAACGACAACGCCGATATACAGGGAATCAGCATCGAAGGCTTTGATATCGCGCACACGGCAGCGGGCGCGGCCGCACTGGTCGTCCAGATCCAGGACGGCTTTGCCACCCAGACGCATCGGATAACGCTGCGCGACAACATCTTGCACGACAGTTTCAATAATGACGTGCTCAAGATCAATAACGGCGCCAGCGAGATCCGTGTCGTTGGCAACATGTTCTACAACCAGAGCGGCTCCGATGAGCACATCGACATCAATAGCGTCGATGGTGTCATCGTCGAAGACAACGTCTTCTTCAACAACTTCGCCGCCAGTGGCCGCAGCAATGGCAACGACACGTCTAGCTATGTCGTGGTCAAGGATTCCAACGCCGGTGATGACGAATATCTGGGTGCGCGAAATGTGGTCATCCGGCGCAACGTTTTTTTGAACTGGGAGGGGTCGACCGGCAGCGGGTTCATATTGTTTGGTGAAGACGGCACCGCCAACTTCGAGGCGTTTGACTGTGTCGTCGAAAACAACCTCTTGGTTGGCAACAGCGCCAACACCATGCGCTCCCCGCTTGGCGTCAAGGGCAGCCGCGACATCGTGTTTCGACATAACACCGTGGTCGGCAACCAGCCTTCCAACGCGTTTGCCACGCGTATCAATCGGGAGGCAGACAATCCGCAGATCGAGGCGATTCGCTTTGTGCACAACATATTCAGTGACCCCACCGGAACGATGCTCGATTTCTCCGATACCGACCCCGCCGAGCTCTCGACGGCACGTCCTTCGTCGCTGTCTCGAAACTTGTACTGGAACAACGGCAGCGCCCTGCCCAATGACGGCACCGACGCGATCAACATCGTCAACGACGTTACCCGCATCGAGGGCGATCCTCAGTTACCGGCGCAGACCAGCGTAACGACACCGCATTGGTTGCCCGCGCAATCGCAGTTCAATGGTGGCCATGCGACGATTCGCGCCGCCTTTGTCGCGCTCGCCACCAGCTACGCCATTACGGGTGCGACCAGCGTGGCGCGTAATTCCGCCAGCCCCGGTAGCGATGTACCAGTCACCGACATCTTCGGTACACCCAGACCCGCGGGTTCGGCGGACATCGGCTGTTTTGAGGCATTGCAGATTCTGTTCGGCAATGGCTTTGAAGCGCTATGAGCCGCACTGCCTGAACGCTGCCATCTCCTTATGCCGATAACGCATATGGATATGTTGAACTGTTAGCGTGCAGGCCGTATCGTGCTGGCATCCGCTGGAGTTCGACCCAATTCCCATGCAAGCCGTAATGACTGACATCTATCTGGACGCCAACGCGACCACCCCGACGTTGCCCAATGCCGTAGATGCTGCCTGTTGCACGATGCAGGAACAGTATGGCAATCCAAGCAGTTCACACTGCGCAGGGCTGCGCGCGAGGGCGATGATGGAGACCACGCGTGAGCATGCGCGGCGCGTCCTGGGTGGCGCTCCGGGCGGGCGCATCCTGTTCACCAGCGGCGCCACCGAAGCCATCCAGACCGCGGTGCTGTCGGCTTTGAGTGCGCACGCAGGAAAGCGTTTTGCCAATCCCGCTCGGGCCGATGAAATCCGCGCCGA
>JAWXCG010000273.1:0-5436 GCA_034440555.1 Pseudomonadota bacterium
CGTTTCATTGGCAACTCGGGGTGCCGCACTTGGCAACCTTGAGGGAAATGTTGGTGGTGTCGAAATAGCTGATTACCGGCAACCCATCGCTGCCTATGGCGATGGCGTTGTAGTAGCCGACGCCGTTGGCAGGATCGTCGACAGTGGTGATGGTCGCCACGCCGACGCAGGCCGCATTGCGGCATTTGGCAACCTTGAGGGAGTTGGCGCTGAAGTCCAAGTATCCAATCACCGGCAGCCCGTCACTGCCGACGGCGATCGCGGTAAAGGAGCCGACGAGGTTGACCGGATCGTCGACGGTGCTGATCGTGGTCGCACCGCTGCAGGCCGCATTGAGGCACTTGGCGACTTTCAGGGTGCTGGCGCTGAGGTCTTGATAACTGATCACCGGCAGCCCGTCACTGCCGACGGCGAGGGCGGTGTAGAAGCCGACCAAGTTGACCACAGGATCGTCAACGGTGGAGATCGTGGCTGCGCCGGTGCATGCCGCATTGAGGCACTTGGCGGCCTTGAGGGCACCGGCGGTGCTGTCCAAATAGCTGATCACCGGCATCCCGTCGCTGCCGATGGCGATGGCGGTGTAGAAGCCGACGAAGTTGGCCGGATCGTCGACGGTGGTAATCGTGGCTGCGCCGGTACAGGCGGCATTGAGACACTTGGCGACCTTGAGCGTGCGCGCGGTAAGATCTTGATAAGCGATGACCGGCAGCCCATCGCTGCCGATGGCGATGGCGTTGTAGTAGCCGACGCTGTTGCCCGGATCGTCGATAGTGGTAATGGTCGCCGAGCCGGTGCAGTCCGCGTTGACGCATTTACCAACTTTGAGGGCGCCGAGGTTGTTATCCAAATAGCTGATTACCGGCAGCCCGTCGCTGCCGATGGCGATGGAAGTGTAGAAGCCTTCGATGTTGGCCGGATTGGCGATCGTGGTGATCGTGGCCACGCCAGTGCAGGCAGTGTTGCCGCACTTGGCGACCTTGAGCGCGCCACTGCTGTCAAAATAGCTGATCACCGGCAGCCCATCGCTACCGATGGCGATGGCGGTGAAGTTGGCGAATTCGCCGAGGGGGGTGGGCAAAGTGTCGATCACGGTGCGCAGCGTAATGCCAAGGAACGCCAGGACCGACTCGCACATCACCGTTCCATCCGCGGTAATGCCGCGAAAATACGCGCCGATCGGGCAGTTGCCGGTGACCCGCGTCTGGATCGCGTTGGTGTCCACCGCCAAATCGAGATCACCCATGCCGCCACCGCCGATCAGACCACTGCCTGCGGTAACTGCGGTGACATCACCCGCCGCAAACGCGAGCTTGGCTGCGGTAATAGTGGCATCGGCGATCTTGGCGTCGGTGATAGTGGCATCGGCAATCTTGGCCTCGGTCACCGCCAGATTGCCCAGCTGTGTAGTGCCCACCGCGCTGGTTTGCAGTTGCGCATTGCCCACTGCGCCGACGGCGATCGAGTTTTGATTCACTCCGCCGGCCTGCACCGTGCGTGCATTCACCGCATAGGGTGTCGGAGTGAGCTTGTGGCGCGGCAACAGTTGTTGATAGCCGCCCGCGCTGGCGCCATCGCGCACGCGCACTTCCAGCCAATACTGCTCAGCCGCTGAGAACGGCACGTCGGTGTAATCCAGCTCGGTCGTGAACAAACCCGCATTGACGAGCAGATCCTCGCGCGTCAGCGTATCCAGCGGCGCGCCACCGGTGGTGACGTTGAACAGCGCAAATTCGAAGTCGAACGCTGTGTTCGCGGGCACTCCCGCCACTTTGAGCTCGCCCTGATAGCTGAAACCCGAACCCACCGGTGCCGCCACGGCTGCCGCCATGAGCAGATTGAGTATGAAAAACCAGAGTGTGTGTCGATAGATGTTCATGCTTGAGTTTCCAGGATGCATAGCGACTTGATGACATTTTCACCAAAGTCACCTGATGTACAAACAGGAAGCGATGCGAAACCCGGCCAACCACGAGCGCGCTCCGCGATGATTCACCGATCTACTCGAAGCCACTCTCGAAAATGACCCCGGCAGCGTATTCGAACGCGCCGATATCACAGTCCTGTCCCGTCCCGCGCGGCAGACCACGCTGGTCGGTAGCCAACGCAACGTCTGAGGGGCCAACACATCCTTGGATGCCGGTGGCATTGATCGCTGAGCTTCCCGAATGCAGCGCATGCGTTTGGGTCGGCCCGCCGTTGTCGCGCAACGGACCGAGCGCAGCGCGTTCCATCAAGGCCCAGCCGAATATGTTCGGGATGGCGCAGTTCTGTATGCCGCCGATCACGCTGAGCCGGTTGCTTCCATAGGCTTCCAGGGTGCCGTTGCAGTCCCACGGGTATGAGCCGTGATTGCTGTTGCCAACGATCAGCGTATTGAACACAACGAAGCGCGAACCAGTTTGGGTAAACACGCCGCCACCGCTGCCAAACATCACCGATTGGTGGTTTGCGTCGTTGTCGACAATGGACGTGTTGTAAAGGAAGGCGGTGTGGCTGTTGAAGATGCCGCCACCATCGGCGTACGCATAGTTTCCGCTGAGCGTACTATTGATCACATACAACTCATCGGTATTTTGAATGCCGCCACCTTGCCTGGCACCGTTGCCGTAAAGCGCACTGTCACGGATTGTGGTGCGACCAAACACGAATATACCGCCGCCCTGGTCACCGGCCGTGTTCGATCGGACCGTGCTGCGCAAAATGTTCAACACACCGGAGTCATTGGTAATTCCGCCGCCATTACTCGACTGGTTGGCCTCGATCACGCTGTCTTCGATGGTCGCCGTGCTGAAGCGCATTAAAATGCCGCCGCCGTTGTCGCCTACAACCAACCCGTTGCGAATCGTGATGTTGGCGATCGTTGCCACGCGCCCTCCTTGGATGCGCAGCGCGCGATCAGTCTGATTAGCGTCGATGATTGTGCTGGCCGCTGCAGCACCGCGGAGGGTGATGCTCTGACCGGCGCTCGGTGCCGTCAAATTCAAGTCACCCGTGTCATCACCATTGAAACCACTTGGCGCAAGCGAGAGCCGGTAGATGCCAGACGGCAGCGCGATGACAATTCTTGCCGCCACTACGCTCGATTGATTGGCTTCCATGATCGCTGCCCGCAAGGAACACGTATTGGCACTGGTATGGCAGACCCCGTTGCCCGCGTTGTCGTCGATCAGATCGGCAACTGTATTGACATTAAAAAGGACAGTAGGCGGTGGTTCTTGGGCATGCGCGCGTTGCGCAGGCTGTATCGTCATCGACAGCAGAGCGATCGCCCAGCCGCATGTTGTTCGTTGCATGATGTACTCCAATGGATTGCGTCTACCGCTCGACGGCTCGAGGCGCCGGTCATTCGAAACTGTTCCTGAAAACAGGATCGACCCGCGCGCCAAACTCGAACGCACCGGTGTCGCAATGCGGACCGACCACCCGAGGTGCGCCGCGCTGGTCGGTGGTCAGCGGTGTGCCGTCCTCATCGACGCAGCCGAAGGGATCGCTGGTGCCATTGATCGCCTGGCTGGTCGGCAGCAGCGCATGCGTCAGCGTCGGGCCGCCGTTGTCCTGCAAAGGCCCGATTGTGTTGAGCAAGACGGTGCCCCAGGTCGTCGTATTTGGAAACGCGCAGTTCGCCACTTCGCCGAACATGTTGCGTCCATAGGTTTCCAGAACGCCGTGGCAGTCGTCGTCGATTGGGGCATCGCGTTGCGTGTTGCCGGCGATCAACGAATGCACCACGACCAGACGCGACCCGGCATCGGCGTATACACCGCCGCCATAGCCGCCGCCTTCGTCGCGATCGTGGTCGGCGTCGTTGCCGATCACCGACGTGTTGTAAAGAAACCCGGCGACGCGGCTGAAGATTCCGCCGCCGTCGGTGTCGGCAGTATTGCCGCTGACCGTGCTGTTGACGATGTGCAGCCGATCGTCGTTGTTGTAGATGCCGCCGCCGTAATTGGCGCTGTTGCCGTGGAACGTGCTGCCGCGGATCTTCGTGGGGCCGAATACGTAAATGCCGCCACCGGAATGGGCGACATTGGACCGGAAGGTGCTGGCGATGACGATCAGCGCACCACCGTTATCGATGCCGCCGCCGGAGCTCGCCGCGTGGTTGCCTTCGAGCACGCTGTTGGCCAGCGTCAACGTGCCTTCGTTGCGGATCGCGCCACCGCTGAAGACGCTGTTGCCGTTACGCAGCGTGACGTTCGCGATGCGCGCACTGCGGCCGACGGCAACATCGAAAATCCCGGTGCGCTGATTGCCGTTGGGGTTGCCGTCGATGATCGTGCTGGCCGCGCTGGCACCATTGATGACGATGCGCTGATCGGCTGTCAGCGGCGCAGTCAGATTCAAATTGCCAGATGCCTCACCATCGAAGCCGCCGCTCGGAATCGGAATCGTAAGCAAATAGTTGCCGGCCGGCAGATTGATGATCGCGAACTCAGGATTGCTCCAATGATTGGCCTGCATGATCGCTGCGCGCAAGGAGCAGGTGTTGGCACTGGTATGGCACACGCCATCGTTGGTGTTGTCGTCGATCAGGTCGATCACCGTGTTGACGTTGAAAACCACATCGGCATGTACACCGGCAGTGGCCAGCGTGAGCAGGCCAAGTAGCGCAATTTGCGTGAACATCATGGGCACCGATCGTTGCATTGCGGTTTCTGTTTCGCTCATGTGGCTGTTGTTAAAAGTCGACGCCCAAG
This sequence comes from Pseudomonadota bacterium, assembly GCA_034440555.1. Taxonomy (GTDB): domain Bacteria; phylum Pseudomonadota; class Gammaproteobacteria; order Xanthomonadales; family Ahniellaceae; genus 0-14-3-00-62-12. The sequence goes on from JAWXCG010000273.1 coordinate 4,698, forward strand.
GGACTTACGCGACGACGCGCTTGTGCAGCGCCCGAGTGACATGGCGCAGGGAGCGTCACGGTTACAAACCAGAAACAGCGCGAGATCCGGTCAACCAGGAATAGACGCGCTGCCGTTACTATTCGAACCCATCAAGAAACAGCGACCCCTCCGCTACGACCTGGCGACAGGCCGAGAATTCGGACACTTCAATCGAAATAGGGGTTGTCGAAAAGCGCCGTGACTGGGCCGTCAGGTACTTGCCAAGTGGCATGAACGATGCGCTGCGGTTGAAGCTGACATTGCCTTGCGCATCCGGGGTTAGCGTGACTGTGACGCCGGCGTTGAGGAAAGTCTCTGACCCGCCATGGCCGCTCGCATCGCAGCTGTCGTTGAAGTAGAAATTGACCGTGGTGCTGGTACCGGGTGTGGTGTTGAGGGTTCCGGTGATCGTACCGATACCGGTCACCATGTCGCGTGTCGCGCTGGTGATCACCGGGTAATTGAGCAACGCGTTGGGTCCAGAGTCCGCGTCGAGATCGTCGTTGGCGGTAGCGCCGGGAGGTGCCAGGTCGAATTCGAGACCCGCGTTGTTGGCGACCGATGCGGTCATGTCGACGATCGCGCTATCCGCCATGTATACGCCGGCGCCCCCATTGTTGGCGATATTCGCGCCGAACGCGCTTCCCGGGTAGCGCCCGCCGATCGACATTGCCTTCGACGCACCACCGATATAGATGCCATCGCCGCCGTTGCCCAA
>JAWXCG010000274.1:0-9692 GCA_034440555.1 Pseudomonadota bacterium
GTCAAACGCATCGCCGACTGTTGCTGCGGCATCGCCGAATTGCGCGATTGATGCTGAACTGCGTTGGCGGCGGTAGCGCCAAACTCGGCAATGGTGTGCTGTGCAAAATTGCGGGACCGGCTCAGAACGTCAAGCCCAAGCAGATATCACGCGATTGCGGCCCTGATTCTTGGCAGCATGGAGCGCGCGATCGGCGTTGGCCAACAACTGCTCTGCGCGGCGGTGTTCGCAGTGTCCGACATCAAAGCCGGCGGCCGGTGACGTGAAAATCCCCACTGTGATAAAAGCTCTTGCTGCGTTGCTGGCGAATAGAGCTTAGCGTCCCTGCGCCCACCAAACATAGCGCGCGGCGGTCATCCGGCGGCGGCAATCAATGCCTGGCCACGCCTGTCGCTGGCGCATTGCTGTCTCGCGTAGCCGCTTGCTCCGCAACGATGCAACCGCCGGCTGGTTTTGCCGAATAGCCATGTCCAAAGCGCCAGCCGAATCCCCAACGCCACGACGTCGGCAACCACGGCATTCCGCCGATGCGCACGCCGCGGTAGATCAGCGCAGATCGCAATGAGCGGCCCTTTGCAGCCACGCATTGCCTCAGTTCGAGATCCGATTGCAGGCGTTCGACGCGCGCACCGCCGCACCAGTAGTCGCGATCATGCTTATCGCAACAGTCGCGGTAGTCGCCGTCTGGAAACCAGGTGCAGCCATCTGCGTGGAACGGCTTGGGCGAATGAGACTCTGATTGTCGCGGTCCGGGGTGCACGACGCAGGCCACCAGGCTGAAAACGAGCAGGAATATCGTCCCGCGTAGAGTCCACATGCTGCGCGCTCCACTCCGCGAAATGTTGTTGCCGCCTGGCGATTTGCTGATCAATCGCGCCATCGGCGCGGCGCGGTTTCGCGGCATTCTTCGGCAAATCGGGCCGATTGATGCGGGCCAAGCATAACCGCAGCGCGCAACGCAGAGCAGGAACGCGGCTGGCTTGATCGCTTAGCCTCGGTGCTTGCTCACCTCGCTTCAGCGGCGCGGGCTAGTCAGCACCGCGCGATGTACCGCAGCTGTTCTTGCGGCCGTTCCACGCAACCCCGGTCGCCTGGGATTGTCTACTACGGTGTTTCGAAGCCGTCGCTGAACAGCGACGCGGTGCTGGTAAGTACACGCATCATGCCGATACCGGCAACACCCTTCGCATCGGCCCAGGTGCCACCGACCACAAACTTTCCGTCTTCCTGTAGCAAGTGTCGATTGACAACCGCAGCGCGGAACGCCGCGGCTACCCGTCCGCTGCCGCCGAAGTTCTGGTCCCAGGTTCCGGCGGAGCTGATCCGCGAAACCGCGAAATACTCGCTGTCGTCGACATCGAAGGCATAGCCTCCGGTGTAAATGCTGCCATCGCCGGCAACGCTCAGGCTCTTGGCTTCGCTGCGCATGCCGATCCGATAGACCACGCGGCCGCCGTTGCCAAAGTCGGTATCGAGGGTGCCGGCGGCGGTCAGGCGCACGATGGCGTGGCTGCTGCCATTGGTTGAGGTGCTGCCGGCGACCAGAATCCTGTCATCTGGCTGCACCGCAACGGCGTGCGCGTATTCGATGCCGCTGGCGACAAAAGGTGTCAGCCTGCCGCCGTTGCCGAAACTACTGTCGAGCATGCCGTCGGCGGTAAATCGTGCCACGGCGAAACCAGATCCGTTTCCGATCGGCGCCCAGCCGGCAAGAACGATGGCGCCGTCGGACTGCAGCGCGAGCGCGAAGGGACGGTCCTGCCCGGTTGTGAAAGAAGTCTCGGCGATGCCACCGATACCAAAGCTCGCGTCCAGCGTGCCGTCATCGAGGTAACGCATTACTGCGAAGTTGGTGTCGCTGCCGGGATTGCTGCCGCGATCGAGGATGGCTGCGATCAGCAGTTTCCCGTCGGCGAGGCGATGCAGCGCGGTGCCGTAGCAGAACTTTCCTGGCGCCGGATCAACCGCTGAGAAGCTTGCATCGACACTGCCATCGGCGTTGATACGGTGCAGTTGCAGGCTGCGATCGTCGCCGATCACGCGACCGCCGACGATCATCAGCTTGCCGTTGTCGAGCGCGAGCCCAGCTTCAAAGGTTGGCGGAGCATTGGGATTAAAGCTGAAACTGAGCGCCGTGCCGTTGTTGCCATAGGCGTTGTCGATGCTGCCATCAGCAAGAAAACGGTTCAACGCCAGATGACCCATGCTGCCGTCGCGGGTGTAGCCGCCCAGGTAATAACTGCCATCGCTCGATCGCAGCAACATGCTGCCAGCGCGGTTGCCCAAGCGCTGCACAACGCCGCCAGTGCCGAAATCCGGATCGAGCGCACCGGCTTGCGCGCTGGCAGCGCTGCCCAGCGTCAACAACAATACTGCCAACGATGCCTGCAATGGGCGCAGCATCGGGCGTGGACCGCGCACGCCGCGCTGAAGGAGGTACTGCATGAGTTCGATCTCGTGGCCAGGATACCCGTGCATACGCGCTAGCGCCGCACGGACTGACAAACCCGGCACAGACTCCCGACCCGGTCATCGCAATAAAGCTGCGACAGGACCGTCCCGACTGGCTCTACCCAGATCAACTTTCCTGATAAATCTCGCCACCCGAACGCCGGAACTCTTCGGCCTTCTCCTGCATGCCCAGCGCAAGTGCGTCGGCAGATGCGCTCACGCCTTTTTCCGCGGCGTAGTCGCGCACGTCCTGAGTGATTTTCATCGAGCAGAAGTTCGGACTGCACATCGCGCCGAAATGCGCGACCTTGAGCGCGTCCTTGGGCAGGGTTTCGTCATGGAACTCCTTGGCCTTATCTGGATCGAGGCCGAGGTTGAACTGGTCCTGCCAACGAAATTCGAAGCGTGCCTTGCTCAGCGCATTGTCACGTACCTGCGCGCCGGGGTGGCCCTCGGCCAGATCCGCGGCATGCGCCGCGATCTTGTAGGTGATGATGCCATCGCGCACGTCCTGCTTGTTGGGCAGGCCCAGGTGCTCCTTGGGGGTGACATAACACAGCATCGCGGTAGCGAACCAGCCGATCACATCGATAGCATGGTGGCACCTGTGCTACCATAGACGACATGGTGATCGTCGTCGACACGAACGTATTCGTAGGCGCATGTTTGGGCATGGGCGCATCCAGCGCTGTCGTCGGCAACTGCATTCGGGGTCTCCATACGCCCCTCATGGGTACGACGCTGCTGGCGGAATACGAGGATGTGCTGGGACGCAACGTAGTGTTCCGCAAGTCCAGACTGGATGTCGGGGAGCGCGAAGAACTTCTGGATATCTTTCTCGCCGCCTGCCGCTGGACACCGATCTACTTTGGATGGCGCCCCAATCTGGCCGACGAGGGCGACAACCACTTGATCGAACTGGCGGTCGCCGGCCACGCCAGTCATATCGTCAGCCGTAACCTGCGCGACCTTCGGCGTGCAGAACTTCATTTCCCCGAACTCCGCGCATTGACGCCGGAGCATTTTTTGAGAGAGGTCACGTCATGAGTGCATTGACCATCCGCATGCCGGACGAAAAATATCAACGGCTCAAGGCGCTGTCTCGCCGTCGCCGGACCAGCGTGAACCAGCTCATCGACCAGATGGCCACCTTCTTGCTGGCCGAGGCCGATGCGGAAACCCATTTCCTGCTGCGTGCTCAGCGCGGCCAGGGCAAGCGGGAGCGTGGTCTGGCTTTGCTGGAAAAGGCGCGAAATCGGACTTCCGTCCCACGTTGAAGGCAGGCGATCTGCTGCTGGGATCGCGGCAAAAAGAGGCTGCTGGCATGCGAGACTCGCTGCTGAAAGCGGCGTATGGCAAGCCAGGCGATTCAGCAAGTTGAATTGCTGAGTGGTTCCGCGCTTTCCGAACCAGGTCAATCCGGCTGGTAGATTTCTCCGCCAGACTTCCTGAACTCCTCGGCTTTTTCCTGCATGCCCAGTGCCAGTGCATCGGCAGCCTCGGTCACGCCCTTGTCAGCCGCGTAGTCACGCACGTCCTGGGTGATTTTCATCGAGCAGAAATTCGGGCCGCACATGGAGCAGAAGTGCGCGGTTTTGTGCGCGTCCTTGGGCAGGGTTTCGTCGTGGAATTCTTTGGCCTTTTCCGGATCGAGTCCGAGGTTGAACTGATCCTGCCAGCGGAATTCGAAGCGCGCCTTGCTCAAGGCGTTGTCGCGCACCTGGGCACCCGGATGGCCCTTGGCCAGATCGGCCGCATGCGCGGCGATCTTGTAGGTGATGATGCCATCGCGCACATCCTGCTTGTTCGGCAGACCCAGGTGTTCCTTGGGGGTAACGTAACAGAGCATCGCGGTACCAAACCAGCCGATCATCGCCGCGCCAATGGCGCTGGTGATGTGATCGTAGCCCGGTGCGATATCCGTGGTCAGCGGGCCGAGTGTGTAAAACGGCGCCTCGCCACATTCGCGCAGCTGCTTGTCCATGTTCTCCTTGATCAACTGCATCGGCACGTGGCCGGGCCCTTCGATCATGGTCTGCACATCATGCTTCCAGGCGATCTTGGTGAGTTCGCCCAGGGTTTCCAGTTCGGCGAATTGTGCCGCGTCGTTGGCGTCGGCGATCGATCCCGGCCGCAGGCCGTCACCGAGCGAGAAGGCAACATCGTAGGCCTTCATGATTTCGCAGATTTCCTCGAAGTGGGTATAGAGGAAACTTTCCTTGTGATGCGATAGACACCACTTGGCCATGATCGAGCCGCCGCGCGAGACGATGCCGGTGACGCGTTTGGCGGTCAGCGGGATGTACGCGAGGCGTACACCGGCGTGAATGGTGAAGTAATCGACGCCCTGTTCGGCCTGTTCGATCAGTGTGTCGCGAAAAATTTCCCAGGTGAGGGCTTCGGCGCGACCGTTCACTTTTTCCAGCGCCTGATAGATCGGCACCGTGCCAATCGGCACCGGAGAATTGCGCAGGATCCACTCGCGGGTTTCGTGAATGTGTTTGCCGGTCGACAGATCTATCACCGTATCCGCACCCCAGCGGATCGACCACACCATTTTCTCCACTTCCTCGGCGATCGAGCTGGTGACTGCCGAGTTGCCAATGTTCGCGTTGATCTTCACCCGGAAATTTCGGCCGATGATCATCGGCTCGGACTCTGGATGATTGATGTTGTTCGGGATAATGGCGCGGCCGCGGGCGACTTCGTCGCGCACGAACTCGGGCGTGATCAATCCAGGCAGCGAAGCACCGAACGATTCACCTTGGTGTCGGCGATTGCCGCCGTAGGCTGCCGCCATTTCTTCGACGCGCGCGTTCTCGCGGATTGCGATGTACTCCATCTCCGGCGTAATGATGCCGCGCTTGGCGTAATACATCTGGCTGACATTGGCACCAGGCTTGGCACAACGCGGCGCATGCATGCTGGGGAAGCGCACGGCGTCGAGTTTGCTATCGCCCGCGCGTTTGCGGCCGAACTCTGAAGTCAGGCCACCGAGCAGGTTGGTGTCGCCGCGTTCTTCGATCCAGCGCGCGCGCAGTGGCGGCAGACCGACAGCAAGGTCGATGCGCGCATCGGCGTCCGTGTAGATTCCGGAAGTGTCGTAGACGACGAAGGGTGGGTTGGTCTCTGCACCAAACAACTTGGGCGTATCCGCCAGTGCGACTTCGCGCATGGCGACGCGCAGGTCTGCGCGCGAACCGGAAACGTGGATCTTGCTCGATCCTGGAATCGGCCGGGTCACTGCCTCAGACAGGGCTTCTGTAGCGCGAACGACATCGTTGATATTTGGCTGGGCGTTCATGTTTGATCCTCGTTATCGGGAACAAAGCGGGCGCCGAGCCCGCGCGCTCAAGGCGCGGATCTCGCAAGCTTCCCTACGCCGGTATCAGCCGGATCAGGTTCCAAGGGTATTTCTCAGCCCGTTGTCCATGGGCACCCCCGCTTCAGGGTGGCATTGAACCATGGAACCGGAGGCGGTTGTAGCAGTTTTGTGGGGGTCCCGGTGGACCCCTGATGGGCAGGCGATTCGCGCATAGCAGTTGTGGCGATTTGAGATGGGTGAACAATGGGCGGGGAGTGTCGAATGTCAGGAGCAAGCACTCTGGCGGTTGCGACGCACTCGTCAGAGTGCTTGCTCCTGAACTCCAACACTCACAGAGCACCATTCACCGCTGACTCAATCCTCAAACCCATCAACAAACAGCTCGCCCACACAACCATCATCAATCGACCTCGGATCGACAACAACGAAGAATCTCGAGTTTCCGGTCAGCTCCGTTCCGGGCGTTTCGGCCTGAATGAACCGTGCGCAATCGCATGAGCACCGATCCTGGTCGAAGTCGCGCGGGGCGAGGGCGCCCAGAGCGGACCGAGAGGCGGTAGCCAATCGATCATGATTTTCGTGTAGTGGGGTGCTTTGTCCCGCTGCTCGAAAATTCTGCAACACAGCCGGTGTCGAGCAGGCACGGTGAGGGGGCCGACTCGCAAGATTCATTACGCCGGAATCAGCCGGGTCACGTTCCAAAGGGATTTCTCGGCCCATCCTTCCCGTGCGCGCCCGATTCAGGCCGCCATTGATCCAACGAATGCGGCATGGTGAGCATCACGTCGCCGGTGGCGGCGGCTTGCTGTCGCCACGCTCGATAGCGCGTCAGTTGCCATCGGCAGCAAGTGCGCGCACACAGCAGCCAGACGCCGCTCGCAAAAAATTGTCGCTCCCAGGCTTTGATCGAGATGCGCGCCGACCTATCGAAAGTCAGTGTTTCGCCGCTCGCGCCTCCCCTAGCGTGACGCCACTCCGCCGTCATTCCGATTGCGGCCAACAAATTCTTGGGGGAGTGTGATGACTAAACCAATTGCGTGGATTGTCGCTGTCTGCGTTAGTTTCATGTCGCTGTTTACTTCGGCCGCGGTGCAGGCCCAGGTGCCGACGATTGCGGTGCCGGGGCCGAACAGCAGCGGGCGATCGGACATTCTGGTGCCAGCTTCCGGATTGCCGCTGATCGTGTTCCAGGAAAACAGTACCGTCAAGGCACTGCAATGCGCGAACGCGCTGTGCTCGGGCGCGCCGACCAGTGTCACGACGATCGCCAACCTTTCCAGTCTTACCCGCATTCGTGTTGCCACTGCCGCTGACGGTCTGCCGATTGTGGGTATCTCGGTTACTGCCAGCGGGCTGCGCGCGATCAAATGCAATGACGCGGCGTGCACCAGCTCCATCACCACCGTGGTCGACAGCAGCAATCTGGGGTTCACCACCGATCACGACTTGATCGTGCCCGCCGATGGACTGCCGCTGTTCGCCTACCACGACGGGAGCAATTTCGACCTGAAGATTGCGCGCTGCTCCACTCTGGACTGCACGGGTATTGCGAGTATCGTGGTCGCCGATACGGCTGGCTTCACTGGCCGTGGACCGGGCGTCGCCATCATCGGTGGTCTGCCACAAGTGGCCTATCACTCCAATCCGAGCGGCACCATCAAAAACATCAAGCTGCTGCGCTGCGGCTCGCCGGACTGTGCAGTCGGCAATAGCACGAGCGTGCTTACTACCGACACCACTTCGTCGCTGGCGATGATGGAAGGGCGCGACGGTGCTGCCATCATTGCCTACAAAGCCGACGTCGCCACGCAGGATTCTCTGCGCTTGGTCAAGTGCTTGAATCCGAACTGCTTGACCTTCGCCGTCAGTACCGTGGACAGCATCAGCAGCGGAAGTGGTGTGGGCGAGGGCGTGCAGATGCGCGCCGGGGCTGATGGCCTGCCGGTGCTGAGTTACTTCGACAGCACGTTCGGCACGATCAAGGTAGCGCGCTGCACGCGCCCGGACTGCGCCAGCGTGACCACTACCACTTTGCATGCTCCAACACCGAGCGTGATGCTCATTGCCAATGCACTGGCGATCAATGCCAACGGCGTTCCGGTCGTAGCGTATGCAGTCCCGGTAGCCGTTGGAAGTCTGAAAGTGCACAGCTGCAATACGCGCAGTTGCCAATAACGGCTTGTCGCGCGAGCGGCGTCCTTGCTGCGAACTGCGGACGCCGCGAGTTCACTCGTGGCCGCTGACCGCCGCCATAATCAGGCCACGGCGCGCAGCGAAGTTTGCAGTGGTTCGCGTGCGTCAATCGCCGGCGCACCGAACCAGCCAAAATGCAGCGCGCGTTCGGCTTGTTCACCAATGATGAGCAGTGCCGGAGATTTAAGTTCGTGAGCACTGGCAGCGGATGCCATGCTCGACAGTGTTGCCACAATCACGCGCTGGTCGCCGCGACTGCCGTTTTCGACCAGCGCTACCGGGGTTCTGCCAGAGCGCCCATTGCGGATCAATTGTTGCGCGTTGTGCGCGATGCTGGACACGCCCATGTAGATCACCAGCGTATCGTCACTGCGTGCGAGGTTGGGCCAGTCGGGTTCGCGTCCACTCTGACAGTGTGCTGCGGTCACCAGGCGCACACCGCCGGCACCGCCGCGAGCAGTCAGCGGAATGCCTGCATAGGCAGCGCAGGCGCTGGCCGATGTCACGCCAGGTACGATCTCGAAGAGGATGGCGTGATCCTTCAATACCTGAAGCTCCTCTTCGGCGCGCGCGAACAACAGCGGATCGCCACCCTTCAAACGCACCACAATCTTGCCGGCTCGCGCGTGCAGCACCAGCAGTCGCGCAATGTCGTGCTGGATTGCATCGGCTTCGCCGTGACGCTTGCCCACTTCAATCCACTCGGCATCGCGACGACCCATCGCGCGTACTTCTGCCGACACCAGTCGGTCGTACAGCACTACGTCGGCTTCCTGCAACGCGCGATGCGCGCGTAGTGTCAGCGATCCCGGATCACCGGGCCCAGCGCCGACCAACAGCACGCGGCCGACCGCGGGTGCGCTCGCGGCAGTCGTCAAAGCTGTCTGCAAAATTTGCTCTGCGCGATCCTCTCGGCCCTGACGCACCGCGTCGGCAACGTCGCCAAGGAGCAGTCCACGCCAGAATCGTCGACGCTGGCTGTGGTCGCGGATCTGCGCACCTACGGTCGCTCGAAAGCGTGCCGCAAATCGCGCCAGCGCACCGACCGAATGATCCAGCATGGCTTCGATCCGGCCGCGAATTTCGGTGGCGAGCACGGGTGCTGCGCCAGCGCTGGAGATCGCCACGATCACCGGGTTGCGATCGACAATGGCGGGCACGATGGCAGTGGAGCGCTCAGCGTCGTCGACCACATTGACCAGAATGCGGCGTGTCGTGGCGGCGTCGGCAGCCTCAGCATTCACCAGGCGATCATTGCTGGCAGCGATGACCAGAAGTGCGCCATCAACATGATGCGGCTCGAAACGGTCTGGGATCCAGTCCAGCTGCCCCGCTGTCAGCGCACGTTGCAGCTGCGGCTCGAGCTCCGGCGCAATGACGGTGACTTGAGCACCCGCGGCATGCAGCAAAGAAAACTTGCGCGCGGCGACGTTGCCGCCACCAACCAGAACGACGCGTTGTTCGCGTAGGCGCAAAAACAGCGGAAAGTAGTCCACGGCGGATTCCGTGCAGCAGGAGTCAGCGTTCAGGCTGGCATTGGCCGACGCCACAGGGAAATAGCGCGGCTGCATGGTGATATGCCGGCGCGCGCTTCCGACGGGGTGTCCGACCCTGTGCCACATTGTTCGCGGACCGGCACCGGCACCGGCACCGGCACCGGCACCGGCACCGGCACCGGCACCGGCACCGGCACCGGCACCGGCACCGGCACCGGCACCGGCAC
>JAWXCG010000275.1:0-12898 GCA_034440555.1 Pseudomonadota bacterium
ACACCCAGAGCGCCGGGACAATTCGGCAGAACATTGGAGGGGAAGTTCCTCTACTCGGAAAGGGTTAGCAGCCCACCGAGGCACCGAGTCATGGACTGAAGCCGGATACGGTTAGGTTAAGCGTTGACAGCAAGTAGCCCGGAGAAGGAAGTAGGGGGGTCCCGCGAAGCGGTACCCGCCGTCCTGACCAACACTGCGCCGCATGAAGTGTGAGCTTAATTTGAAAAACACGACGCAAACCACGCTTCGTTTTTCCGCGAGTCTGTCAAGCCAACTGTGTAACTGAGGTTTGTCACAGCGCGGCCAGCGGCACGCGCTCTTCGCCAGCTCAATGGTTGATCAAAAAGGTCCGCGCACAGCGCGGTCCCACAACAGCGCAGCTGGAATTTCGCGATCAGTCACCCAGTGTCAGCAGGCTCGCGTTACCGCCGGCAGCAGTGGTGTTGATGGTCAGCGTGCGTTCGGTGACGAAGCGCAGCAAATAGTGCGGCCCGCCCGCTTTGGGGCCGGTGCCGCTGAGTCCTTCGCCGCCAAACGGCTGCACGCCGACGACGGCACCGATCATGTTGCGATTGACGTAGCAGTTGCCGGCCTTCACCGTGCGGCTGATCTTTTCCACGGTCGAGTCGATGCGGCTGTGCACGCCAAGTGTCAGTCCATAACCGGTGGCATTGATTTGCGCGATGACTTTGTCCAGATCCTTGCCGGCAAAACGCAGCACGTGCAGCACTGGGCCAAATACTTCGCTGGTGAGCACATCCAGCGTCGGGATTTCGTACACGCGCGGCGCAAAGAACGTACCGTGTGCGGTTTTGTCGGGATCGAGCACGAGTTGTTTGATCAGCTTGGCCGCGCTGGTCATGCGTTCGGCGTGCTGGTCCAACATGCCCTTGGCACGTTCATCGATCACCGGACCGATATCGGTGGACAGCAGACCAGGATCGCCCACGACGATTTCGTCGAGCGCGCCGGCCAGCATGCCGATCACCTTGTCGGCGATGTCTTCCTGCACGAACAGTACGCGTGCTGCCGAGCAGCGCTGGCCAGCCGACCCAAACGCAGAGTTGATCGCGTCTTTTACCAGCTGCTCGGGCAGGGCAGAGGAATCGGCGATCAATGCGTTCTGGCCGCCGGTCTCGGCGATCAGTACCGGCAACGCCGCGTCGCGATCGGCCAGGGCGCGATTGATGCGGCGCGCAGTTGCGGTCGAACCAGTGAACACCACGCCGTCGATGCGCGGGTCGCGCGTCAGCAATGCACCGACGTCGGCGCCGGTGCCGGGCACCAGCTGCAACACAGCTTCGGGTACCCCGGCCTCGTGCAGCAACTTGACCGCGACGTAGGCGATCAAATTGGTCTGCTCCGCCGGCTTGGCGATCACGCTGTTGCCGGTGGCCAGAGCAGCCACGATCTGGCCGATGAAAATCGCCAACGGAAAGTTCCACGGGCTGATGCAGGCGAACACACCGCGGCCGTGCAGTGAGAGTTGATTGGACTCACCAGTCGGCCCGCGCAGAATCTCCGCAGCGGCCATCAGTTGGCGCGCCTGCGCTGCGTAGTAACGGCAGAAGTCCACAGCTTCGCGGACCTCGGCAATGCCGTCGCTGATGGTCTTTCCGGCCTCGCGCGTGCACATGGCGATGAACTCGGGCATACGTGCTTCCAGCAAGTCGCCGGCATGCTCGATAATGCTGGCGCGTGCGGCGGCAGGCATCGCATCCCAGGCTGGCTGCGCGGCCACTGCGTTGTCGAGCGCGAGCGCCACGCCAGCGGCGTCGGTGGCAATCCACTCGCCCACGTGGCGGCGTCGGTCGGCTGGATCGCTGACCGCAATTGCGACCTTGCCCGGCTTGTATCCCGGGATCAGCGGCATCGCGTTCCACGGCTGGATTGCGCTGTTCACTCGCGCGGCGAGCTGGCGCAGTTCATTTTCGTCGGCGAGGTTGATGCCCATGGAGTTTTTCCGGTGGTCGCCATAGAGCGCGACGGGTTGCGGGATATTGGGATGCGGCCTGCATTGATTGCCACGCACCGTGGCGATCGGATCGGCAACCAGATCGCGCGGCGGCAGGCTGGCGTCGACGATGCGGTTGACGAAGCTGGAATTGGCGCCGTTTTCCAGCAGTCGCCGCACCAGATAGGGCAGCAGATCTTCATGCGTTCCCACCGGCGCATAAACGCGGCAAGGCACATTCAGATTTTGTGCGCCCACCACTTCGGCGTAGAGATCGGTGCCCATGCCATGCAGGCGCTGGAATTCAAACGCGCGGCCCGCGGCGTAATGGTGGATGGCAGCAATGGTCTGTGCGTTATGTGTGGCGAATTGTGGGTAAAAAGCGTCGCCATGCCCGAACAGGCGCCGCGCGCAGGCTAGGTACGAGACGTCGGTATTGGGCTTGCGCGTGAACACCGGGTAGTCGGCATGGCCGTCCATCTGTGCGCGCTTGATCTCCGAGTCCCAATAGGCGCCTTTGACCAGGCGCACACACCAGCGCCGATTGGATTTTTTCGCCTCGGCGGCAAGCCAGTCGATCACCGCTGTCGCGCGACGCTGGTAAGCCTGCACAGCCAGTCCAAAACCATCCCAACCTTGCAGAGAAGGATGGTGAAAGACGCGCCGCAACAGCTCCAGCGACAGCTCCAGCCGATCCGACTCTTCTGCGTCGACAGTCAGTGCAATGCCTTGCTGCTTGGCCAGCTGCGCCAGCTTGAGCAGCTTGGGCGTGAGTTCGTCCAGTACCCGGGCGCGTTTGCCCACTTCGTAGCGCGGATGCAGCGCCGATAGCTTCACCGATATCGATGGAGCGTCGATCACGTTGGCATGCGGGCCGCGCGCGCCGATGCGGCGGATGGCATCTTCGTAGGCGCACAGGTAACGCTCGGCATCGGGCATGGTCAGCGCGCCTTCTCCGAGCATGTCGAACGAATGCCGGTAGGCGCGGCTGTCTTTCGACTGAGAAGCATCCAGCGCCTCATCAATGCTGCGCCCCATGACGAACTGATGTCCCATGATGCGCATCGCCTGCCGCACCGCGAGCCGCACCACCGGCTCGCCGCTGCGTGCGACCAGGCGTTTGAGCGCTCCGACGAAATTGGCCCGGGTTTCTCCGGCCATTTCGATGATCTTGCCGGTGAGCATCAGTCCCCAGGTCGAGGCGTTGACGAACAGCGAATCACTCTTTCCGACGTGCGCCTCCCAATTCGCCTCGCCGAGCTTGTCGCGGATCAATTTGTCCGCGGTATCGGCATCGGGAATGCGCAGCAATGCTTCGGCGACGCACATCAGCAATACGCCTTCCTCGCTGGAAAGGTCGTATTGACGCATGAAGCTCTCCACCGCGGTCTGCTGGCCGGTTTTGGCGCGAACACGCTCGACCAGCTCGATCGCCTTTTTCTGGATGGCTTCCTGCTCGCCCGCGGGGACAGTGGCAAGGTCAACCAGTTCAGACAGCAGTTCGGTCTCGTCACGACGATAGAGCGCAGTGATCGCAGCGAAATCGGCGTCAGGCGACCCGTTGACGGGGTGGGGGTTGACAAGGTCAGAAAGAATGGCGTTGGTCGGTGGATTCATGATCGCATTGGGTCCGCCCGAACGCGGGCGGCAGAACCGACAGTGTAGACCGTAGGTCGGGTCGCGCGAAGTGGAGCCGAACGCGGCCGACCGCCGCGGCGTTTCCTTCACGGCCATCCAGATACAACAAGCAATGTTGGATTGTGGCCGCGCGTTCAGACGTGGGCAGCGGGCGTGGACACAGACGTGTACAGCGGTTGCCCCGGCACTGTCCAGATCGCTATCATGGGGCGCTTGATTGGCGACTGCGCCGAACTGCGACACCAGCTTGCCCCACTCGGCAGGCGCTTGAACAACTCCAAAGTTGGCGCCGGCTCGACCGGAATGGGATGAAGACGATGATGCAGACCAAAAACGAGCCGGCCCGGACCGGGTTCGCCAAGACACAGTTCGCCAAGACTCAGTTCGGCGTGAGCCTTTCCGCCATTAAACAGCTGGCCAGCAGCCTGTCGAGCACTACCAAGTTGACAAAATACGCGTCGTTCAGGCGCGCGCTCAGCTTTGCCGGGCTGGCGCTGGTGATGCTGGCGACCAGCCTGTCAGCCTGGGCCGAAGCGCCGCAGCGCTGGCAGCTCAACATGGGCAAGGGTGTCACCCAGACCAGTCAATCGGCCTACGGCCTGCACATGATCGCCTTCCTGATCTGTTGCGCAATCGGCGCCATCGTGTTCGGCATGATGTTCTTCGCCATGTGGCGATTCCGAAAGTCCAAGGGAGCGGTCGCTGGCAAGTGGAGCCACAACAGCGCGATCGAAGTCGTGTTGACCGTGGTGCCGACGCTGATCCTGATCGGCATGGCTTGGCCTGCGACCAAGGTAATGCTGCAGTCCGCTGATACGTCCGAGTCGGAATTGACCATCAAAGTCACTGGCTATCAGTGGAAGTGGCGCTACCAATACGTGGGCACCGACGTCAACTTCATGAGCTCGCTCAAGCGCGACAGCGATGACGCGCGACGCGTCGGTTCTGGCGTCGATCCGTACTCGATCGACAACTATCTGCTCGACGTGGACCGTCCATTGGTGATCCCGGCTGACACCAAGGTGCGTTTCGTTATCACTTCCGAAGACGTGATCCATGCCTGGTGGGTGCCTGCGCTCGGCTGGAAGCAGGACGCGATTCCCGGCTTCATCAACGATGGCTGGACCCGCGTTTCCAAACCGGGTATTTACCGCGGTCAATGCGCTGAACTCTGTGGCAAGGACCACGGCTTCATGCCGATCGTGGTCGAGGTCAAACCCAAGGCCGAATTCGACCAGTGGTTGGCCGGTCAACAGACTTCTGCCAATCCCGACACCGCCCCTATCGTCGCGACCGACGCCGCCGCGTCCGCGGTCGCCGCCAGCAATCTGAATTGAGGAAACGTTATGGCCTACGCTAACGTCACACACGACGCCGGTCATCACGACGACCACGATCACAAGCCGCACGGCTTCATCAACCGCTGGTTCTATGCGACCAATCACAAGGACATCGGCACGATGTACCTGGTGTTCTCGCTGATCATGTTTTTTATCGGCGGCGCCATGGCGATGGTGATTCGTGCCGAGCTGTTCCAGCCGGGTCTGCAGCTTGTGCATCCGGAAGTGTTCAACCAGATGACCACCATGCATGCGCTGGTCATGATCTTCGGCGCGGTCATGCCGGCGTTCGTCGGTCTTGCCAACTGGATGGTGCCGATGATGGTGGGCGCGCCGGACATGGCGCTGCCGCGGATGAACAACTGGTCGTTCTGGATCCTGCCGTTCGCGTTCACGCTGCTGTTGCTGCCGCTCGCCCTGTACCTGTTCTTCGGTATTGGCGGTGGCGGTCCGGCTGGCGGTTGGACGCTGTATCCACCGCTGTCGATCCAGGGCGGCGATAACGTTGCCTTCACCATTTTCGCCATTCACATGATGGGCATCAGCTCGATCATGGGCGCAATCAATATTATCGCCACCATCCTCAACATGCGCGCTCCCGGCATGGATCTGCTGAAGATGCCGGTGTTCGTCTGGTCGTGGCTGATTACTGCGTTTCTGCTGATCGCAGTGATGCCGGTTTTGGCCGGTGCAGTCACCATGCTGCTGACCGACAAGTTCTTCGGTACCAGCTTCTTCAATGCCGCGGGCGGCGGCGACCCGGTGATGTTTCAACACATCTTCTGGTTCTTCGGGCATCCCGAGGTCTACATCATGATCCTGCCCGCGTTTGGCATCGTTTCCGAGATTATCCCAACCTTTGCGCGCAAGCCGCTGTTCGGCTATCAGGCGATGGTCTACGCGATTGCCTCGATCGCTTTCCTCTCGTTCATCGTATGGGCCCACCACATGTTCACCGTGGGCATCCCACTCGGTGGCGAACTTTTCTTCATGTACGCCACCATGCTCATTGCGATTCCTACCGGCATCAAAGTGTTCAATTGGGTGTTCACCATGTGGGAAGGCTCGATGAGCTTTGAAACACCGATGCTGTTCGCGGTTGGCTTCGTCATCATGTTCACCATCGGCGGATTCTCCGGATTGATGCTGGCGATCGTGCCGGCCGATTTCCAGTATCACGATACCTATTTTGTGGTCGCACATTTCCATTATGTGTTGGTCACGGGTGCCATCTTCTCGATCATGGCGGCCACTTATTTCTGGTTGCCCAAATGGACAGGGCGTCACTACAACGAGAAGCTCGGCAAGATCCATTTCTGGTTGTCGACAATCTTCGTCAACCTGCTTTTCTTCCCGCAGCATTTCCTCGGCCTGGCCGGCATGCCGCGGCGCATTCCCGACTACAACGTGGTGTTCGCCGATTTCAACCTGTGGTCATCAATTGGCGGCTTCGGTTTCGGCCTGACCCAGTTGCTGTTTGCCTGGATCGTGTTCGATGTTTGTGTACGCAAGCGTGGCGCCAAAGCGACGGCCGAAGTCTGGGAAGGCGCGCACGGACTGGAGTGGACGCTGTCCTCGCCAGCGCCCTACCACAGCTTCATCACGCCGCCAGTCATCGACGACAGGAAACTGGCGCACGGTGACGTTTCCCATTGATCGCCCCAGCCATTGACGAACGCGACCCATTGATGAAAGGAGTCCGACAGATGAGCACCGACCATGACTTTGCGCAGCGTCGCGCCCGCGCGCGGCGTACAGCTTTGTTCGTCGGGCTGGCCGCCGCCGGGATTTATCTGTTGTTCTGGTTGGGCGGGGTACTGCGCTCATGACTGCGCAGCCAGGTACATCCGACGCAGTCCTGCGCCGCAATAGCCGCACCTTGAAGTGGGCGCTGGTCGCCACGCTGGCTTCGTTTGGGTTTGGATTTGCTCTGGTTCCGCTTTACGACGTTCTGTGCGAAAAAATTCTCGGCATCAAGCCAGTGCAGGCGGCAGCGGTGGCACCGGTGTGCACCGGCGTTGAGCATTCGCGCGTGGTCACCGTCGAATTCGATACCAGCATTCATGCCGATCTGCCCTGGCAGCTCGATAGTCAGAAGAAAACCCTGAAAGTGCACCCTTGCGAATTGAATGAAGTGGTGTTCACCGCCACCAACCGCGGCGCGCTGGGCATGTCCGGCCAAGCGATTTTTGGCGTGGCGCCGAGCAAGGCGTCGGCAAATCTGACCAAGACCGAATGCTTTTGCTTCACTGAGCAACATCTCAATGCCGGCGAATCGCGCGCCATGCCGGTTCGCTTCATGCTGGACGATCAGTTGCCGAAGGACGTCAACACGATCACCTTCCGCTATGTGTTTAATCCGGTGCGCGTCGACCCGATAAAGGGAACCTCTAGAAACCCCCTGCGCGATCCGATTGCCGCGTTGCGCGGTGCTCGGAATCCTCATGTACCCGCGTACACTGCGGTTCCTGCGCTCCGTGCGCCTTGCACTCGAACCGCGCAGGCGGTTTCTAAAGGTTCCCAAAAAATTGTCGCTGCAACGCGCCCAGCCGCTTCGCCTCACCAGATTTAAGTTCGGAGAACCCCATGGCACATCAAGAATCCAGCCACGACACCAATCTCTACTACGTGCCGCACGGCAGCCCCTGGCCGATCCTTGCCACTTTGGGTCTGTTCACCACCATGCTGGGCGCAGCGTTTACCGTCAATCAGGCAGCAGGCGGCGGCTGGATGCTGTTGACCGGCGTGGCCGCCATGGCAGTCATACTGTTCGGCTGGTTTGGTGACGTAATCCGCGAATCGATCAAGGGGTTTTACAACAGTCAAGTGGACGTTAGCTTCCGCATGGGCATGATCTGGTTCATCTTCTCGGAAGTGATGTTCTTCGCCGCCTTTTTCGGTGCGCTGTTCTATGCGCGCAATTTTTCCGTGCCGTGGCTTGGCGGCGAAGGCGATGGGGCGCTCACCAACGAGTTTATCTGGAGCAATTACAGCTCGACGTGGCCAACCAATGGTCCGCAGGGCGTGGGTGGGTCGTTCAGCACCATTGGCCCGTGGGGCTTGCCGCTGATCAATACCCTGCTGCTGCTGTCATCCGGCGTGACCATCACCATCGCGCATCATGCGCTGCGTGCCGGCAAGCGCACCAGCCTGCTGATCTGGTTGGGCCTTACCGTCGCGCTCGGCGCGCTCTTTCTGTACTACCAGGCTGTTGAGTACGCGCACGCCTATCAGGAGCTCGGGCTGACTCTGGGCTCGGGCATCTACGGCAGTACCTTTTTCATGTTGACCGGTTTCCACGGTATGCACGTGACGCTGGGCACCATCATGCTGATCATCGCGTGGTTTCGTTGTGCCAAGGGTCACTTCACCCGTGATCAACATTTTGGATTCGAAGCGATTGCCTGGTACTGGCATTTCGTCGACGTGGTCTGGCTGGGGCTGTTCCTGTTTGTGTATGTGCTCTGATACCGAATCGCTGCGGTCGTTCGCGCAGGTGGCTGCGCTACTGTGACTTGATGCTTTAAGCAGGCCTGCGACCGCCGCGCTAGGGAAACTCTGAACAAGTCCGGAGCCGCGAGAGCCCCTGAGTCGGGGGGCGAAAAACCGCAGGTTGACCAGCTCCGCTGTTGAGAGCGGGGGTTTGGCAAGCAATAAGCCGTGTGGCGAAGACGAAGTGGTGACTTATTCAGACCTTCCCCAGGGGTTGTTGTAGAGCGGGGCGATCTGCGCTTTACAGCAACACTATTCGACGCGAATGCCATGCGGTTCGATCCAGCCCATCCAGGCCGCAAATGCCAGCAACAAGATCAGGCCAACCGAAATCGCAATGCGTCGGGTCAGCGCATTGACTGTGCGATTGGTCGTGCCTTTGTCGGTCATCATGTAATAAAGGCCCGCGCCGAGGTTGTAGAGAATCACCAGGAACACGGCGACGATGAAGAGTTTCTGCGGCATTTCGCTCATCCAGAAGAGTGGTAATTTCTGCCCCGTTGCAGCCGGGCGCAGCGCGTTTGCGCTTGATCGCCATTATAGCCGGCGAAGGTGAAGACGATGACGCCGACCCGAACGCGATGGCGCCGACCGAGCCTGCTTTCAACGCTGCCGTTTCTATTGTTGATCGTGCTGTTTCTGAGCGCGGCGCGCTGGCAGTGGCAGCGGGCCGAAGTAAAAGAGCAGCGTACTGCTCAATTTCGCGCGGCCGTGCAAGCCGAGCATCCGCGTCCGCTATCCGCTGCATTGGATGCACCGCGCCCGTCGGTTGCGGAGCTCGTGCGTATCGAAGGCGATCTGGACCGTGATCGATTGATCCTGTTGGACAACCGCATGCGCGACGGCCAGTACGGTGTGGATGTCTATGCGCTGCTTCATGCGCACACTGGTCGCTCGGTTCTGCTCGGGCTGGGCTGGGTGGCAGCCGATCGTTCAAGGCGCACTGCGCCGGTGATTCCACCGCTGCCGATGTTGGTGTCTGGTTTGGCATTGTTGACCCAACCGCCTGCGTCCGGCATGCGCATGGGAGCAGCATCGGGCATGCCGGGCTCGGTATCCGATAATCTACAATTCCCGTTGCTGCTCAGTCGCATCGATATCGCCGGGTTGCGCACTGCACTGGATCTTCCCGGCCTGCCGGATCGCATCGCAGTACTTGAAGCTGATGCAGGGTCTGGATTCGTGCGCTCCTGGCAACTTCCAGGACTGAGCGCTGACCGCCATCGTGGCTACGCGCTGCAGTGGCTCAGCTTCGCCATCGGAACTATGGTGTTTTACATTTTGTGGCATCGACCACGCAAGGATTCGCGCCCATGACGCCACAAAAAAGAAGCAGAACAATCCTGATTCTGGTCGGGCTATGCTTTGCCGCGCCGATGCTTGCCTCGCTTATCTTGATCCGCGCCGGCTGGATGCCCAATGGTCGCAAGAACTATGGCGATTTGCTGTCAACGCCGTTGCCTCTGGTCAACGCCCAGCTGCAAAACGGAACCACGTTCGCCTGGAAAACACCGGAATGGTATTGGACCCTTCTGGTACGCGTGCCCAGCCAATGCCCAGCATCGTGTCTGGAACAACTCGAGCTGGTTGCGAATGTGCGTGATGCGCTCGCCCGCAATGCTACCAAGCTGCGCATCGCCGTCGCCGATCCGCTGCCCGAAGGTGCGCGTCTCACTGCCGAAGCGGGTCTCTATCAATTTGCGCAGCCGCTTGATGACAGCGTGAGTAACGCTGTGCCACGTCCCACTGGCGATGCGCGCCTTGCCCTGGTCGATCCCAACGGCTATGTGATTCTGCGCTACCCGGAACACGCCGATCTTGCTCAAGTACGCAAGGACCTGACCAAGCTGGTGAAATAATCCGCCGCGCGAAAACGGCATCGCGGAATGTTTCCCCCTCGGCAATGACTATTCGTGCGAGACACTGCTCACGCGCTTGCCACGCTCCTAGTGACACACTGACGCCATGACCCATACCCTGCTGCGCCGACTTGCCCTCCTTGCCACTGCGCTTGCGCTCGTGGTGATTGTCTTTGGGGCATTTGTGCGCCTGTCCAATGCGGGCCTCAGTTGCCCCGACTGGCCCACGTGTTACGGCAAAGTCACCTGGCCGAGCGGCGATCAGCAGATTGCCCAAGCCAACGCCAGCTTTGAGCGCGACGTGGAAAGCCACAAGACATGGCGCGAGCAACTGCACCGACATCTGGCGGCGGTGCTCGGATTGCTGGTGTTCGCGATCGCGCTGGTTGCCGCGCGCAAGCGCGCCGGCGCCTGGCTGCGTATTTCGGCGGCAGCAGCTTTGGTCGCGCTATCGATCCCACTGTACGTGAAGCATTACTACGTCGCGGCGATTGTGCTTGCGGCGCTGGGTGAGCTGATTCTGCTTTGGTCGGCGATTCGCTGGAAGAAGCAGGATCACGCCGGACTCGCCAGCGTCATCTTGATGGTGATCGTGTTCCAGGCCATGCTGGGTATGTGGACGGTAACCTGGCTACTCAAGCCAATCGTCGTCGTGTCGCATCTGCTGGGTGGACTGACCACGTTGGCGCTGCTGGCCTGGTTGGGTTTACGACTCTCGGGGTTCGCGACCGATGCGTTTGGATCATCTAGTGTCACCGGCTGGGCACGCGTCGCACCGGCGCGCGTGCACGTGGTGCCACCAAGGCGCACGCTGGTGATCGTGGCGTTGGGACTGTTGGCGGTACAGATCGCATTGGGTGGCTGGACCAGCGCGAACTATGCGGCCTGGGCCTGCGGCACCGATTTTCCCAGGTGTCTGGATCAGTGGTGGCCACTGGCCAACTACCGCGACGGCTTCGTGCTGTGGCGTGGCGTCGGTGTTGATTACGAGGGCGGTGTGCTGGATGGCCCCGCGCGTACTGCGATTCAGATGACGCATCGCCTGTTTGCATTGTTGCTCAGCGGCCACTTGCTGATGCTGTTGATCAAATTGCTGCGTCATGCACCGTTGCGCGGTTACGGAATCGCGCTCGCTCTGGCACTGGTCACTCAGCTTGTCCTGGGCATCGCCAACGTCAAGCTTGGGTTGCCTTTGTACGTTGCAGTTGCGCACAATGCGGTCGCCGCGCTGCTGCTATTGCTGTTGCTGGGCCTGCTCGCGCGCCTGACACCGCGTGTCGCGCGCTGAACCACCTACAATCAGCACATGCAAATTACCTCGCTCAAACCCGCCCAGTATTTCGAACTGACCAAGCCGCGCGTGGTCGCGCTGATTGTGTTCACCGCGATTGTCGGCATGCTGTTGGCGACGCCCGGTTTGCCGCCGCTCAATGCGCTGGTCTGGGGGAGTCTGGGTATCTGGCTCGCGGCGGCTTCGGCGGCGGCGATCAATCATCTGCTCGATCAGCGCATCGATGCCCTGATGGCGCGCACACAACATCGGCCGTTGCCCACTGGCCAGTTGAATACGCGTCAGGTGCTGATCTTTGCGCTGGTGCTCGGCGCCTTGTCGATGGCCATACTGATTGGCCTGGTCAACGTGCTGACGGCAGCGCTGACATTCTGCTCGCTGATAGGTTATGCGGTGATCTATACCGTTTATCTCAAGCGCGCAACGCCGCAGAATATCGTGATCGGCGGTGCCGCCGGCGCCGCGCCACCGGTGCTGGGTTGGGCAGCGGTCACCAATGAAGTGCACGCTTACGCGCTGCTGTTGTTCCTGATCATTTTCATCTGGACGCCACCCCATTTCTGGGCGCTGGCAATTTTTCGGCGCGAAGATTACGCGCGCGCCCAGGTGCCCATGCTGCCGATCACCCATGGCGTCGAATACACGCGCGCACATGTTCTGTATTACACCATCCTGCTGTTCCTGGTCACGCTGATGCCATGGTTCGCCGGCATGAGTGGGCTGATCTATCTAGGTGGCGCAGTGGTACTTGGGTTGGGTTTTCTGTACTACGCCATTCGCCTGATGAATCCGCCGAACGAGCGGTTTGCAATGGAAGTGTTTCGTTATTCGATCATCTACTTGATGGTGTTGTTCGCGTTTTTACTGGTGGATCACTATCTCGCAGTGCCGCGGGCGATGTGATGCCGTTTTGGAGCGGCGCGCGCTCCGCTGCTGATGATCTTTGGGGGCGGCGGAAGCCGCATTGCTTTTGTTCTGACGCTTCGTGCGAAACGGCCCACTGGTTGTTGATCTTGATCGCCCCGCGGGGACGACTCCCGCAAAGCGCGAAAGCGTTTCGTCGTGGTAACTCGGCGACGCGCTCGAACAGCGCCATCGAATTACTGGCTTCATCCCAAGGGCAAGAACATGACGGTGGCGCGGCAGGCAGCGCACGACCGCCGCCTTGCGCGAGGGTTCGCGATTCTTGCGAATGCAGATAGACGTGTTAACCGACATCCATGATTAACCTGAAGTTCCTCGTCTCCCCGCGTCGTTCGTAGTCCGCAAACCATTGGCTGTATTGGCTTTTGGCACTGGGACTGTGCATTTTTGCACGTCATAA
>JAWXCG010000276.1:0-12464 GCA_034440555.1 Pseudomonadota bacterium
ACCACGGCTTCGACATAGGCCAGATCCGCATCCGTAGCCGTATCGGGATCGGCGACGATGCCCTTGGCATTGAAGATATTGAGCCCTTTGTTCTCCATCGCGCCCATATTGAAATCGAACGTAGCGACGATGTTGAACACATCGAGATCGTAGGCGCGGCCAAACTTTTCTTCGTCCCAGCGCATCGACCGCTTCAGGCAATCCATCGCATGCTGACAACGGCCGATGGCGCTGTCCTCCGCGTAGATGCGCAGAATCACCTCGCGACCTTCCATGGTGCGCAGGCGATCCTCGATGTGCGCCAGCCGGCCGGCCACCAGGGCAAACAGGTACGAGGGTTTGGGCCAGGGATCGATCCAGCGAGCAAAGTGACGGCCGCCTTCGAGATCGCCGCGTTCAACCGGATTGCCATTGCACAGCAGCACCGGAAATCGCTCGCGATCGGCGCGCAACGTCACTGCGTAGCGCGTCATCACATCGGGACGATCGGCCATGAAGGTGATGCGCCGAAAACCCTCGGCCTCACACTGCGTGGTCAGAAACGCCGCGGACTGATAAAGACCCTCCAGACGTGTGTTCTGGTTCGGTCGAATGCGCACCACGGTGCTGAGCACGCCGTGATCGGAGACGTCGTCGACCTGCAAGTAGGTTGTGGTCTGGCAATAGCGTTCTGCGGCCAACGGCTTCCCGTCCAGCCGGATCTGCAGCAACTCCAGATCTTCGCCTTGCAGGCGCAGGGGTTCGCGCGCATGGCAGGCGGAATTGCGTCGGAAATGCAGTTCGGCACTGACCTGGGTGGCGGCGAAATCCAGGTCAAAAACCAGCTCAAGGCGTTCGACCAGGAATGCCGGCGGCTGGTAATCACAGAGACGAATCGGCGTGCGTTCAACAGTGGCTTCGGGCATCGGGCAGGCAATGGAAAATGGCGATCGATGAGGCTAGCACGACTCGGGTTATGGCCTCGCTGACCCGCCCCTGAGATTCTGCCAGCGGACACGGGCCGCATGCTGCGGCTAGAGGCTCAGTGAGTACTCGCGAAATTCCTGTTCGTGCTGCCAGCCCAGCGATTCGTATAACCTCTGTGCCTGGGTATTGCTGTGCGCGGTCGACAAGGACAGTCCTACTGCGCCTAGCGCGTGGGCGAATCGTGCGGCTTCTTCGAGCAATCGCCGCGCGACACCCAATCGCCGCGCCTGCGGGGCCACGAACAGATCGTTCAGCAAATAAGTGCGTGCCGCGCGCGTCGAAGAAAACAACGGATACAGTTGAGTAAACCCGAGACCTTGTTCAGCCTGCGAATAGGCGAGCAGGATCAGCGACTGGTGATGACCAAAGCGTTGCGTCAGAAATTCGCGTGCCAGCGCCGGATCCGAAGGCTGCAGATAGAACTGGCGATAGGCGTCGAACAATGACACCAACGTATCCAGGTCGTGAATCGTGGCCTCACGCACTTGAAATGAAGTCTGCACGCCGAGCGCTCCGTTGACCGCAGCGCTAGCGCGCCGGCGAGAATCTGGCCGCGTCAATGATCGACCACAAATGGACAATCCAGCCGAGCAGGATCACCCACAATACCGCAGCCAGCACGAAGTGGATCAGCGCGACCAATGGCCGTCCCTGCACCAGCTGACCCAATCCGGGAATAAAAAAACTGCACAGCGCGGCCAATACGTTGCCGCCAGAACCCTGACCTGACATCGATACTCTCCCAGTTGATGGAATGGTGACGCTTGAATCGCCGTTACAAATGTACCCTGTCTTTCAGGCTGCGGGAAACAGCATCCGGCGCAGTCAAGGCTCGGGAACAGTGCGTACTTCACAACCGCTTCGGCTTTGTTTTATCTCTCGCACTCACTCGGGGACCGCTATAACGCGGCCTTTATAGCTCACGCACTGCACGAAAGCCCACGTCCAACGACGCCGCTCCGACATCACGATCGCCGCGCACGCCGAGCAACTGCTGCGCGCTGCCGCTGCGCCAGGAACTGCCGATGACATGCAGATCGGTGCAATCGCTGCGCGCCGGGACGCAGGCCTGGACCCATTCAGAAACGTTGCCCACCAGATCCTGCAGGCCCCAGGCACTGGCCTGATAGCGGCCGACGGTTTGCGTGTGCTCGGCACCATCCTTGCAATCATGACGATCGCGCAATACCAGGCGACGATCATCAGTACGGTCCAGCACGTTGCCCAAACTGCACGCTGACTGGCCCAGCTTGAGCTGCGCGGCTGCAGCGCGCCACTCGGTCAGTGAAGGCAATCGATAGCGCTGGCCGGTACGCCGCGACAGCCATTGCACGTAGGCAGTGGCATCGGCGGCGGTGACACAGACCACCGGATGGCGGCCGTTCTGCCCGAATCCCGGATCGTTCCATTGGTGACGACGGACCAATCCGAGCGCCGAGCCAAGCTCTCGACAGCTCGCATGCTCGCGCGGTTCAGCACGCTGAAACTGCAAGTACTCGTTGCGCGTCACCTCGTGCACCGCCATGGCAACCCGCACACTGCCCGACGCGATTACACGCAGCTGCGGTCCGTTGTTGTCCTGCAGGCTGCGGCCGGCAACCAATTGCGCGGATAGTTTCTGCCAACGCGGCGCCAGCGCAATATCCGCAACGAACAGCGACTGCAAATCGGCAACCGATTCGGGCGCCTGGTTTTGCTCGGCGACATCCATGCGCCTCTCGAGCGCCGCAGCTATGCCGCGCTCCATGCGGTCGTTGCTGCGGCGCGTTTGCAGCTGTTGCGTGATCACAAATTCGCGCAATCGGGCCTGCAAAGCCAACGCCGGTGCGTCGCGGCGGGCGTCGATGGCCTCGGCAACGACTGCACCCACCGCGGTAACGAAGTCGTCGGCGACGCCGAGGTGCGCGTCAGAGCGCGATTGCGACAATGCGCCTGCAATCAGCGTCGATGCACTTCCGACAGCGGGCTCAAACCAATGGCGGGATTCGATGCGCGCCGGCAATTGCGTCAGTAGTGGATCAATTCGCGCTGCTTCAATGCTCGATGCACGCGCGGCGGCGACGCTGGACTCGACTGACGGCAAGGCGCTCTGCTGACGCCACAGCAAACCCGCAATTGCAATCACCGAAGTCGCCAACAGCGTCCAAACCAGAAATGGATGTGCCGAGGGTTTGCCGGTGCGGACCTTCAACGTGGGGACAACGCGCGTAGGCTCGAACGAATGCTGCAACGGCGCCAGCGCATAGAGAAATTCATCTGCGCTCTGAAAGCGGTCTCCCGGATACTTGGCCAGTGCCTTGTCGATCAGCGGTTGCCAGATTGCCTGGTGGCGCGGCAAACGCGGGATCGGCAGCTCATGGTGTGCCAATGCCATCGCCAGCGGGTCGGTACGTTGAAACGGCGTTGTTCCGGTCAACAACTCATAGGCGACGATACCGAGGCTGTAAAGATCCGAGCGCGCGTCGACATCGCCACCGCGCGATTGTTCTGGACTCATGTAGGCCGCCGAACCCGGCGCCATGCCCTCGTCAGTGATGCGCACATCTCGGTGCAGCGTGCGCGAGATTCCAAAATCAGCGAGCCGGGCCCGGTGCTCGCGATCAAAAAGCACATTTTCCGGCTTCACATCGCGATGGATCACGCCCTGCGAGTGCGCGAATCCCAGCGCCTTGGCGATCGCCTCCAGCACGCTCGCGATGCGCTCATTGCTACCGCCGACATCAGCTTTGCTCAGATCGCCGTTCGGCAGGTAGGCCATGGTGTAGTAAGGCAGGCCTTCGTGGGTGCGACCGACGTCGAACACGCCGACGATGCCGGGGTGCTCCAGTTGTGCGATCGTGCGCGCTTCATTCTCGAAGCGCGTTGCCAGGGCCTCGCGCTCCGGCCCGGAAAAACGTACGACTTTGATGGCTACCTGACGGTCCAGCGATAGCTGCGTCGCCAGATAGACATGCGCCATCCCGCCCTCGCCGATTGAGCGCTCGAATTTGTAGCCAGGGATGTTTGGGAAGACTGTGTTCACGCCGTCAAGTCTACGCTGGGATGGGAGCCGCGGACGAAGACCATGGGCGCCGGGCCACGTTCCGCCGTTGGGGACATGCCGCAAACGAACCCAGCCGGCGCGGTCGGCTTCGACGTGCAAGTCGGCAACAGATTCAGCGGACGACGAATGCCAGCTGAAAACGAAAGTACCGGCCGAGAGCGAAGCATACAACGACGCTGATCCGAGCTGACCGCCCCGAGTTTCCAGCAAAAGCGTGCGGCCAGCGCGCGCCGCTACCGTGTATGCATGATGCACGTTGGCCAGGCGGCCCGCTCAGTTCAGAGTTCAATCACCGCGGGATTGGACCGCGGAATGCTTGAATTCATCGCCAGCGCCCAGCGCAGCGACCCGCAAACGTCCGCGCTGACAAACTGCCAGCCGTCGGCGCGGTCGTCGGACGGACTGAGGAAGCCGATGTCAGGCTTATCGATCGAAAGTTCAAACTCAAAGCTGTCCAGCGCAACGGATAGCCCGATTCCGCGCGCCTTGAGATACGCTTCTTTGAGCGTCCAGAATCGGATGAACAGTTCGGAGCGCCGAGATTCTGGGCATCGAGTCAGCGCTTCGCGTTCGCGCGGCGCCAGGAAGCCGGCAAGCGCCATCGCGGTGCGCGAGGCGGTGAGTGGCGCTTCGATATCGACGCCCACGGGCACATCCGCGAATGCCATGGCCACCCACCTTCCGCAGTGTGCAACGTTGAAATGCAGGTCGCCTGCGTTCAGCAGACTGGGCTTGCCGTGAGTGCTGTACTGAAATTCGATTGACCCCGGATCGAGCCCGCGCCAACCAGCCAGCAGTGTGCGCACAACAATGCGCGCAGCAACGAATGCGTCGCGGTCTTCGGGACGCCGAAAGCGTGTCGCACGCGCCGCCTCATCCGCGCGCAACAGTCGCTGATCGACTTCGTCCAGACTAGTGCCTGACGCTGGGGCCTTGAACAGAAGCAACAGGCTTTCGCCATTGCCCGGCGCCGCCACTCGCTGCGTGCGAATCAAAGACAACAAGCTGGGACTGATCGCGCTCATTGAATTGTGCACAGCGTCGCAAGCGGACACAAGTCCTCGCGTTTCCTGCCCCTTGTGCGCATTGCGCTCCGCAACTCGTTGCGTACGCCGCGCCGCCAATCAGCTTGGCTGCGCGGCACTGGCTTGGGCGCGTATCGGCTTCGAATTCGTCACCGGATCGCGCACCTGCTCGGAATAGGCGTCGAGCAGACTCGCAACCACGCGACGCTTGCCGGTGAACGGCCGCCTGCCATGCGCCATCTGCATGTTATCCAGCAGCATCACATCCCCGGCGTGCCACGCAAAACTGACCGCAGCGGCGCGGAACGACTGCGCTATTCGCTGCAGATCTTCGCTGGCTATTTCCTGGCCATCGCCATAATACGCATTGCGCGGCAAGCGATCCGGACCAAACAGGTTAATCAGCGACTTGGCCATTTCGGTGCCAACGTTGGATACGTGGAACAGGTGTGCCTGATTGAAGAAAACCCGCTCGCCGGTCAGCGGGTGCCGCGCCGTACCGTGGTTGGTTTGCGCGGTGCGCAATGTGTCCGCGTCGAGCCATTCGTGGTCGATGCCGTTGCGCTGACAGAAACTGGCCACCTCGCCACGGTCGCTGGTCTGGAACACCACATTCCAGGGGATGTCGACGTAAGGCCGATAGTGCCGCACATAGCGAACTTTCCGTGTCTCGAAAAGATCTAGCAGCTCGCCTCCGATCGCCGCAGTGACCTGGCGCATGTCGGCGATCGGCGTTTCGCCACCCGTATCGGCAGCCTGCAGACAGCAAAACGCGACCTTCAGCGGCCAGTCGCGCTGGTAGGCGTTTTCGCAATGCATCGCGATCTCCTGGTCCGGCGGATACTCTGTAGCAGTGAACACTCCTTTGCCGACTGAGGAACGCGGCGTGGAGCGATAGGTGTAGTCGAGTTTGCGCGGCGAAACCGCAGTGCTGAAACGTTCGAAATCTTCTACCGTGCTGACCTGGAAGCCGCGGAACAGCAGTGCGCCGTACTCGAGCAAACGCTCGTCCAGTGCTTTGCGATGGATCGCGACCAATGTGCCCAGGTCGCGTTCTGCCATCGACGGTTCAATCACCAGCGGCGCGCGAGCGCCTTTGAACATTGGATACTCTTTCAAGCCTTGCATAACGACCTCCTGAGTTGTTGTTGAGTTGGTGCGCGGCAGCGTCGGCAGCTGCCAGCGGTTCTCCGCCGCGCCCATCGCACAGCCCCGTTGTTGTCACTCGTTCGCGCTGACACTACGCCAATGTGCTTGCCGCCTTCGGCCTCGAACCTGACCCCTGGAGTTTGTGTCGTAGATCGGATCGACTGTTTCAGAAACGGTACCGGACCTTGACCAGAAACTGATCCGAGTCACGCAGGTCCCAGGCCTCCTGGAACAGGTCTGGCGTTCCAAGCGGATCGCGCTCCTGGCGCAGGGCACCACCACGTGAATAGGCGACGAAGACATCGGACTGCGGACCCAGCAAGTACCGGTAACGCAGTTGCAGACCCAGTGTGTTGATGTCGAAGTCCGGCAAGTCCTCACCCGCAGCCTGCATCTGCCCCGAAGTCAGCAGGGTGTATCGCCTTCCGCCTTGCGCGCGGATCGCCAGCCATTCCGACTTCAGTCGCAATTCATGCCGTAGACCTGGAAACCAGCTCATATTGAGGCCG
This sequence comes from Pseudomonadota bacterium, assembly GCA_034440555.1. GTDB lineage: Bacteria > Pseudomonadota > Gammaproteobacteria > Xanthomonadales > Ahniellaceae > 0-14-3-00-62-12. The sequence goes on from JAWXCG010000276.1 coordinate 6,693, forward strand.
ACGAAATTTCCGCGCCGAGCGTAACGGCCGAAATCACGACCGCCCTCCCAGATCAGCCAGTCGCCGGTCGTGTCGGGCCCGAACTCGAGCGCAGCATTGAATGCGTCGCTCGGGTACCAGTTGGCACTCAACGTCCATTCGCGCGTCGACGCCGCCGACAATCCGCGCGGCAGCAAAGTCAAAGCCGCGCCCAGCGCCCATTCGCCGTAGCGTCGACTGACGAACTCGGCTTCCGTGCGGTGGCGGGCTGATTGCCGCCACAGCCCGTTGCCGCGCGAGATCAGATCGTTCCAGCCAGAATTGGTCAGGCTGGTGTTGAAATTCAGCGCGTTGCCGTTGCGCAGGCTGTAGTTGTTGAGCAAGACCAGCGTGCTCGGCAAACGTTCGCCATGATCGTTGCTGCGCCCTTGCAGCTCCGCGAACCAATTGATACTGCGCAGGCTGGCGGTATCGTCCTGTACGCGATAGATGTAGTCAGCTGCGATCCGGGCATCGTTGAGACTGGCACGACGCTGGTAGCCCAGATCGTTGAAATCGAGCCGGTTGCCGAAATGAGTGGCCGTCAGCCGGTACCTCCAGCTATCGGAAGGTGTCCAGTTGACCAGCGCCCAGACGCCGCTGTCATCGACGCTGTTACCGCCTTCCTCGATGAAGCTGCCAATCGCCTGGGCATTCAGCACGACGTTGTCGTCGGGTTTCCAGCTGACATCAACCGCCTGCACTTGCGCACTGCGATCGAGGTAGGGTCGTTCGACATACGAGCCCAGCCAGCCGATATTCAGGCCATCACTCCACGGGTATTGCAGGCGCGCGGCATAGAAGTCGCGACCGGCGTCGCCGTGCTCGGTAGCTGCAAGCACACCATAACCGAGCGCACCGACCGAGCCGTTCAACTTGATTGCCGCGTCGATATCGCTGGCGCCAGAATCATCGTCGGCCTCGTCGCCGATGCGGCGGGTGTGAATCAGGCGACCGGAATCTGTCGTGCCTAGATTGAAGATGCTCTGATTCTCGGTGAAGAACGGCCGCCGGTCGCTGAAGAAAGTCTCGACAGCGTCGAAGTTGATCACCAGCGCGTCGGATTCAACCTGGCCGAAGTCGGGATTCACCGTCGCGCTGAGCTGGAAATTCGGCGAAGGTTTCCAAAACAAGTCGACGCCAGCGTTGAACTTGGTTTTGCCATCGATCAGGTCGTGGTTCGCGGTCAGGTAAGGCCAGTAGTGGAAAAGGGCTTTTCGATACTGCGCAATTTCGACGCGCTCAAATCCGGAAATGAATTTTCCGCGATCGACCGACAGTGCGGGAAACGCCTGACGCTCTCCGTTGCTGCCGATCACCCGGCTGAAGTAGACATTTACATTGCGCAGCGCGGTGTCCGTGCTGCGCATTGGTGCCACAGTCCATGGAATGAGTATTTCCACCTGCCAACCTTCCGCGCTTTCACTGACTGCCCAACTCCAGTCGGTGTCCCAGTCAAGATCAGACACGTTTTCATTGCTGACCACTCCGTCCTGGATTGAACCCGAGAGCCCAACGCTGAAGCTGTATGCCGCGCGCCCGTCGCCATCAAAATCGATGATGAAATTGACGCTGTCGGCGGCGTCGTCCTGATCGCGCTCCAGCCGCGGCTTGACGCGAGCAAAGGCCGCGGACTGCTCAAGATCGAACGCCACGGCCACTCCGTCCGGCGTGGAAATCAGCATCGCACCCGTCGCCGTGCCGGGGTCCGGGGCGCTCAGGCGATAGGGAACGGACACTTTGAAATCTTCGTAACGATGTGCCTGCGCCCATTCCGGCTCATCCAGCTTGCCATCCACGACGATGCCGGCCCAGGACGGCCCGCAGGTGCAAGCGCCAAGCAGAAACATCACGTTTGCACCGTTGATGGGGAAACGACACAGTTTCGGTTTCATTGATTCATCCAAAAAGTAGCTCTGCAACTCCGCAAAGAGTTGCCGATCAGTGGCAAATACGGCTCGACCACGCCTGTTATCGGTGAGGCTGAGCGAAAGACGGTTATTACGCGGCTTTTTCACCAAGCGTGTGCGTCAAGTCGCAGACAGATAGGCAAGCGTCTTGCGCTCCCCCTTGAATGACTCGCGGCCGTGCATCATCAGCAGGTTGTCGATCATCAGCAGATCGCTGCGCTGCCAATCGAAGAGCAATTTGCTGCGCTGAAGCGCACTGCGAATTTCCGCGAGCGACTCCTCTGCCATTGGTTCATCGTCGCCATACTCGCATTCATGTGGCAGATTGCCCTTGCCGACCATCTGCTCGAACATTCCTCGCACCGCAGGATTCAGCGCAGACGGGTGCCATTGCTCGGCTTGGTTGAACCACACTTCGTCACCAGTCACTGGATGCGTTGTGCATGCCTCGCAGTGCGTTGAAACCCGCAAGGTGCCATCTGCGCGCCATTGGCAGGTCGAACCCTGTTCGGCAACGATGCTTTCGACCTCGGCGCGATCCTGTGTCTGATACGTCGTCTGCCAGTTTTTGCCCAACGGGATGGTCGACTGAAGGTTGCGGATGTAATTGATTTTCTTCTTGCGCAACACGTCGGTGATTTCTTGCGGGACCGCGCGTAACACATCAATGCTGCTTGCCAACGAAGTCTGCCCACCAGAGCTGGCTGGCACCGCGCTGTAAAACAGCAGGCGGCGCGGCCAGCTCGGCAGATAGGACATTTCGTTGTGCAGGGAAATCACCTCCGACGCCGGGTGTTCGGTGGAGGTATAGACGTCGCTCGCGACTCGGCTGCGCGGTGAGTTACCGCCGATGTAGTCGAACGCCTTGGTCCCCAGGCGCTCTGAGCAATCGCGAAAATCATCGGCGCCGTTCAGCGCGAAGCCGCGAAACAAAACGCCGCCGTGACGCGTGAGTAGCGTGCGGATTTCTTCTTCACTGGCTGCGAGGTATTCGTGCAATGCGCCCAGGCTGGGATCCGAGCCGGGGGTGATCACCACTGGATGATGTTCGAGTGTCGAAAACAACGGATTTACTTTCATTGCTGACTCCTAAGGAAGGTCTGAATAAGTCACCACTTCGTCTTCGCTACCCAGCTTATTGCTTGCCACACCCCCAAAACCTGCGGTTTTTGCCCCCTGACTCAGTGGGCTGTCACGGTCTTCGGACTTGTTCAGAGGTTCCCTAAGGAAGATCTGAATAGGTCACCACTTCGTCTTCGCCACACTGCTTATTGCTTGCCAAACCCCCGCTCTCAACAGCGGAGCTGTTCAACCTGCGGTTTTTCGCCCCCTGACGCAGGGGGCTATCGCGGCTCCGGACTCGTTCAGAGGTTCCCTAATGGTTCTAAATTTTCTTTTTTGTTCTGGCGTCGGCCTGCGGCGCGAAGCGACTACGAGTATCGAGCACTTGCCGCCACTACGCCCTGCGCGCCGACTCACCCAAGCCATTGGCCGCGGTTGGCGATCGACGCAGCGCCAGCAGCTCCACTTGAAGCCTGTTCAGCACTGCATCGCGATCGCTGTTGACGAAGAAATGACCACCGTTGAACCAGGTGACCTGGCACGCCTCGGCGGTTTCCTTGGCCCAACCTTCGACTTGTCCTGACGCTTTGTTGTCGTCGTCCCGACCAGCAAACACGCTGATCGGCAGCGGCAGGAGGGGGCCAGAACGGTAGCGATAGTCTTCAGCGAGTGCGAAGTCGGCGCGGATCGTCGGCAGCAACAACTGCATCAGTTCGGTGTTTTGCAAAACATCAGGAGGTGTGCCGTTGTAATGACCAAGCACTGCCATGAACGCGTCGTCCGACAACAGATGCAACTGTCGAGATGGACTGCGAAATTGCGGCGCCTGGCAGCCGGACAGAAACAAGTGACGCGGCAGACTGAGTCCGTGAAGCTGCAGATAGCGGGTCAGCTCGAATGCAACCAGCGCACCAACGCTGTGCCCAAAGAATGCAAAGGGCAATTCGTCGCGCTGCGCCAGCACGGGCGCCAATGCCCGGAGCAAGGTCGACATCGAGGCGATCGGTGTCTCCGCGATGCGCGCACCACGTCCTGGCAGTTGCACCGCCGCGACCTCGATGGAACTGTCCAGCGATTCCTGCCAGCGGAAGAAATTGAATGCATTGCCGCCAGCATAGGAAAAGCAGAACAGTCGCATCTGGCGGCCAGGCGCAGGCGTACGAACCAGCCACGGTGTGGATTGCAGTGCGGTGATCTTCACGCAAGCGCCTCCGCCAATGGTTTGGCGATCGCCCGGAAGCTCGTGCTCGTTGTCGGGGCCCAGTGTTGCTCGTTGAGGAAGGTCGCGATCGCGCCAGCGACACGCCGGACATGGGGCTCGGCCAACATGGCGTAGTGGTCAGCACCGACCCAGTGTGTAGCACCTGCTCTGGGCTCGGCAACGACCGCTGTCTGGCCGTAGTCGGAAGGGCCAATAGTCTCTTCGTCCACCGGCTCTCCGGACCAAAACACCTGCAACGGCGCGGCCACCAGGACCGGCCGGAATCGGGAGAGCAGCCTGAGATGGTGACGTGTAACAGGTACCTGTTGTTGCAGATGCTCGAACGTCTCGCGACTGAAATCTGCCCACCCCCAGGACTGCGCATACGCGGCGACGCGCGCGAAGTCCATCGCGAGAAGATCGCTGATCGAGAGCTGCTCCAGACCAGGCGGTACCTGCGACCTGTTTCCGGCCACCAGTCCGCGGCTGTGCATTTCGCTACGCAATGCTTCCAACATGAGCATGTCGTCGCTCATGTCAGCAAACGCTGACATCAGATGCGAATCGACCAGGCCCAGGTATTCGACCTCGAAGCCGCGATCGATCAAGTGCCTGGCAATGGCCGCCGCGATCAGACCGCCGGACGACCAGCCCAGCAGTCGATACGGACCAACGGCTTGCGTGGCTTGTATTGCAGCCGCATACGCTGCTGCCATTGCCTCAACCGAATCGAGCCGCAACGACAGTCCAATGACCTCGGGGGATTGCACTCCGTACACCGGATAGCGGCCGGCGAATTGCCTGGCCAGCGACTGGTAGAAGGAAACCTGCCCACCGATCGGATGAATGCAGAACAGGGGCCTGCCCTGACCCGTGCTTTGCAGCGGCACGATCAGAGACTTGTGCTGTGGCCCGGCCTCCGCCAATGCTGCCAGGGCAGCAATGGTCGGCGAAGAAAATACCGCGGCAAGCGGCAGCGTCACGCCCAGATGCGCTTTGACTTCGTGGATTAGCTTGATCGCCAAAAGTGAGTGTCCGCCCAGTTCAAAGAAATGGTCGTTGCGACCGATTTTTTGCAGCCCGAGCAGTCGCAGCCAGATGTCTGCTACGACGCTCTCGATGGGACCATCCGGCGCCTGGTAAGCACGACTGACCACGGCCGACTGATCCGGAGCCGGCAATGCCTTGTGATCAAGCTTGCCATTGGGCGTCAGCGGCAGCGCCGCCAGGCGCACGAAGGCGCTCGGCACCATGTGCTCGGCCAGCACCAACGCGAGCGCGCTGCGCAGATCAGCGGTCGACAGTTCTACATCTTGGTCTGCCACCACATACGCCACCAGACGCTTGTCTCCCTCGTTGTCTTCGCGCGCGATCACTATCGCCTCGCGCACTCCGGCACAGGCCGACAGCTTCGCTTCAATCTCGCCCAGCTCAATGCGAAAGCCGCGGATTTTCACCTGAAAATCATTGCGCCCCAGATATTCGATCGTGCCATCGCTCAGCCAGCGACCCAGATCACCGGTCTTGTACATGCGCGCCTTCGGTGTCTTGGAGAATGGATCAGCAACGAAGCGCTCCGCC
>JAWXCG010000277.1:0-7771 GCA_034440555.1 Pseudomonadota bacterium
ACAGCTTTATCGGCGATGGATGGGGGATCTGGCAGATGTGCATTAAGCCATCGCCGAAAACCCGATACAAAGAACGTACTGATGATCGCCAATAAGAGGACCCAACAATGAGCGAAATATGGCTGATCGACGACGACCGCTCCGTGCGTTTTGTGTTGGCTGAAGCGCTGCGTGACGCGGGTTTCATGGTGCGCGATTTCGATAACGCGCGCGCAGCACTTTCGGTGCTGCCGCACGCGCAGCCCGCTGCGGTATTTACCGACGTTCGTATGCCCGGCGTTGATGGCTTCGCGTTCCTTGAGGCACTCAAACGCGAACACCCCGAAGTGCCGGTAATCGTGATGAGCGCGTACACCGATATCGCCAGCACCAGCGCCGCGTTCAAAGGCGGCGCGTTCGACTTTCTACCCAAGCCGTTCGACCTGGAGCAAGCAGTGGCGTTAGCAGTGCGTGCCACCAGTAGCGTTGGCAATGCAACACCGGCGCGCGCGCCACGCCCCGAACGCGAGACCGCGGAGCTCAGCGGAGAATCGCCGCCAATGCGGGAACTGTTTCGTGCCATCGGTCGCGTCGCTCCGACTCAGTTGAACGTCTTGATCACCGGTGAAACCGGCACCGGCAAGGAGTTGGTGGCACGCGCATTGCATCGACATTCGCCGCGTGCGCAACAACCGTTCGTGGCGCTCAATACCGCCGCGATTCCGGCAGACTTGCTGGAGTCGGAGTTGTTCGGCCATGAAGCCGGTTCGTTCACCGGTGCACAACGGCGCCATATCGGACGTTTCGAACAGGCCGAAGGCGGCACTCTGTTCCTCGATGAGATCGGCGACATGCCGCTGACCTTGCAGACGCGGCTGCTGCGTGTGCTGGCCGAGGGCGAGTTTTATCGCGTTGGCGGCCGCGAACTTATTCGCGTTGATGTGCGCGTCATCGCCGCCACACATCAGGACCTGGAAGGCAAAGCCGCGCGCAACGAATTTCGCGCCGACCTGCTGCATCGACTCGACGTGATGCGCCTGCATCTGCCCTCATTGCGCGAACGCCGCGAAGACATCCCGTTGCTTGCCGAACGTTTTCTCGAACGCGCATGCAGCGAGACTGGCACTGAGACGAAGCGTTTCTCGCGCGCAGCGGCGCAGCTGCTCAGCGCCCAGGTATGGCCGGGCAACGTGCGCCAACTGGAAAATCTTTGCCGACGTCTGGCAGTGATGGCGCCTGGCCGCGAAATTGGCATCGCCGATCTGCCTCGCACTGGCGTAATGAGTTTTCAGCTCAGCCCACCACCGATGGGCGACGAGCCCGAGGACTCCGGTCCAGCGCCGCAGCAGGGATTGCTGTATCAAAGTTTTGGTGCAACGCCGCCGGCTCAGGCAACTGCCGCCCCCAGACCCGTAGCCGACTGGCGTCAGGTACTGCGCATCGAGATTCAGCGCGCGTTGAAAAGCGGCGAAAGCGAGGTGTTCGATGCCGCGCGCGCAGTGTTCGATCGTCTGCTGCTTGATGCCGCGCTCGAGATTACCCACGGCAATCGCATCGAAGCGGCGAGAATGCTCGGCATTGGTCGCAACACGATTACTCGCAAGCTGGGCAGTTCACGGCGGCGTGTGCCGCAGCCATAGACATTTCGCGGGCTGAGATCCAGGGAAGGTCTGAATAAGTCACCACTTCGTCTTCGCCGCACTGCTTATTGCTTGCCAAACCCGCAAAAACCTGCGGTTTTTCGCCCCCTGACTCAGGAAGCTATCGTGGCTCCGGACTTGTTCACAGGCTCCCTGAAGAGATCTACAGGTTCTGCCTTTCCAGAAATGCGGCCACGGCCGCGCGCAGCTCCGGCCCATCCAGATCGCAGTCGTTGTGCGCGCAGCCAAGCGGCACGAACTGCGTGCGCGCCGATGCCTTGCTCAGTTCGACGCCATGAGCAAATGACATCACATCGTCCCGCCTGCCATGCAGGATCAGCACCGGGCCTTGAAACGCGGCGACGCCGGCGCGGTTGTCGAACGGATCGCGAATCAGCAGCGCCGGTACGTGCAATGACCTGGCTAGATCTGCAACGGAAGTGAACGTGGACATCAGCACCAGAGCAGCGAACGGCCTGTGTCGACTCAACTCGGTTGCCGGCCCACCGCCGATGGAACGGCCGATCGCGACGATGCGTTTGGCATCGACTCCGGGCTGGGTCAGCAGCCAATCGTAGGCGGCAATACTTGCTGTGCTGATCGACGCGAGACTAGGTGCACCCGGCGCTCCGGCGTACCCGGGGTACTCAAGCAGCAATACGTTGCGCGATTCGCCAGCCAGTGTCGACATCGCCGACACGGATTGAAAAGCAAACTCGGCATTACCATGGAAAAACACCAAGGTACTGACTGGCTTGGCTGCAGCGGCGGGCAGCCAGATGGCGTGCACGGCAGTACTCGAATCGCCGAGCTTGAGTTGCTGAGCGGCTGCCGGCCAGTCGCTCTGGTCGCTGGTCGCGCCCATCTCTGCACCGGGAAACATCATGCCGCGTTGCGCCGACCAAAGTTGTACACAGTAGACGACGTAGAGCGCGATCCCGAACGCGAACGTTGTGAAGACCACGGTCAAGACAGTTTTCATTCGGCAGCTGCATTTGTGGGAGTGGCGTGCGCCGCGATGCTTCGTTGTCGACGACAGATTAGAGCATCGCGGGTCACGCCGCTCCTGCAAACCTCGCATCGATCACAGGGCATAGCCAAACTGTTGACGGAACTGATTGGCGAATTCAGCGTAGTCGAAGCGCTGATTCTGCGTGCCGTGGTGTTCGATCTTCAGTGCGCCCATCAGGCTGGCGATACGACCGGTCGTGGTGAAATCCAAACCGCGCATCAAACCGAAAATGAGGCCGGCGCGAAACGCGTCGCCACAACCGGTCGGATCGACCACACGCAGCGCGCTGGCCGGCGGAATCACAATCGCTTCTTTGGGGGTATTGATGATCGCGCCCTTCGGGCCGAGCGTGACGACGTAGGCTTTCACCTTGGATGCGATGGTCTCCGCGCTCCAACCGGTTCGCTCCTGCAATACCTGCGATTCGTAGTCGTTGACGGTGACGTAATCGGCTTGTTCGATAAAGGCGCGAAATTCTTCACCGTTGAACAGCGGCATCGCCTGGCCTGGATCGAAGATGAAAGGAATTCCTGCCGCAGCGAAGTCAGCGGAATGCTGCAACATTGCATCGCGCGAATCTGGCGCGACGATGCCGAACTTCACTCCAGATACGTTGGCGACGTGCGACTCGTGTGAGCGCATCATCGCGCCGGGATGAAATGCCGTGATCTGATTGTCGTCCAGATCTGTGGTGATAAAAGCCTGCGCGGTGTACAGATCGTTGATCTGTCGCACGTGATCGAGGCGAATGCCGCAGGTTTCGAAATGCTCACGGTAGGAAGCGAAATCCTGGCCCACCGCCGCCATCGGTATCGGATCACCACCGAGCAACTTGAGGTTATAGGCGATGTTGCCGGCGCAGCCACCGAACTCGCGGCGCATGCGCGGCACCAGGAATGCCACATTGAGGATATGAACCTTGTCCGGCAGGATATGGTTCTTGAACTGGTCCTGGAACACCATGATGGTGTCAAACGCGAGCGAACCACAGATCAGAGCGGACATCGGCATTCCAGTGTGCGAAGAGACAAGAGGCGCATGGTGGCGAGGGCTTGACCGCATGGCAAGCCCCCCGCAATCCGCGCTACTGCTCAGCGCAGCACGTCAGCGATCGGGATCGATGCGCGGAGCACATGCAGCCCGCTCACAATCGCTGTTTGAGCAGTGCATTGAGTTGTGCCGGATTGGCTTTGCCCTTGGTCGCTTTCATCAGTTGGCCGATCAGGAATTGGAAGATTTTTTCGTCGCCCGCCTTGAACTTGGCGACCTGCTCCGGAAATTGCGCGACGACCGCATCGATGGCCGCAGTGAGTGCGCCGTCGTCGGTAATCTGGCGCAGGCCGCGCGCGTCGATGACCGCATCGGCGCTACCCTCGCCCGCCCACATTGCCGCAAAAACATCCTTGGCGATCTTGCCGGAGATAGTGCTGTCGACGACGCGCGCCAATAGCTGCGCCAGCGCGGCGGCATCAACTCGGCTGTGCCCGATGTCGAGTTGATCGGTGTTCAGTGCCGATGCCAGCTCACCCAACACCCAGTTGGCGCACAGCTTGGTCTGACTGGGCAATGCGATGAGCATGGCTTCGAAGTAATCGGAAAGCGCGCGTTCTTCGGTGAGCTTGTCGGCATCGTATTCGGTCAGCCCCAGTTGCTGGACGAAACGGCCGCGACGCGCGTCGGGTAGCTCGGGCATCGTCGATCGCGCCCGTGCGAAGTCCGCTTCGACCAACACCAGCGGCGGCAGATCCGGATCGGGAAAATATCGGTAGTCGAGTGCGTCCTCTTTGCTGCGCATGGTCCGGGTGCGGTTGGCGGCCGCGTCGTACAGGCGGGTTTCCTGCACGATGGTTTCGCCATTTTCAATGGCACGAATCTGTCGCTCGATTTCGTAGGCGATAGCCTTTTCCACGAAGCGGAATGAGTTGACGTTCTTGATCTCGGCGCGCGTGCCCAGTTTCTCCGTTCCCCTGCGTCGAACCGAAACATTGGCATCGCAGCGGAAACTCCCTTCCTGCATGTTGCCATCGCAGATGCCCAGCCAACGCACCAGTCGATGCAGCGACTTCATGCAGGCGACGGCCTCCTCGGGCGAATGCATCGCCGGCTCCGTGACCACTTCAAGCAGCGGTGTGCCGGCGCGATTGAGATCGACACCGGTAGCGGCGTGGAAGGCATCATGCAGCGATTTTCCGGCGTCCTCTTCCAGATGCGCACGGGTAATGGGAACGGTGAATTCGCGGCCGTCGTCGAGCCGCGTCGTCAGCGATCCGCCGACCACGATCGGCAGCTCGTACTGGCTGATCTGATAGCCCTTGGGTAGGTCCGGATAGAAGTAGTTCTTGCGCGCGAACACGCTCAGCGGCGCGATCTCTGCGCCGATGGCCATTCCAAACTGGATTGCGCGCTCGATCGCACCGCGATTGGCTACCGGCAGAGTTCCGGGCAATCCGGCGTCGACGAAACTTACCTGGGTATTGGGTTCTGCGCCGTAGGCAGTGGCGGCACCGGAGAAAATCTTCGACTGCGTCGAAAGCTGCACATGCACTTCAAGACCGATGACGGCCTGCCAATCGCTACTCATTGCGGATGTCCTGTTCTGTCCTGCCTGTAAACCGGGATTTCACGACAGCACCCTGGGTGTTTTCTGATGCCAGTCGCTGATCTGCTGATAGCCATGGCCGGCAGCGAACAGCTGCGTCTCGCCCCAGGCTGGCCCGATCAACTGCAGGCCCACCGGCAAGTCATCAACAAAACCACAGGGCAGGCTCATCGCCGGCAAGCCGGCCAGATTGACCGCGACGGTATTGATATCCGCGGCGTACATGGCCAGTGGATCATTGCTCTTTTCGCCGAGGGTGAAGGCGACATCCGGCGTTGTCGGGCCGGCAATGACATCGACCTTGGCGAAGGCACGCGCGAAGTCCTCGGCAATCAGTCGCCTGATGCGTTGGGCACGCAGGTAATAGGCGTCGTAATAGCCAGCCGAAAGCACGAAGGTTCCAACCAGGATGCGGCGCTTGACCTCATCGCCGAAGCCTTCCGAACGACTGCGGCTGTACAGATCATTCAGATCACGCGCATGTTCGGCGCGGTGTCCATAGCGCACGCCGTCGTAACGCGCCAGATTGCTGGATGCTTCGGCGGGCGCAATCACATAGTACGCCGGGACCGAAAGCGGCAGCCGCGGCAATTGGATGTCGACCAACACGGCACCGGCTTGCTCCAATTCGGTCAGGGCGCGGCGTGTGCACTCGGCCACCTCGCTGCGCACACCCGCGCTGTAAAGCTCCTTGGCGACGCCGATACGCATGCCGCGCACACCGCGCGCGCAGGCCGCGACAAAATCTTCGGTCGGGCGCTCGACGCTGGTCGCATCCTTTGGGTCGAAACCGGCCAGCACATTCAACACCTGGGCGCAGTCGCGCGCGTGCCGCGCAATGACGCCGGCCTGATCCAGGCTGGATGCAAACGCGATCATGCCGTAGCGCGAGACGCGGCCATAGGTGGGTTTGAATCCGGTCACGCCGCAGAACGCTGCCGGCTGGCGCACCGAGCCGCCCGTGTCCGAACCCGTGGCAAACGGCACCACGCCGGCAGCGACCAGTGCCGCCGAACCGCCGGACGAGCCGCCCGGCACGCGCTCTACGTTCCAGGGGTTACGTACTGGGCCAAAGGCACTGTTTTCGTTCGACGAGCCCATCGCGAACTCGTCCATATTGGCCTTGCCGATGCACACCGCACCGGCTGCGTTGAGCCTGGCGCTGACCGTGGCGTCGTACGGCGAAATGAATTCGGCCAGCATCCTGGAGCCCGCGGTTGCACGCACGCCTTCGCTGCAGAACAGGTCTTTGTGCGCGTACGGAATCCCGGCCAGGTCCCCGATGCCGGATCCGACGTGGTCCGCAATGGGCGTGATCGGTGCTGGCGTGATCAGCGCGTTCAGCTCGGTTTGGCTGGCCGTCGCCATGCGCACTGCTTCCGCCAAGGCCGCTGCCCGGTCCGTCGCAAGTGCCGCACGCCAGCCGTCGATATCGGCAAATCGCAGACCGCTCATTCAATCACCTTGGGTACCAGATACAGGCCGCCCTGCATCTGCGGTGCGATCCGTTCCAGCGCCGATTGTCGATCGGTTTCGGTCACTTCATCAGCGCGCAGGCGCAGCGTGGCATCGTGCGGATGGGCCATCGGCGTGATGCCGTTTACGTCTACCTCACGCAGCGCCGATACCATGCTGAGCGCGTCATCGAGACTGCTCACCAGTGCGCTGCGTTCGTCCGCGGTCAGTGCCAGTCGCGCCAGCCGGGCGAGACGGTCCAGATCATTAGCCTCAATGTGCATGCGATTGCCTCAGGATAGACACGCATTTTGTGCACGAATCGCCTTGTCCGGCAATGCCTCGCCAGATACAGTTCCCGCCCTTTCTGAAGCACCATGGGTAAACTCTCCAACCTCAATTTGCGGTTCGAGTGCTAGGCGCAAGGAGCGTTTGAACCGCAGTGCATCGCGGGCACACGATCACTCCGAGCGCCGTGCAACGCGGCAATCGGGCCACGCGGCAGGTTTCAAGAGTTTCCCCACGCTTCAAGTAGCCCCTCACTTTCGTCAAGGCCTGCGCCATGTTCAAGAGCCTGCGCGGTATTTTTTCCAATGATCTGTCGATCGATCTTGGCACTGCCAACACCCTGATTTATGCACGCGGCCAAGGCATCGTGCTCAATGAGCCTTCGGTTGTCGCCATTCGCCAGGATTCTGGCGGTCGGCGTCGTGTCGCTGCGGTGGGCACCGAAGCCAAGCGCATGCTCGGCCGCACGCCGGGCAGCATCGTCACTTCGCGGCCAATGAAAGACGGCGTTATCGCCGACTTCACCATGGCCGAGGAAATGCTGCAGCAGTTCATCAAGAAAGTGCATCAGTCGCGTTTCCTGCGGCCCAGCCCACGCGTGCTGATCTGCGTGCCCTATGGCTCAACGCAGGTTGAGAAACGGGCGATCAAAGAGTCGGCCGAATCTGCTGGCGCGCGCGATGTCTATCTGATCGTTGAGCCAATGGCCGCGGCCATTGGCGCGGGCATCCCGGTGCACGAAGCCAAGGGTTCGATGGTGCTGGACATCGGTGGCGGCACCTCTGAAGTCGCGGTGAT
>JAWXCG010000278.1:0-6779 GCA_034440555.1 Pseudomonadota bacterium
AATCTCAGCCAGCGCGAAGAAGCACAGAAATTGCTCAAAGAAATTCGTTGATCCGATTGTGGTGGGGCAAAAGGGGCCGGCAATGCCGGCCCCTTTTGCGTTTAAGCGCTGCCAGTGCGCAGTCGAATCGCGCCGCAGCGGCATGCGGCCTGAGGAAAACTGGTGCAACGCGCGCGCCTTTGGCGTCACTCCCATCGGTCGCTAAACCCTGACATCTTTTTGTTCAATTGCACGACAATGCGACTTTCCGGATTCATGCACCCCAATCATGAGACTCGCACTCGGCATCGAATACGACGGCACCGACTACTTCGGCTGGCAAATCCAAAAGAACGGGCCGTCGCTGCAGGCCGAGCTGCAGAAGGCGCTTGGGTTTGTTGCCAATGGGCCGATTGAGGTCGTCTGTGCCGGGCGCACCGATGCAGGCGTGCACGGTGCCTGCCAGGTCGTGCATTTCGATACTGATGCGTTGCGTGCGCCTCATGGCTGGCTGCTTGGAACCAATTCGCTGCTGCCCCCGAGCATTGCAGTGCGCTGGGTGCGATCGGTGGCCGACGACTTTCATGCGCGTTTTTCAGCGCGCGCGCGTAGTTACCGTTACACGCTTATCAATCGGCGTGCCCGCCCCGCGTTGGAGCGACGCTTCTGCGCCTGGGAGCGACTGCCGCTGGATGTGGAGGCGATGCAGGCCGCGAGTCGTTGCCTGCTTGGCACGCAGGACTTCACCTCGTTTCGCACCGTCGCCTGTCAGGCCAAATCGCCGCTACGTACCATGCATACGCTCGATCTGCGACGTGTGGGAGAGCACGTGATACTGGAGATACAGGCCAATGCGTTTCTGCACCACATGGTGCGCAACATCATGGGTAGCTTGCTGGATGTCGGTCGCGGTGTGAAACAAGTCGCGTGGATCGAAGAACTGCTGGCCTGGCGTGATCGCAGCCGCGCCGGTACCACCGCCGAAGCGAGTGGCCTGGTGTTTGTGGGTCCGCGCTATCCGCGCGAACATGGTCTGCCCGAGGAAGTTTGCCTGCCATGACCCCGACGACAAAGCGCACGCGCATCAAGTTCTGCGGCATCACCTCGAGCGAAGACGCGGCTGCGGCGGCAGCTCTGGGTGTGGATGCTCTGGGACTTATCCTGGTGCCAGGAAGCCCGCGCGCTCTGGATTTGGGCCGGGCCGCGGAGATCGCGAGCTCGGTGCCGCCGTTTGTGAGCCGGGTTGCGCTATTTCGCAATGCGCCGGCATCCGCAGTGCATGCGGCACTGTTGGCTGTTCAAGTGGAGATGCTGCAATTTCACGGCGAAGAATCACCTGAGTACTGTGCGCAATTCGGGCGTCCCTGGCTGAAGGCAGTGCCGATGGCTGGGCTGGCCGATGCCGCGACGTTGGACGCGTTTCTGGTCGCGTTCCAGATGGCATCTGGGTTGGTGTTTGACAGCCATGGCGGTCAACACAGCGGCGGCAGAGGCGAACCCTTTGATTGGGCGCGGATCCCGTCGCAACGCCCACGGCCGCTGATACTCGCCGGCGGGCTGCGCCCGGACAATGTCGCCGAGGCGGTGCGCCAGGTGCGTCCCTGGGCCGTGGATGTCAGCTCGGGCATCGAATCTGCACCCGGCATCAAAGATCATGCGAAAATGCGCGTCTTCATTGACGAGGTGCATCGTGCTGGAACCTATTGAGGCGCCGACCGACTATTTTACTCAGCCGGATGTGCGTGGCCACTTCGGACCCTACGGTGGTCAGTTCGTCGCCGATACATTGATGGCGCCGCTGGCAGAGCTGACCGAGGCCTATGCCGCGGCGCGAAACGACCCGGAATTTATCGCCGAACTCGATCGCGATCTGAAGCACTACGTTGGTCGTCCGAGCCCGATCTATCACGCCGAACGGCTCAGCGCCCAGGTTGGCGGTGCGCAGATTCTGCTCAAGCGCGAGGATCTGAACCACACCGGCGCGCACAAAATCAACAACACGATCGGTCAGGGCATGCTGGCGCGGCGAATGGGCAAGACCCGCATCATTGCCGAGACCGGGGCCGGCCAGCATGGCGTCGCCAGTGCCACCGTCGCTGCGCGGCTGGGGCTGGAGTGCGTGGTTTACATGGGCGCCACCGATATTGAACGGCAGTCGATCAATGTGTTTCGCATGAAGCTGCTCGGCGCTACCGTAGTGCCGGTGACCAGTGGCTCGAAAACTTTGAAGGATGCGCTGAACGAGGCGTTGCGTGACTGGGTGACCAACGTGCACAACACGTTTTACATCATCGGGACGGTGGCCGGTCCGCATCCTTATCCAATGATGGTGCGTGACTTCAACGCCGTTGTCGGGCGCGAGGCGCGGGTGCAGATGGTCGAGCAGTTTGGACGGTTGCCTGATGTACTGGTGGCCTGTGTCGGCGGTGGCTCCAATGCCATCGGCCTGTTTCATCCATTTCTCAACGATCGCGAGGTCGCAATGTACGGCGCCGAGGCTGCAGGCCATGGCCTGGCCAGTGGCATGCACGCAGCCTCACTCAGTGCCGGTCGGCCAGGTGTTCTGCATGGTAATCGCACCTATTTGCTGTGCGATGATTTCGGCCAGGTCACCGAAACCCATTCGGTTTCCGCTGGCCTCGACTACCCGGGTGTAGGCCCGGAACACGCGTGGCTCAAGGATACCGGTCGCGCCCGGTACGTTGGCATCACCGATGCGGAAGCGATGGCGGCCTTCCATCAACTGGCGCGGAGTGAGGGTATTCTGGCGGCACTGGAGTCCAGCCACGCGATTGCGCAGGCGATCAAGCTGGCGCGGGAGCTGCCCAAGGACAAGCTGGTTCTGGCTAATCTATCCGGACGCGGTGACAAGGACGTGCAGACCATCGCCCGGATCGAAGGCATTTCGCTCTAGTAAGATGAAGCTGCGGCTGTGCCCGCCCGTATCGTCAATTTTTTCTTCAGCATTCAAGCCAAGCATGAATCGCATCGACAAAACGTTTGCCGCACTGCAGTCGCAAGGTCGTACCGGCCTCATTCCCTTCGTGACCGCGGGCGATCCTGATGCTCAATGGATGGCGTCAATCATGCGCGCTCTGGTCGACGCCGGGGCCGACCTGATCGAACTGGGCGTGCCGTTTTCCGACCCGATGGCCGATGGGCCGGTGATCCAGAAGTCGAGTGAACGCGCGCTTGCGCGTGGCATGAATCTGCACGGCGTCATGGAAATCGTGCGCGATTTTCGGGCGACCGACAGCAAAACCCCGATCGTGCTGATGGGCTATCTGAACCCGATCGAATATTTCGGCTGGGAGCGATTTGCGGCGATGGCGTCTGAGGCTGGAGTTGACGGTGTGCTGCTGGTTGATTGTCCGCCGGAAGAAGCCGACGCAGTGCGTCCGATCCTGCAGCAACGTCAATTGGCGCAGATATTCCTTGCCTCGCCAACCACTACGCCAGCGCGGCTGTCGAAAATGGCGGCGCTGGCTGAGGGTTACGTGTATTACGTCAGCTTTGCCGGAATCACTGGCGCCGATCGGCTGGCACTCGACGACGTGCACCAGAAGATCGCCGTGGCGCGCCAGTCGATCCGCACGCCACTTGCGATTGGCTTCGGCATCCGCACCGCAGAGCAGGCGGTGGCGCTTGCAGCCGACGCGGAGGCGGTGGTCATCGGCAGTGCGCTGGTCGAGCGACTTGTATTGGCGCAGGATTCAGCTGCGGCCTGCGCAGCCGCACGTCAATTCTTGACGCCCATCCGCGCGGCATTGGACGCCGCCGCAAAAGCCAAGGCAGCCTGAGATGGCTCGTCCCACTACGCACACCGGCCCCCGCCGAATGGAAGGCGACCATGAAATCCACCCCCCCATCAGCGATGCAGATCCCATGACCTGGTTCAGTAAATTGATGCCCAAACGCATCCGCACCCAGGGCGGCGACAAGCGCAAAGTTCCGGAGGGCTTGTGGGCCAAGTGCGAAGGCTGCGGCGCCGTGTTGTACCAGCCGGAAATCGAGGCGAATCTGCAGGTTTGCCCGAAGTGCAGCCACCACATGCCGATTGGCGCGCGCGAGCGATTGCGCGTGTTTCTGGATGCGGGTGTCAGCGTGGAAATTGGCGCACAACTAGCGCCAGCCGATGCGTTGAAGTTCAAGGATTCCAAGCGTTACAAAGATCGCATCGTCGCTTCGCAGAAGCAAACCGGCGAGACCGATGCTCTGATCGCCATGCACGGCAAGTTGAAGGGCATGCCGATTGCGGCTTGCGCGTTCGAGTTCAGCTTTATGGGTGGCTCAATGGGGTCTGTGGTCGGCGAGCGCTTCACCCTTGCCGCCGAGTACGCGCTGAAGAACAGTACGCCGCTGGTTTGCTTTTCTGCGACCGGCGGCGCGCGCATGCAGGAAGGACTGTTTTCGTTGATGCAGATGGCCAAAACCTCAGCGGCCTTGGCGCGTATGCGCGAGGCGGGCATGCCGTACATCAGTGTGCTGACTCATCCGACTACCGGCGGCGTGTCGGCCAGTTTGGGCATGCTCGGCGATATCAATATCGGTGAGCCGCAGGCACTGATCGGATTTGCCGGTCCGCGGGTGATCGAACAGACCGTGCGCGAGACGCTGCCGGAAGGATTTCAGCGCAGCGAGTTTCTGCTGGAACATGGCGCCATCGACATGATCCTTGACCGTCGCGTAATGCGCGACCGGCTTGCCGACTTGTTGGCGATCATGATGAAGCATCCGGCACCGGCCAAACCAGTGCAGTGACCGAGCACGGGGTCTCGCTCGGATGCGGGTAGCGACCAGGTGCGATCAGCGCTGCTATTGCGCTCAGTCGGCCGCGAGCTTCAGAAAATCCGCAACCGAGACCTGCTCGGCACGCAAACCCGGATCGATGCCAGCCTGTTGCAGTTGGTCTGTGCTGAGCACGCCAGCAAGTGAATTGCGCAGTGTTTTGCGGCGTTGCTGAAAGGCGGCGCGTACGATCTGATCGAGCCGTTGCGGCGAGTACGCTGGAATTTGCTCGGGCGGTAGTGGCGTCAGCCGCACAATCGCCGAGTCCACTTTCGGCGCTGGTGTGAACGAACCCGGTGGCACCAGGAACAATGGTTCGACCTGTACGCGCGACTGCAACATCACCGTGAGGCGCCCATAGTCCTTGTTGCCATGTCTCGCGCCCATGCGATCGACCACTTCTTTTTGCAGCATGAAATGCATGTCCCGGATAGCGCCAGCATATTGAAGCGCATGAAACAGGATGGGCGAGGAGATGTTGTAGGGCAGGTTGCCAACCAGACGTATCGGGCCATCCATGGCCAGCACCGAGAAATCGACGGTGAGCACGTCGGCTTCGATGATCTCCAGCTGCCCGTATTTGGGTGCGTGGGAGCGTAGCTTCGGGATCAGGTCGCGATCGATCTCGATCGCGCGCATCTGTCCGATATTTTGCAGCAAGGGATACGTCAGCGCGCCTTTTCCTGGGCCAATCTCGATGATGCGATCGCCACTTTGCGGCGCAATTGCCCGTACGATGCGATCGACGATGTTTCGGTCGTGCAGAAAATTCTGACCAAAGCGCTTGCGTGCGACGTGCAAGTCGACGCTCATGCCAAGGCCCCCGACTTCCCGCTGTTGACCAGTCCGATTGCGAGCTCAGTGGCAGCGATCAAGCTGCCGGCATCGGCGACGCCTTTGCCGGCAAGGTCGAGCGCGGTACCGTGATCCACCGAAGTGCGGATCCAGGGTAACCCAAGCGTTACATTGATCGCGTGGCCGAAGCCCGCGTACTTCAGCACCGGAAGTCCTTGGTCGTGATACATGGCCAGAACCGCATCGCACTGCGCCAGTTCGCGCGGCAGAAATCCGGTATCGGCGGGTAGGGGACCGCGCAGGTTCATTCCTTCAGCACGCAGTTTGGCCACGACGGGAATGATGATGTCGATCTCCTCACGCCCAAGATGACCGCCTTCGCCGGCGTGTGGATTGAGGCCAAGCACGATGATGCGCGGCTGCGCGATGGCAAACTTCTGGATGAGATCATGCTGCAGAATACGCAGGGTGCGCTCCAGCGAAGTCGCTTGTATTGCGGCGGGAACCTGGGCAAGTGGAAGATGTGTTGTTGCCAACGCAACGCGAAGATCGTCGGCAACCAGAAGCATCACCACATCGGTACCGGTGAGTTCTGCGAAATACTCGGTGTGCCCGGTGAAGGGAATACCGCCATCGTTGACCACAGCCTTGTGCACTGGCGCGGTGACCACGGCATCAAAATAGCCGGCGGCGGCGCCATGTGCTGCCTGCTCCAGCGTTTCGATTACGTAGCGGGCGTTGCCCGGATTCAGCTGTCCAGGGACATTCGGCGTGCGCAGCGCAATGGGAATTACGTGTAGATGGCCGGGTCGCGTGGGTTGTCGGGTGCCGGTGCACGGGGTGGCGTCCAGCTCCAGTGTCAAACCCAGATTGCGCGCAGCATCCGTGATCAAATCAGGATCCGCGATCAGCACGAGCTCGGCGTTCCATTGCAATTGAGCAAGGCGCGCTACTAGTTCGGGGCCGATGCCTGCGGGTTCGCCGGCGGTAATGGCAATGCGAGGTAGCGTCATGGATGCTTGGAAAAAGGGGAGAGGCCGACCTCGGTCGCGGGGTCAACGGCAGAACTGGTTATGGAGAGTGCCTGACGCGAGTGATCGCTGATACGTGACGCCCCCACAAAAGATGCGAGGTGCTGCGCAGGCTAGTTGGCGTCATGCGCGTGCGTTCAGCTCGTCTGACGATGCCTGAGGGCATCGTCAAAGCGACTCGCTTCA
>JAWXCG010000279.1:0-6016 GCA_034440555.1 Pseudomonadota bacterium
AGCGCCACCAGCATCGCCACCAGCACGGGATGATGCCGTGACGCCTGCCGAGCGCGCCGCGCGGATACTTCAAGCCACTCTGGCCGCCCGCGCGCGGGCCATTGCCTGGCGCGAGCAGCAGATTGATCAGCTCGCAGCGCTGCTGGAAGCACTGCAGGCCGAGTTCGGCGCCGAGATCGACCGCCTGGCACTGCCCGACGGCACCATTCCGATCAGCAATATCGATGCGCTGAATCGGTTCATCGAGATGCGCATGAATGCCTTCGATACCGCTTTCCAGCGCCTGCTGCTGGACGGCCTTCGTACATCGGTCGGCATGGGCGTCGGCGTGATTGGTGCGGTGCCGGTGACTGCCGATGCCGCCGCTGCCGAAGCGCTGCGCTTCGTGCGCGAGTTCACCGGGGCCGATGGCCTTCAGCTTTCCGACCGGCTGTGGCGCGCTGGCCAGGGCACGCGGCAAGTGGTGCGCGAGCAAATCCTCGGTGCGATCGCGCGCGGACAAGCGGCTAGTACCTCAGCGCTGGAGCTGATCGCCGGCGGCAAGCCGCTGCTGATCGACACCACGTCCGCAATGGAAGCAGGCACAGCCAAAAACCTGAAGGAGCTTGTGCGCCGCAGCCTGACCGCGAGTGAAAACAGCCAGCGATTTATTTACGAGCGCGTGTTGCGCACTGAGATGAACCGCGCGTTCACCGAGGCGTTCGTTGGCGCCGGCGCGCTGGATGACGATGTGGTGGGCGTGCGGTTCGAGCTGAGCCCACTGCACCCGCGCGTGGATGTGTGCGACATGCACGCCCAAGCCAACTTGCACGGCCTTGGCGCAGGCGTGTATCCGCTCACTGCCCACCCCTACCCCGCGCACCCACAAACGCTTAGCTTCCTCACGTACGTGTTTGCCGATGAGATCACCGAGAACGACCGCAACGGCAGGCAAAGCGCGTTCGAGTGGATCCGCAGCCAGCCGCAGAACACGCAGGTAGGGGTACTGGGTGGGCAGCGCAAGCAGCGCGCGTTTGCAGCGGGCGAGCTGCAAGAGGGTGAACTACGGGCAACCTGGGCGGTGGTGCGGCAACGGCTGGGGCGCTAGGCTTTGCCCTCCACAACCGGAGGGGCGTATGCGCAATTACACGATGGCGATGCTTGGGGCGTTGGTCGGGCTGGCAGGCTGTGTGTCGATGACGCCGGCCGGTGAAGCGGTGCGCATCACCACGCGATCGGATGTGGTGGCGAGTTGCACGTTCATCACCAACGTAAAAGCCACATCGGGCTGGGGCGGCGCCGCTGGCCAAGGCCTCGCGGATTCGAACACCGAAAAAACGCTGCAGAACAAAACAGCGAAAGCCGGCGGCAATGTGGTCTACATCAACAATGCTGGCCAGCATGCTTCGGGTGAGGCGTACCGCTGCCCGGACGAGTAACGCCCTAACTTCGACGGGCATAGCATCGGCGCATACTCAACCAGCGCGAAAACCTGGCCGGTTGCCGCAGGAAAAAACGCGCTGAATGGAGCTTGACCGAGCCGCGCATTGCGCACCGCGGCCCGTGGTTTGGCCACATTGGCGATATCTATGGTCTAGGCCTCTCGGCCGCAGGACCATTCCAGTGGACCACTATCGCGCAGCGCCCATGATTCCGTGGCCAGGCTCAAAGCGCCGGCTGGCACCGCAGCTACTGAAGATGTTCCCCGAGCACGTGTGCTACGTGGAACCGTTCGCGGGTGCCGCTGCCATGCTGTTCGCGAAAGAACCATCCAAGGCCGAGGTACTGAACGACATCAACGGCGAACTTTGCAACCTGTACCGCGTTGTGCGCCACCACTTGGACGAGCTAGTGCGGCAATTCCGCTGGGCGTTGAATAGCCGCCAGATGTGGGACTGGAACAAATCCACCGTTCCGGAAACCCTAACCGATGTGCAGCGCGCGGCCCGCTTCTACTTTATGCAGCGCAGCGCGTTTGGAGGCAAGGTCAGCGGTCAGACGTTCGGTTACAGCGCCACAGCACCGGCCCGCATCAATCTGCTGCGGATCGAAGAGGACCTAAGCGAAGCGCACCTGCGACGTGCACGCGTCACGATTGAGAACCTCGGCTGGCAAGACGTCATGACTCGCTACGATCGACCTGACACTTTCTTTTTCTGCGATCCGCCCTACTGGAAAACCGAAGGCTATGGCGTTGCCTTCGCCTGGGCACAGTACGAGGCGCTGGCCAAGGTGCTGGCAGGTCTGAAAGGCAAGGCGATGATGACCATCAACGATCATCCAGACACTCGAAAGTTGTTCGCCGGCTTCCCTCAGTCAGCGGTGAAAACCACTTACACGCTGGGCGGCGGAGCGAAGTCCAAACCCGCCGCTGAACTGGTGATCCGCACCTGGGCCTAGCGCCGTGCCGCTATGTGGCGCGGATTCTCTCACGCTTTAGGTTCGTTTTTCTCGGGCGTAAGCTGATTGCGCCTGTACTCAATAGCGCAGGTCGGATTTGAAAGTCAGAACACCAAGGCGCACCAGCGCCCATCACCGATGCCGGCGCTTTTTTGTGCCTGGAATCTTTAGGGCTGCTATTGCCGGAATCCGAACCCGCCAGTTAATCGCGCAGCTCCGCAATGCGCTGCTGCGCGTTGGCGATCATTAGGCCCACGAAGCGCGTCTTGAAGGCACTGCGACGAATCTGTGATGTTTCGCGAGATGCATCGCCGATGAATCGCCCGCGCCCATCCGGTGTAAACACAAACGAGACCAGCGGGACGGCTTCCTCGGCCGGGTCAACTGGAACAATAGACACCTCGGTCGCGAGTATTCGCGTCTGCGTCGCCAGTTCCCAAACGTGCCGCGTAGCAAGCGCATAGCGCCGCGCATGCACTACGAAGATGATCGGCAAGGCCCATGCGAAATCCTCACTTTCAAGGTCCGGATAAACTACATTCGTGCCCTTGAACTTGGGTTCGTAGTCGGTGAGCTGTGGCAGCTCGGCGAGAAAATCACGCAACTGGGTGACCATGCTTACGGCTACCTGCGCCCCCTTGATGGCCGCATCGCATTCTTGCTCCGTAAAAAGTCTTTTCATGAATATCCCCCCTCGTGGCACGGATTCTCGCACTATTGAGGTTCGCTTTTAACTTGTGAATTCTCGCCGCGCCAGCATTCCATCGTGTTGGTCGGAATTGAAAGTCCGAAATCAAACGGCGCACAAGCGCCCGCCGGCGAAATCAGCCCGCCCCACCGCCGCAAGAAAGACCGCGCCGCCGCCTAGCGCCGCGAGTCCCGTAGTTTGGCAAACACTGCGTGCGTAGTGTCTGGCGCACTCGAAGCAGCGGGGCGTCCGTGTTCCAGCACGGCCGCCAACAACAGTGCACAAAGCCCGACACATCCGCCTGGCGCTAGGCGAAGACGCACGCACGGTTCGGCTGCTGAGCAGCCTGCCGCCAGCTTCCGAGCCGACGGCTGACCGGCGCAGACAAACCGTGACGCTAACGCGCACTGGCGAGTTCAGCGACCCGCGCTACGGCAGCTTCAGCATCAGCCGCGAGATGCTGCTGAGCATGGTGCGCAACTTCCAGAACAAAGTAGTTGGCACCGACATTTTCATCGACGTTTCGCACCAGCCCGCCGACGGCGCGGCAGCGAGCGTGATATCACTTTCTGTGGATGGCAATCGTCTGCGCGCTGAGGTCGAGTTCACCGACTTTGGCATCGACGCGATCAAGAAGCGTGGCTTCCGCTACTTGTCGGCCGAGTACCACGAAGACTGGCGCGACAACGAAAAGCAAACGCGCCACGGACCCACCTTGCTGGGCGCCGGCCTGACCAATAGGCCAGTGATCAAACGCCTGGACCCGATCCAACTTTCCGAATCCGACGCGATGCACCCGGTGCTGATGCACCCCGAGCTCGCCCGCCAACTCCATGAAGAGGCCCAAGCCGCCATGAACGCACGCCAGAAAGCGCTGTACGACCGTTTGATGAAACTCGGCATGGCCGAGTCGATTGCCAAGAACCTCGCCGAAGCCTACGGCACTGCCAGCAAGTCACTGGGAGAAGACGACGAAACTGGGCACAAGGCGCTCGCCGACCAATTCGCCGCGACCGCTGAGTCGATCAAGGCAGCAGGCGGCAACGTGCAGTTGTCGATCAGCGCACCCACGGGGCTGACTGCCGCCGATGTGGCGCGCATGCTGGCCGAGGACCGCACCACCGCCGCCGCAGACGCCCGCAAGTTGAGCGAGACGCAGGCCAGCAACCTCAAGGTGTTCAACGATGCCATCGCCGCGGCCGCTGGCCTGAGCGAGCCCACAAAGAAGCTGCTGAGCGAAGCAAGCACACTGGTGACCGCTGCATCCACTGCAGATCAGGTGAAGGCGCTTGCCGCCCAGCAAATTGCCCTGGGCAACAAGCTCGAGGCGAGCCGGCAGCTGGCGTCCATCGGCTACGTGCAGCCCAGTGGCAGCGTGCGCATCTCGACCGACGAGAGCAACAGCATCCGCAAATTGTCGGACGACATTCGCGTCAAGCTCAAAGACAGTGCGGCGTTCGGTAACGGCAAGTTGCGCCTGTCAGACGAGAAGGACCTGCACCCGTTTGCGCGCAAGGTGTTGGCGCAGTTCGACGCAGACAACGCGCAGCGCCTGCATGCCGAGGCACGTTGCCTTGCCGGCGAAACCACAATCAGCGACGCTGCTATTCCGGTCAGCTATCAGCGCGAGGTGATCCGTGAATCGCTAAGCGACATGAATATGCTGTTCCTGCTGACCACCAACGTGGACGCGTCCGCTGGGCCCGTTCATCAAATCCCGTACACCAACCGCGATATCAGCGGCATCACCAACGAAGGCCGCGTGTACGAAGGCCAGGGCATCAACTCCGTGGGCGTGGTGCAGGCACTGAGCACTGCGTACATCGAGCCGGTGAAGCTGGCCATCGATGTGACGCTGGAGGTTGAAAACTTCACGCGTAACAGCGGCCAGATCAACTACGACGCCTTCGCAGAATCGGTGTCTGCAGCCGCTCGGTACCAGCGTGAAATCATCACGCGAAAGGCCACCAACGAGTGGCAGCGATCGTCTGATGCGTATGGCGCTGTCGCGGTAGCGGCTGAATCGTTCATCGCGCAGGCGACGGGTGCGGAGTCCGTGTTCAAAACGGTCAACTTCCCGATCGTGCGCCCATATCAGCCGCGCGACCTGCAAGGCAACACTACCGGTACGGCCGAGCACCTGATTGTGGTGGTGTTGAACACCGTGACGCTACTCGAGTACAACGGCAGCGGCACGCAGGCGGCCGGCAACTACTGGCGGATGATCAACTGGAACATTGGCACGTTCCAGATCGTCAATCAGCTCGGCGTCGTCCAGACCCCCACGGGCGCAACCGCCACCACGATTGCGTACAGCCGTGCCACCAACGTTGCGCTGTTTGACACTGATCTGGGTGCGCTCAATCTGGCGCAACGCATGTCGCTTGCGCTGCAGGCCTTCGGCCTGCGCAAGGCGCGACTTAGTCAAGACCGTTACGTGGAGCCCAACTTCGCGCTGATGGCGGTGACCGCGCACGACAGCCTGTCGAATGCCGAGCACTTCGAGCTGAATCGCAGTCGCGCGGACATGACGCTGCTGCAGACCGGCGATATGGGCGTGATCAAAGGCCTGGGCACGTGGAAGACCAACGCGCCTGGCAATGACATGGCTGAAGACCGCGTCTTGATCAGCGAACGCGGATTGCTGCGGTACACGATCCAGAAGGCATTCAGCCTGGGTGCGCCGTTCGAGAAGATGGATTCGACAGGCCGCCCGATTGGCGTGCGCGGTGCGTACGGCACCGAGTTCAGCTCGTTGCACGTTCCGCCGGCGCTGCGTGGCCACAGCACCAGCCTGGTGTTGTACAGCGCAACCGCACGCGCCGCGATCTAACCCTGAAGCCCCGCAACGCATGCGCGGCTTAAGCCGCGCATGCACGGAGAACTGCAATGCAAAAGCCATACACCAACACCGGTACCACACCGATTTACATCGGCCCACACCTGGTC
>JAWXCG010000280.1:0-9690 GCA_034440555.1 Pseudomonadota bacterium
ACTGCTCCCACATCACTGGACTGCGCCCATCAACCCCTAAGCCACTTCAACAGACCAGGAAGCTATCCGGTAGATGCGCTGTGGCGGACGCTTACCTTGGCGCGACGTCTTATTTACGCTTGGGGGTCCCGAGATTGAAAGACGTCGGAGTTGTTGCCCTGGAAGATCACGCCGTGCCCGCAGGAATCTGGTTACAACCAACCCTTTTGCCGCGCAACACGGTAGGCCTCGATGCGATTCTCGACACCGAGCTTGCCAATTGCCTCGCTTAAATAGTTGCGCACGGTGCCGTGGGTAAGGCCAAGCTTTTCTGCGATGTCATTGGCCTGCATGCCCTCGCCGGCAAAACGCAGCACCTGGCGTTCGCGATCACTGAGCGGATCAGATTCGCTCCAAGCGTCCACCGCCAGTTCCGGATCCACAGCACGGCCACCACGATGCACTTTGCGCAATGCATCAGCCAGCTTTTCCGCCGGCGAATCCTTGAGCAGGTAACCGCTGGCGCCAGACTCCAGCGCTCGTCGCAGATACCCAGGGCGTGCAAACGTGGTCAGGATCACCACCTTGCACGGCATCGCACTGTCGCGAATGCGCTGGGCCAATTCCAGCCCGGTCAGCTTGGGCATCTCGATGTCAGTGAGCGCGATATCCGGCCGCAGCAATCGAATGCTTTGCCACGCCTCTTCACCGTCCCCGGCACTGCCGACCACTTCGATGTCGGATTCCAGACTGAGCAACGCGGCCAGCGCGCCGCGCACCATCAACTGGTCTTCGGCCAGAAATACGCGGATCATCGCGAAGCCACCAGACGCAGCTTCTCAACCGATTCGGAGCCCGATCCAAAGGGCTCCGGAAGGTCGATCGGCGTGGTGACGATCAGACGGGTGCCCGCGCCAGGGGGCGACTCCACTTCCAGCGTGCCACCGACTTCGGCCAGTCGCTCGCGCATGCCGGCAATGCCGTTGCCTTCGACGCGCACACCACCGCGGCCATCGTCTTCAAATTGCAGGCACACCTGCCCACCGCTGACCAGGCGCAGCTGTGCCCGCGCTCGATGGGCCTGCGCATGTCGGATCACGTTGGTCGCCGCCTCGCGCAGTGCAAAGGCCAACACCGATTCGATCTCGGGCGCCAACGTCATCGCTTCGGCCTCGTATTCAAAATGCACCTGCGCCGACTCCAGCGCGACGCGCGCACTTGCACATTCGGCCAGCACACCGTGCGAGCGCATTCCGCTGACTGCACGCCGCACTTCGCTGAGGGCGTTGCGGGCAACTGCCTGCACCTCATTGATCTCGCGGCGCGCCGCCTCGGTGTCACGCGCCATCAGCCGACCTGCAAGTTCGGATTTAAGCGCGATCACCGACAATGTGTGACCGAGCAGATCATGCAGATCGCGGCCGATGCGTTCACGTTCGGCCATCGCCGCCATTCGTCCCATTTCTTCCTGTGACAAGCGCAGCGCCACGTTTTTTCGGGCGTAGTTGAGCCAGACCCGATTACCCAACGCAGCCATGCCGCCAGAGATCGTCGTCATGGTCAATGCCGGCAACAGCGGAATCCCCAGCATTGAGAGGCCAGCCACAAACGCCAACTGGCCAAAGGCAAAGACGCCCAGCATCTGCCGCCAGGGCAGGAATGCTGCGAGCACCGCACCATAGATCAGGTAAGTATGCGCAAATATGTTGTAAGGCATCAGCGCCACGCCGAGCAGCGACATCAGCACCAGTGAGCCGATCCGACGCCAGCCGCGTGCCCAGTAAAAATGGAAATACACCGGCAAAAACAGTGCAACTGAAGCCAGCGTCGGCGCCCAAAAAAAAGTGGCTTTGGGGCCAAGCAGCAGCGGCAGAAACAGCATCACCAAATAACTGAGTGAAAAAAACGGCATCGCGCCGGGCGCCAGAACCGGTGGCAGCAGACGCTGCCGAAACCAGCTTTCGAGCAGCCGAAAACGGCCCCGAATGGAAAACGAAAATACGCGATTGCTCATGAAACCGCCCGACGCATTGAATTGACCCGCAAGAACGCAAGACTAGCGCCGAATGCGCACAAGATTGCGGCCGACTCGAGGCCGGCGAGCACAAATGAGGAGTCGACTTCTGCCGAGCAAAACAGATAGTAAAGGGGAATCATCACCAGCATCGGGCCAAAGCCCAACGGTAAATTAATATGTCGAAGATTTGGCCGTAGGTCGCGACGCGCATTGGCATGATCTAACACTTCAGCACTCCAGCAGGTCAACGTGGAACGGCCTCTGCACGAACCACAGAACCACCTTACCCAAGAGACGACGACGCCCTCAGTTGGCAGCGTCAAGCGGCTGTCATGACAAATGTCAAACGCTGAGGGGTTACGGCCGCCGATTCGCACTGCTAGCATGTACAAATATTCCAAGCCACTGATTTAAAAGCCTGATTGAAGATCCGGCGGGAGCCCACAATGAACGCAATGCAAAAACTTCAGACCATGCGCCAGAGCGGCGGGCAGATTCGCACCGCCGGACTCGACGACGCCACGATTATGCAGTTTCTGAGCCACGACACCCAGCTGGTGGCGGCCATCGACGCGGCGCATGCGGCTTTTGTAGCGCTGCAAGCGGAGATGCCCGAACTGCTTGAGCTCGACGAGTCCGCGCAGATTCATCTCATGCAGGAAGGCTTCATCAATTTTTATTCGGATGACGCGATCAATCCCTACGTCGCCCTGGCCGGGCGCGGTCCATGGGTGATCACGCTGAAAGGCGGAGTTGTTCATGACTCCGGTGGCTACGGCATGCTGGGCTTCGGACACACGCCCGAGCGCGTGCTGGCTGCGATGAGCCGCCCGCAGGTGATGGCCAATGTGATGACGCCCAACCTTGGCCAACTGCGCCTGACGCGCGCGTTGCGTGCGGAGCTCGGGCACACCCGCGGCGGCTGTCCGTACACCAAGTTCCTTTGCCTGAATTCGGGCTCTGAATCGGTGTCGCTGGCCTGCCGCATCGCCGACGTCAACGCCAAGCTGATGACGGATCCGGGTGGCCGCTATGCCGGCCGCACGATCAAACGCATGGCGATGAAAGGCGCTTTCCACGGCCGCACCGAGCGCCCGTCCATCTATTCCGATTCCAGTCGCAAGGCTTATACCCAGCATCTGGCAAGCTTTCGCAACGAAGACAGTCTGATCACCATCGACCCGTATTCCATCGAGCAACTGCGCAAAGCGTTTGCCGATGCAGACGCAAACGGCTGGTTCATTGAGGCTCTGTTCCTCGAACCGGTCATGGGTGAGGGCGACCCGGGGCGTGCTGTGCCGCCCGCGTTTTATGCGGTGGCGCGCGAGCTGACCCGCGCCCACGGCGCACTGTTGCTGATCGATTCCATCCAAGCTGGCCTGCGCGCGCATGGCGTGCTTTCCGTCATCGACTATCCCGGCTACGAAGGCCTGGAAGCGCCAGACATGGAAACTTATTCCAAAGCGCTGAATGCCGGTCAATATCCGCTTTCGGTGCTGGCGGTCAACGAGCGCACGGCCGGGCTTTACCGCAAGGGCGTCTACGGCAACACGATGACCACCAATCCGCGGGCTATGGATGTGGCCTGTGCGGTATTGGCCGACCTGACGCCGCAGATTCGCGCCAATATCCGCCAGCGTGGGCAGGAATTCCTCGACAAGCTCAACGCACTCAGCAAAGAGCTGCCGGCCGGCATGATTACCGGCGTGCAAGGCACCGGACTGCTGTTCTCATGCGAGCTCGGCAAGCAATTCAAGTGCTACGGCGCCGGCAGCACCGAAGAGTTCATGCGTGAGCGCGGCTTTGGCGTGATCCACGGCGGCATCAACTCGCTGCGCTTCACGCCGCATTTTGAGATCACATCGGCCGAAGTCGATCTGATCATCACAGGTGTGCGGCAGGCGCTGATCGAAGGCCCTCGTGTCGTTGAGGCACCAATCCAGGCCGCAGCTTGAAGCACAGTGGGGCTTGCTGCGCTGCGCTCGATCGTTGATTGATTTGAGCAAGAGCAGCAGCCCAGGCCGCGCTCTGCGACACCGGAATCGAACCAAGAGCAGCGGGGCTATCCCGCTCTACAGAGCACTAGCCGATGGGACTTCGCCAACAACTCGCCGAACATGGCTTCGAGTCGAACGACGACTATGAGTTCCAGGTTCGTTCTTTATTTCAAGCACGCATCGATCATCTGCGCTGCCTGCAGATTGCGGGCGAATCCGGGCGACGCAAAACCGCACTGGCGAGCGCGCTGGCCAATGCCCTCGCCTACCCGCGCATTCTCTACCTGGACTTCTCCTTGCCCGTGCCGCCGCCGGCACCGGTTCAAGTCACACCAGGTGAGGACGCGATCAGCAGCAACGAGCCAGCGCTCAGCCAGTTCGAGCGCGTGGTGCTGGAGGCTTGCGCATTCAGCGAGGCCGAGCGTTGCGTGCTGATTCTGGATCAGCTTCAGGCCGCTGATTTTCGCGAGCAGCTGCGCCTGTTCCAGTTCGTGCAAACTTGCGAGTGGAATACGGCCAACGCCTCGGTGCGAGCCAACCAGCGTCATCTGTTGCTGGTGCTGATCTCGGAACAGGCGATCTACCATTCG
Source organism: Pseudomonadota bacterium (assembly GCA_034440555.1). GTDB lineage: Bacteria > Pseudomonadota > Gammaproteobacteria > Xanthomonadales > Ahniellaceae > 0-14-3-00-62-12. Next base: position 4,584 of record JAWXCG010000280.1, read on the forward strand.
CTGGCGCATTTGTCCTATCGCATTTGGGCTGACGCGTCAGGCGGCCGCTTTGATTATCGCCCCGAAGACTACGGCCTGGGCCAGGATGCGCGGGCGTTGCTTGGCGCGTTCTCCGGCCTGTTCGACGCGATTGCCGCGAATCCCACACCGAGCGAATTTCGGCGCATTCTTGCTGACACTCTGGCCAACGCGCGTACCGCGGAACAATTGCGCCATAGCATCTTTGGCTGGATGGAGCGCATCGACCGCGAGCAATTGTTTTCACCCATGCTGGCGCCGGCAGTTGATGCCTGCGTGCATGCCATCAATCAATACGTCGGCATTGACGAGATTGAACTGGGCACGCCCACGGAGTGACTGCGCGGCCGTTTTTATGAACCGCGCGCTGCGACCTGCCCTTGCCGCCCTTGGCGTCACCAGCTTTGTCCAACATTGATCGGGATATTTCTGACTTTCGCTGTGCAGATCACACTCTGTGCGGATCACGTTGATGCTTGGGCAAACTCGGCGCACAATCAGTCACCCATCGCAAGGAGGTTCGCGGATGAAACGCCTGATCGCTGCGCTTTTGATCGGCTCTACAGCGTTGCTGCCGGCTCCGGCGCTGCTCGCTCAGCCCATAGCCAAACAGACAACTTACGCCTTGATTGTCTGTGAGTCGCCGAACAATCAGGAAAGTTTCTGTCGTGCCGACACCCATCGCGGCGTGCGTCTGGTGCGCGAAATCTCGCGCAATCGCTGCTTCGAAGGGCGCACCTTCGGCTACCAGAACGATGGCATCTGGATCAGCGGCGGATGTCGGGCAGAATTTGAAATCGGTCGCGGCGGTGGCAGTTCGACTCCCTTGCCCAGACCCGACCATCAAGGCGAAGTTTTCGTCTGCGAATCGCGCGATGGCCGTCGTGCGCATTGTGCAGTGGGCACGCGCGGAGGGGTTGCGCTGGTGCGCCAGATCAGTCGAAACGAATGCGTTGAGGGACAGAGCTGGGGCTACGACAATCATGGTGTCTGGGTTGATCACGGTTGCCGGGCTGAATTTGAACTGCTGCGCGGAACCGGGGGCTATCCGCCGAATCTGCCGCCACATGGAGGCGCGGGCCCAGGCCAGGGTCAGTATCCAGGCACGATCACCTGCCGCTCCGAGGGCGGACGCCAGCAGTTCTGCCCGGCGCAGATCGGCTCTTCTCGCGTTGATCTGACACGTAGAATCAGCAAGGCACCCTGCGTGCTTGACCAGTCCTGGGGCTATGACCGCCGCGGCATCTGGGTGAGTAACGGCTGCCGTGGCGAATTTGCCATCGTGTATGTACCGCAACCTCGCCTGATATTGTGTGAATCGGTCGGGCGCCAACGCGCCTATTGCCCTGCCAACACAACGCACGGTGTGGAACTCAACCGTCAAATCAGTCGCAGCGAGTGCACCGAGGGCTACACCTGGGGTTACGACCGCGATGCGATCTGGGTTGATCGTGGATGCCGCGCCGAATTCCTGGTGCAGTGATCACGGCTCGACTGGTGTGGCAACGGGCTGCGTGAGCGGCCCGTTGCGTTTCAGCAACCGCTGAATTTGCGTAGCCGCTGCAGCGCACCCACTTCAATCTGGCGCACTCGTTCGCGCGACACGCCCAACACTTCGGCCACCTCAGCCAGGGATTGAGCGCCATGGTCGTTGAGGCCGAAGCGGCGCTCAATGACCTCGCGCTGTCGCGCGTTCAATGTGCTCAACCACTCCTCGAGGCGATGCTCCGGCGGTGCCTCGTCGATAGCCACCGCGGGATCATCCGAGTCCGCAGCGATCATCTCTCCCAGCAGTCGATCGTCTTCGTCTGAGCGCGTGGCATCGAGCGATTCGACGCGCTCGTTGAGCCGGTACAGCCGCGCGATTTCGTCCACCGGTTTGCCCAGGTGTCGAGCCAACTGGTCCAATGTCGCGGGCCGTCCGTCGCCAGCAAGCTCGCGACTTGCCCGCAGCAGCGTCGCCAACTCGCGCAACACGTGCACCGGCACGCGCACCGCGCGCGTTCGCATCAGGGCAAATTCTATCGCCTGCCGAATCCACCACATGGCGTAGGTGGAAAAACGGAAGCCGCGTTCGGGATCGAACTTTTCCACCGCACGAATCAGTCCAAGATTGCCCTCTGCGACCAGCTCCAGCAACGGCAACCCACGGCCGCCATAGTGGCGTGCAGCGCTCACCACAAGGCGTAGATTCGACACGATCAATCGATCGCGCGCACCTGCATCACCGGCGCGCAGCGCGCGCGCGGTCGCCACTTCCTGTGCCGCACTGAGCAGAGGAATGAGTCCGATCTCATTCAAGTAGGCAGTAGTGGAATCACGCTGCGCGCGATCCGGCTCGCGCGTTACATCGCCGAGCAGAAGCAGCAGTTCTTCGGGCGACAGGTCTGATTTTGGTTTGATGGACATCGCAATCCTGCTTAGCGCGGCGGCAGATAGGCGAGTGGATCGACCGGTTTGCCGCGACGACGAACCTCAAAGTGCAGCATGACCTGACTGCCGCGTTGCCCCATTTCCGCAATCACTTGCCCAGCCTGGACCTTGGCGCCCTCGGCCACCAATCGTCGCTGGTTGTGTCCATATGCGCTGAGGTAATCGGCAGAATGCTGCACAATAATCATCTCGCCATAGCCGAGCAGGCCGTTGCCACTGTAGACCACTTCGCCAGCCGCCACTGCAAGCACGGGTTGTCCCAGCGATCCGCCGATGTCGATGCCCTGCTGGGTCGGATCACCCGCGACGAACCTGCCGAGCAAAGTGCCGGAAGTCGGCCAACGCCATTGAATTCCCTCGCGACTCTGGCTGGGTGCGGAGCGGTCAATCATCGCCGCCGTGGTGGGGGCAGACGTCACCAGTGCAGCAGCCGGCGGCGGCGCAGACAGCGCTACTGCGAGCGGTACCTTCGCCACCGGCGGGACGCTATTGAATCCAGGTGAGGCGCGCTGACCTGCAGCCGGCGTCGACTGCGGCGGTGCGCCGATGGCGGCGATGAGTGACCCGGGCTGAGGCCGCCCCATCGACGCCACGCTCGAGTCCGACCCGGCAAGTGGCCGGACCACCGTGTTCGCAGCTGTCGGTGCATTGCCAGGCGATGCGTCAAGCGCTTCGACCTGCGCCGGTTGCGAATGGTCGATCACCGCCTGCGCACCCAGTAGTGTCGGGCGCACGCTCGCTTTTGGCATTGCAGTCATCGCAGTTGTCGCGGCTGAGCTGGTCGGAGTGATTGGCTTCGCGGTGACCGCGGACGCGCTCGACGTCAACATTGCCGACGGCGACACGTTCGGCCTCGACTGCAAGCGCAGCAGTTGACCAGGATAAATGGTGTAAGGCGCGACAATCTGGTTCCAGGCAATCAGGTCGCGCACATCCAGCCCGGTGCGGAATGCGACGGAATAAAGTGTGTCGCCCCTGACCACCCGGTGCAGCGCAGTCGCTGGCACCGACCGTGCCGCGTCGGATGGCGGCTTGTGCCTGGGCGTTGAAGCATCCGACATTGGCTGCACGCGAACCCGCGGTGACACGCCGCATCCGCTGGCGAACACCAGCATGCCAATGCAAGTTGCCAATAACGCGGCAACTCGCAAGGATCGATGCACGAGTGACTTGTGTCGACACAACAAGTCTGTGACGAACGTTGCGAATACTAAATGCCGCAGTAGCGTTTCGCGCCGGACGCTCAGGCGCAAGCCCGCACCTGCGCCCATCCCAATAGATTCGTTCAAGCCGGCACACTCGGGCCGCAACAGGTTGCTGTTCATGACCGCATTGTCGCTCAGCCCCGTGGCCAGAATTTGAACGCCACCACTACCAGCAGCGCCAACACCAGAAACGCGAGACCGACACGTTCGACATTGCGTCGCAACCACGCCTCGGCTTTGGGTCCGCCCAAGCGGATCACACCCGTCACCAGATAGACACGCTTACCGCGCCCGATCAACGCGCCCGCAATGAATGGCAGCAGCGGCATCGACACTGCCCCCGAGGCAAGGGTCAGCAATTTGAACGGAACTGGTGCGAATCCACCAATCAGCAACAACCAGAAACCCTCGTCGCGAGCCACTTGCTTGATCTGCTCGAAACGTTCGCCGTAACCCAGATCGACCAGCCACGGGGTAATCAGATCAATCGCCCAATGCCCAATCGCGTAACCAACGAGTCCGCCAAGCATCGACCAGAACAGACTGATCGACGCAAACCAGTGCCAGCGCTTGGGCTGCGCCAGGGCCATCGGTGCCAGCATAACCTCCGGCATGATCGGAAAAAAAATCGCTTCGCAAAAACTCAGCACGGCGAGATAGCGCGGCGCATTTCGATGCACCGACCAGCGCATCGCACGATCGTAAAGCGGTGCAAACAGGGCCATCAGACGATGCCCCGCAGCAGCGGCACAAAGCTCACAGCGCAATACACCTGCTGCTCATAGTCCGGCTGACCCGCTGCGTCTGAAATTTTGCGCACACGCACGAGTTTTTGCTCCTTGGCATTGCCGATCGGTGCAACCAGCACGCCGCCCTGCGCCAACTGCGCAAGCAGCGCCGGTGCCACCGCATCGCCTGCAGCAGTGGCGATGATGGCGTCGAACGGCCCTTCCTCGGGCCAACCCAGATGCCCGTCTTGATGTCGGGTACGGATGTTCTCAAGCTTCTGCGCACGAAATCGCTTGCGCGCGACGCGCAGCAGTGACTCGATACGTTCAACGCTGAACACACCCTCGACGAGGTGCGCCAGCACCGCTGCCTGATATCCGGAACCGGTACCGATCTCCAATACGCGGCGTGGATTGACTTCAATCACCAGCTCGGTCATGCGCGCCACAATCCACGGCTGGGAAATGGTCTGACCCAGCCCGATCGGCAATGCCGAATCCTCATAAGCACGTGATTCCAGTCCCTCATCCACAAAAAGATGCCGCGGCAGATTGCGCATCACATCGAGCACACGCTGGTCGCGAATGCCCTCGACGCGCAATCGCTCGATCAGGCGATCGCGCGCGCGCTGCGACGTCATACCCAAGCCGTGTTGATCGCGGCGGATTGTGGTCATTGCGATTCCGCGTTGCTACTTGTGAGCAGCGCGCTCAGTCCGGAAA
>JAWXCG010000281.1:0-5151 GCA_034440555.1 Pseudomonadota bacterium
AGTGGAGCAGGCGATCGCACAGATCTGGCAGGAACTGCTGGGGTTGGAGCGGGTCGGCCGCAACGACCACTTCTTCGAACTGGGTGGGCACTCGTTGCTCGCCGTGCAATTGGTGATACGCCTGCGCGAGATGCTCGGAGTCGAGCTGGCTCTGCGCGATGTATTCGCCCAGCCAACGGTTTCAAGCATGGCGCAGAGTCTGGCCGGAACTGCCCAGCTCGCGCTCTCGCCAATTCTTCCGGCAGACCGTGGTGCACCGTTGTTGCTTTCCATGGCACAGCAACGGCTGTGGCTGCTGGATCAACTCGATCATGCCGCCGGCGCGGCGTATCACATGCCGATGGCGCTGCGCATGAGCGGCACGCTCAATCGCGAAGTGCTGCAGGCGACACTTGACCGGATCGTCGCGCGGCACGAGAACCTGCGCACCATCTTTGTCAGCGTTGGTGGTGTGCCGACGCAGGTGATCGCGCCGGAAGATCGTGGCTTCTCGCTGGCCTATCACGATTTGAGCGCATTCGATCCAGCCACGCAAAAGCTCGTTGTTGCTGAGCACAGTGTCAACGAAGCCCACGAGCTGTTCGATCTGACCACGGGCCCGTTGGTACGCGGTCGCCTGTTGCGCTTGGCCCAGGACGAGCATGTGTTGCTGTTGACTCAGCACCATATCGTTACCGATGGCTGGTCGCTTGGCGTGTTGCTGCGTGAAGTAAAGGCGCTTTACAGCGCTTTCTGTCAAGGTCAGCCGGACCCGCTGCCGGCGTTGGCGGTGCAGTATGCGGACTACGCAGCATGGCAGCGACAGTGGTTGCAGGGTCCGGTACTGGATGGACAAGTGGAGTATTGGCGCGAGCACCTGGGCGGTGCGCCGGCATTGCTGGAACTGGGCACTGACCGTCCGCGTCCTCCACAGCAAAGCTACAACGGCGATCGCCTGCCGTTGCTCCTGTCGACCGAGCTGACCACGGCGCTGCGCGCGATGTCCAAGCGTCACGGCACCACGATGTTCATGACGTTGCTCGCTGGCTGGTCGGTGTTGCTGACACGCTTGAGCCAACAGGACGAGGTCGTGATCGGAACGCCGGTGGCAAATCGACAGCATTCCGAGACTGAGCCGCTGATCGGATTTTTCCTCAACACGCTGGCGCTGCGCGTGCGTATGGAAGCTGACCCAAGCGTGGCCGAGTTACTGGCGCAGATCAAGGCAACCACGTTGGGCGGCTACGCGCACCAAGACCTTCAGTTCGAGCAGGTTGTCGAGGCGTTGCAGCCAGAGCGCAGCCTGAGCCACAACCTGCTCTTCCAGGCGATGTTGACCTTGGATAATACGCCCAGAGGCGGCACGCTCGCGTTGCCGGGTGTCGAGCTGACGCAGATGGATTTGCTGTACTACAAGTCTCACTTCGATTTGGGGTTGTTCTTCGGCGACGGTGGCGAGGCAGAGCTCAGCGGCGAGTTGGAGTACGCCACTGATCTTTTCGACCGCTCCACCATCGAGAGGATGATGGCGCAGTGGACGACGCTGATGACTGCGATGGCCGCGGACGACACGCAGCGCGTCAGTCGCTTGCCGATGTTGTCGGCGACCGAACGCGAGCAGGTGGTGAGCGGCTTCAATGCTACTCAGAAACCTTACCCGCACGATCTGGTGGCTCATGCGTTGTTCGAGCAGCAGGTGCGCAGGAACGCCGACGCGCCAGCACTGGTGTGCGGTGAAAGTACGCTGAGCTACGGCGAACTGAATCGCCGCGCCAACCAGCTCGCACATCGCCTGATCGCACTCGGAGTCCAGCCCGACGACCGCGTGGCGATCTGCGTTGAACGCAGCCCGGCGATGCTGATCGGGCTACTTGGCACGCTCAAGGCCGGTGCGGCGTATGTGCCGCTGGACCCAAGCTATCCGGCTGAGCGACTGGCGTACATGCTTGATGACAGCGCGCCGATCGCACTGCTGACGCAGTCGACGCTGAGCGAACGAGTGCGGGCAACGACGCGCCTGACGGTTCTGGTGCTCGACGACGATTCGTCGTCGTCGCAGCCTGTGCATGACCCTGTGGTCGACGCCCTGACGCCGCAACATCTGGCTTATGTGATCTACACCTCCGGCTCCACCGGCCAACCGAAGGGCGTGATGGTGCACCATCAGGGGCTGGTAAATTACCTTGAGCACGCGTCCGCGCAGTATCTGCACGACGGCATAAGCGGCGCACTGGTCGCCACGCCGTTCGGCTTCGACGCGACGGTGACAACGCTGATGACGTCGTGGTTGAGTGGCAAACCAATCGTGCTGTTGCCAGAGGACAGTCATGAATGCCTGACGCAACTGCTGTCCTACTGCCAACAGTCTGAGCCGTGGCTTTTCAAGCTGACCCCGGCGCATCTGGACGCTCTGGCGCATCTCGCCAGCGGACCACTGACGTCGACCGCCCATGTGCTGGTGGTTGGCGGTGAGCAGCTGACGCGTCGCTGTCTGGTCAAGTTCCGCGAGCGCGTGTTGCCGGCGGCGGTAGTGATCAACGAGTACGGTCCGACCGAAAACGTGGTGGGCTGCAGTACCTATGTCAGCGATGGTCGCGATACGCATACGCAGGGCGATGTGGTTCCAATCGGCCGCCCGATTGCGAATACGCAGATCTACTTGCTCGACGCGTCAGGCGAACCGGTTCCGGTGAGCGTGGCTGGCGAGATGTACCTTGGCGGCGTGCAAGTGGCGCGCGGGTACTTGAACCGTCCGCAGCTGACAGCGGATCGCTTTGTCGAAGATCGCTTTGGCGCTCCGGGTGCGCGTCTATACAAGACCGGTGATCTGGCACGTTGGCTGCCAGACGGCACACTGGAATACCTGGGTCGCAATGATTTTCAGGTCAAGATCCGCGGTTTCCGCATTGAGCTGGGCGAGATCGAGGCGAAGCTGGCGGCGTGCGTGGGAGTGCGTGAGGTGGTGGTGGTTGCGCGCGAGGATATTGAAGGCGACAAGCGCTTGGTGGCGTACTTGGTGGCCGAGATTGGTGTGACGTTGGAGGCTGTCCAACTGCGCGCGACGCTGTCGCGCGAGCTGGCTGAGTACATGATTCCGAGCGCGTTCGTGAGTATGGAGGCACTGCCGTTGACCGCAAACGGCAAGCTCGATCGTAAGGCGCTGCCATCGCCCGACCAGACATCTGTGGCGAGTCGAGTCTATGCGGCGCCGATGGGTGAGGTCGAGCAGACCATCGCCGAGGTGTGGCAGCAATTGCTCGGGCTGGAGCGAGTGAGTCGCCACGACCACTTCTTCGAGCTGGGCGGGCACTCGTTGCTGGCCATCAGCCTTATCGAACGGTTGCGCCAGCGTGGGTTGAGCGCTGATGTTGGCACCGTGTTCACCATGCCGACACTGAGTGTATTGGCGGCGAAGCTGAGTGCTGCGAGTGAACCTGGCGCGGCCTTCGAGGTGCCGGCCAATCTGATCGCTGACCGTCGAAACCAAGAAATGGACGACGCGCAGATCGAGGAGTTCAGCATATGAGTGTGCACGAACTGCTACTCCGGCTACGCGAGTGCAATATCGCCGTCCACGTCAGGGACGGCGAGTTGGCGATCCGTGCGCCGCGCGGTGTCATGACCGCCGACATGTTGGAACTGCTGAAGCGGCACAAGGGCGAATTGCTGGCAATGCCACCAGATGAGCATGGTCGGCTGACTGCATCCGATCTCGTCAAGCCCAGCGTTCCGCGAAGGATTACGCCGGACCTGTTGCCGTTGGTGAAACTGACCCAGGACGAAATCGACAGCATCGTCACCACCGTGCCTGGGGGGGTGGAAAATGTCCAAGACATCTATCCGCTCGCACCGTTGCAGGAAGGCATCCTGTTCCACCATTTGCTGGAAGGCGAAAGCGGTGGCGATACCTACCTGTTGCGCTCGGTAGTGGCCTTCGATAGTCGCGAACGTCTCGACACTTTCCTGGCTGCGTTGCAGGTGGTGATCGACCGCCACGACATCCTGCGCAGTTCGATGTGCTGGCAAGGGCTGTCGCAGCCGGTGCAGGTTGTCCTGTGTCATGCGCTGCTGCCGGTACAGGAGCTGGTGTTGTCGCCGGATGAGCCTGCACTGCAACAGTTGCTCTATCGTAGTGACCCGCGTCGCATCCGGCTCGACCTGCAGCGCGCGCCGTTGTTGGCCGCGCAGGTCGCGCTCGATCTGCAAAACGGTGAGTGGCTGCTGGCCCTGCTCAATCACCACCTGGTCTGCGACCACGTGACCATGGATCTGATCATGGCTGAGATTCAACAGTTGTTGCAGGGGCAGGGCGCGCACCTGCGTCGCTCGCTGCCGTTCCGAAATTTCATCGCACGCACGCACGCCGTGCCGGAGACGGAACACGAGGCATATTTCCGCGAACAGCTCGGCGACATCGACGAGCCGACTGCGCCGTTTGGCATACTCAATGTGCAGGATGGTGCTCAGGCAGACAAGGCGCGCATCCGGCTCGACGACGCACTGGCGCAGCGCATCCGCGACGCTGCCCGTCGCTGTGGCGTGACTGCGGCGGTTCTGTTCCACGTCGCCTGGGCGCAGGTCCTGGCGCAGAGCAGCGGTTGCGATGATGTGGTGTTCGGCACCGTGCTGTCCGGTCGATTGCAGGGATCGGAAGGCGCTGATCAGGTCTTCGGCATGTTTCTCAATACCTTGCCGATGCGCATAACGTTGGAGCACTCCGCCGTCGGCGAGGCGGTGCGCGACGCGCATCGTCGCCTCAGCGAACTTTTGACGCATGAGCAGGCATCGTTAGCCCTGGCGCAGCGTTGCAGCGCAATTGTGCCGCCGCTGCCGTTGTTCACCAGTCTGCTCAACTACCGCCATAGCCACGAATCCGGCGCTGCTGATGGAGCCGCGGACTCGGCCTGGGAGGGCATGCGAGTTCTGAGCGGCGACACGCGCAACAATTATCCGTTAACGATGTCTGTGGAGGATTGGGGGCTGGGTTTTGGTCTGACCGTGCTGTCGGTGTCCGGCATCAATGGAGCGCGCGTGGCGCGCTACATGGAAACTGCGATCGACTCGTTGGTGACAGCGCTGGAAACCGATGCAACGCGTCCGCTGCGCAGTCTGTCGGTGTTGCCCGCATCCGAACGCGATCAGGTGTTGTACGGGTTTAACGCGACGGCGACG
>JAWXCG010000282.1:0-5798 GCA_034440555.1 Pseudomonadota bacterium
ATTGCCGCCAAGGCTGGTGGCCTTGGCAAGATTCGCAACGAAGCCACGGGGTCGAGGACGCGATTTTATGTGTCGCATAGGGTGCAACACCACACTAGCCAAGGCGGGCAGCAGACTGCCTCCGCAGCGTCGTTCCTACGTCGCTCCCGCTTTCGGCAGCAGCTCACGCTCGTCGTTGAAGCTGTAGAAAACCCCCTTTTCACGCGCGCTGAGCGCTCGCGAAGCCAGCACAAATCGTCTGCGCGATAGGGCGTGCTGCCGTACCTGGCAGTACTGAAGACGTTCGTCATTGCGTTTGACCATTGCCCTCGCGTTTCAACCATCGAATGGTGCGTTCTTGTTGCTACTTCACGCCGCCTTTCTGAATTTCGCCCACTTCTCGATCTTGAGCACGAGCGCGTACAGCTTCATCGGCCATCGACTTTGCTTCTACCGCGCAGCGTGAACCGGTCCAGCCGCTTGTTGTGGCGGACATTGCCGAATACCGGCTCGACGGTGGCCAAGCGGCGGCTGTATTGTTGTCTACCTTCATCGCTGTCGATGCGCGCGCGCATGTTCTGCGTGTGGGCATCTTTTCAAGCGTCTGCCCGACGGTGAAATCTGGTTGCTCGTCGTTTACGCCAAGTCGGTGACGGCCACAATCCCTGGTGGTTTGTTGAAAGCCATTCAGAAGGAAATCGAGAATGCCTGGTCAAACTTCATTGAAGCGTGTCTCTGCTGGAGAGGCCCTTGGTCTCAAGCTCCTTCAATCCATTCTTGAAATGAAGGCTGTTGGGACCGCTGCGCGTGTCACGCAAGTCGAGATCAACGAGGTCGCCCGAGCGCGCCAAAACACAGGCTTGTCGCAGGCGCAGTTCGCCGAGGCGCTGCATATCTCGAAACGTACGCGCCAAGAGTGGGAGCAAGGTAGGCGTTCGCCGTCAGGTGCCGCGCAAGCGCTCACTCACATTGCTACGCGTCATCCCGAGGTTGTGTGTGAAGCGCTTGCGTGAAGAGCGATATCCTTTCGTTCGAGCCGACGGCCACCGGCAAGCCGGCCTCGGCGGCTCAACTTCGGTCCGCTGGATACACGAAAACAAATTATTCTTTTTCGCCTTACGGAACAATCTTTCTGGCGCTTCGACACGTCCTCGCGCGAGGCCATCGCACGACAATCACATGGGATATCGAACCCGATTCGTACGCGGAAGTCGCTGCGAGCAGGTCAGGAATCGTGAATCACGTTGTGTCCAAGGTACAGCCGGGTTCGATCATTGTTCTTCACGTCATGTATTCCAGCGGAGTCACTTCCTTGGCGTCGGTCGCGAGTGTCATTGACCAGTTGCAGGCAAAGGGATATCGCTTTGTGACACTCAGCGAATTGTTGCGGTCGCGCTAGAGCGGAAAAGGCAACTTGTGAAATCGGCCATGGACGCCGAAGAAAGCTATTCGTTGCAACCAACCGCTGTCACGCGATAGTGTCCAATTCAACTCCAGGGAACCTCTGAACAAGTTCGGAGCCGCGATAGCCCCCTGAGTCAGGGGGCGAAAAACCGCAGGTTTTTGCGGGTTTGGCAAGCAATAAGCAGTGTGGCGAAGACCAAGTGGTGACTTATTAAGACCTTTCCTAGGTACTACTGCCATGGCCAGTTTCTGGTGGCAATGCATCTCGTGCGGCAATCGACCCGCATGGTTGAAAGTCTGCAGTTCACGCAGCATTGCCGCGTTCATCTGGGATGAATTGGCACCGAGCGGGTGGGATCAGCGCCTGCTGCGTCGCAGTTGCCAATGCAAGCGCAGTTCGCTCTACATCACCTATCGGTTCAAGCGGGGTGATCCGGAGCGGATCAGCGTCAAGCATATCGTTGGGCTTGGGCCCTTTGACGATTATCTCCCGATGCTCTGGGAAACCTTTCGCCATTCGAGTCCCAGAAAGAAGTGGATCGACCTCAAGTACCAGAAGGCGCGCAGTCCCTGGGGCCTCAACAAGCGACTTGTTCTGGAAAAGACCCAGCTCTTGCGCCTGCTACGAACCTACGCACGTGCGACCCGCTAGGCGGCGACTGTCGCGACCCTGAAAATGGTTCAAGCACGACTGACGCTTCGGATGGATTTCCCCACTCTGCGCCGGTCCGGATCAGTGCCGCCAACGGTCTCTCGCAAGACCCAGGTAGAACTTGACCGCCGCCGGCAGATTGAGCGGTACTGATGAAGCAAGCGTGGTCGGATAAGGCAACGCGCTCTGCGTTTCGCCGAGCACTCGGCGCGCAAGGACGCTGCCCAGCGCTGTGCCAATCGCGAGGCCCCGACCGTTGTAGCCGAGCGCGGAGAACAGCCCGGCGCAGGTTCGTAGAGATGCGGCAGCAGATCGGGTGTCAGTGTGTCGCGCGCAGCCCAGCGATATTCGAATCGCGTATCGCGCAATTGCGGGAACATGCGGCGGGCGGAGCGTTCGAGCAGTCGAAAACTGACCGCAGATGCCGAGCGCGGAGCGGTGAGCCAGCCTGGACCGCCGATGACGAAGCGACCATCGCGGTCAAGCCGGAAATAGCGCAGCCGCAGGTGTTCGGTGTCGCCGCAGGAATGATGCTGCGGCAGGACGGTCTGAAGTTGCACCAAAGTCAGAGGCTCGCTGGCGAGCTGCACGCTGTAGGCGGAAAGGTAGGACCGGCCGAGCAGGGATTTTGGGATTCCGCTGAGTTGCGAGGTGTAGACATTGGTCGCCAGAACGACCGTCTCGGCGCGGGCTTCGCCGCGATTCGTCGCGATCCGCCACTGCTGGTCGCGACGCTGGATATCGGTTACGTTTACGCCGCAATGGATCGCAACGCCGAGCCGCGCCGCAGCGGCGGCTAGTCCGCGCACGAAGGCCAGCGGTTGGATGGTTCCGTTGCGCTCATCGAGCCAGCCGCAGGCGTACACGTCGGTGCCGAGAATGGCTGCTATTTCCGCTCGATCGAGCATGCGCACCGGCGCGCCGCGACGCGTCCACGATCCGGCAAGTTTCTCCAGCTCTGGCATGCCGCGGGTCGAGCGTGTTGCCTGTACCCAGCCGCTGCGTTCGGCATCGCAAGCGATGCCATGTCGCGCGATCAAGTCGAAAAGCAGATCGGACGCCTTGCCGCAGAAGTCGACCAGCCGTTCGCCCTTCTCGCTGCCGTAGGCGGCGATCAACGCGTCGGGCGGCTTTTGCAATCCGGCGATCACCTGTCCGTTGGCGCGCCCGGAACTTCCGAGCCCCGGCCCTTCGCGTTCAAGCACCGTCACGCGAGCGCCTTGCTCGGCAAGGTGCAGCGCCGTGGAAAGCCCGGTGACGCCAGCGCCAATTACGATGACGTCAGTGACGAGAGTGGCGCGGTCGTCATCGGCCCCAAGCGAAACACGGTCGTGCAATGGCGGCGCGGTCGCGTACCATAATGGCAGCAGTGGGTCGGAGACACTCGGCATACGCCGCTCAGTGTAGTCCGATAGCGTCCAGCGCGTGCAGCAGCGATCCTCGCGGTAAAGCTAGCCGGCCATCAACACTGCATGAGCGCTTGGTCCTTCAACAAGTGAATGGAGCCTCTGATGATTCGCAGTAATGTTGGTCGCCAAGTTCTGCTGATTTCCATTGCGTTGGTTTTCGGGGCGATCGCGATACGCACCTTACTTTCCCCAGAACCGATCGCTGCCGAACTTGGGTACACGCTGGTCGCACCGAATGGTTACAGCGAGCTCTTTGCCGTGTATGTAGGTGTATGGCTCGCCACTGCCTCGCTCTGTGTCTTGGCTGCGGTTCGTGTCCGCCAGCCGCTCTTTGGCGATCTCTTGGCTATGTTTGAGCTCGCGCAACCGCTTGGAAGACTGCTCGCGCTGCCGCAGTTTGGCCTGCCACAGGGGCCACTCCTGGCGTTTTTTGTAGTGGAAGTCGCAGGTGGGCTCGCGTTGCTGGCGGTTCGGCCATCGGCCTGAAGCTTGGTGCGGGCCGGTAGGTTGTAGGCTTTCTATCCGGCCTTCGATGACTCATGGAGTCTTACCGACGTATCGCTTCAACAACGGGCAAATCAGAGGTGTGCAATGGCTGATAGCGAAGCAAACGAAACGGTGCTGGAGCAGGCGCATGCGTTGGCCAAAACCTACCTGCGATCACTACCCGCACGTCGCGTCGGCGCGACCGGGTCGCTGGAGGAGCTGCGTGCCGGTGCAGCGAAAGCGCTGACCGATGAGGGCGTTGATGCATCTGACGTCATAGCTGATCTCGATGAGCTGGCGCAGGCGGGCGTGATCGCGTCGGCCGGGCCTCGCTACTTCGGCTTTGTGATCGGCGGCAGTTATCCGGTGGCACTGGGCGCGGACTGGCTGGTGTCGGCCTGGGATCAGAATCCCGGCATCTACGCGACATCCCCGTTCGCGGCGGTTGTTGAAGAAGCCGCCGCGCGCTACGTCACCGAGTTGTTGCGCTTGCCGGAGCAATCGACCGTGGGTTTCACCACGGGCTGCCAGATGGCCAACTTCACCGCGCTCGCTGCGGCGCGCCACAAGGTGCTTGCCGATGCGGGATGGGATGTGGAATCAGAAGGGCTTCATGGCGCGCCAGCTGTAAACGTGGTCATGAGCGCGGAAGCGCACGTCACCATTCACACCGCACTGCGCTACCTCGGGCTGGGCGTCAAGCATACTCGGCAGGTCGCCACCGATGCGCAGGGACGGATGATCACCGCCGAGCTACAGAAAACTTTGCAGCACTGCAGCGGCCCCACCATCGTGTGTGCGCAGGCGGGCAACGTCAATACCGGGGCATTCGATCCGATCGACGAAATCGCCGCGCTGACCAATGCCCACGGCGCGTGGCTGCACATCGACGGCGCTTTCGGCCTGTGGGCGCGCGCATCGAAGCAACACGCACATCTTGCACGCGGCGCTGAACAGGCAGATTCGTGGGCCACCGACGCGCACAAATGGCTGAACGTTCCGTATGACTGCGGCATCGTCATCGTTAAACATGCAAGCGCACATTGCGAGACCATGGCGGTGCGCGCTGCGTATCTCGAGCATGCAGAACATGCGGAGCGCGATGCGTTCGAGTATGTGCCGGAGTTCTCGCGACGTGGCCGCTCCATCCCGGTCTACGCAACGCTGCGGCACCTGGGGCGTCGTGGCGTCGCCGACCTGGTCGAACGTTGCTGCGCGCATGCGCGCCAGTTTGCAGCTGTGCTCGCGCTCGAACCTGGAATCGAGATCCTCAATGATGTGGTGCTCAATCAGGTTCTGCTCCGTTTCCGCGACGCGGACGCGGCCACACGTGCGGTCATCACCCTGGTGCAGCGCGACGGAACGTGCTGGCTCGGCGGAACAACCTGGCACGGAAAGGCCGCAATGAGGATTTCCGTGTCCAACTGGTCGACGACAGAAAACGACGTGCGCCGCTCCACGGAAGTGATTGTCGCAGCGCATCGAAGTTGTCTCTAACCTTAACCCTTGCTGCTAAGGGCTACAAAAGTTGCAGCGACACAGGTCGACTGCCACGCCACCAACTAGTAACGCCGAATCGAGTTTCTCCGCTGCACCAACAAGAGGACGACAAAATGCACAACACCGGCAAAGCCCCCACAATGATCGTTTGGATTATTTCACTGGTTCTTTTTCTGGTCGCGCTCGCCGCGCAATTCGACCTGGTCAAGATTGCACAGCCGGTTGCGATGTGGTCTTGGATCATTGGGTATGCCCTGTTGCTGATCGCCTGCCGGGTCCGCGGTCTTTAAGGCGTCGCGCAGAAATAATGCGCCTCTTTTGAACGGGAGACTCTTGCTGGACTTTTAACCCGCCTGCGTTGTTGCCCA
>JAWXCG010000283.1:0-16736 GCA_034440555.1 Pseudomonadota bacterium
GATGACGCCGACGTTGTCGCTGGCGGTCGCCTGCAACGCGATCACATCGCGCGTGCCCTGCTCACTGGCCGATACCGTAGGCGCAGTGATATCTGCGCCGGGCAACTGGTTGACCCAGATCGGGGCCGACCACAGAATCTTGCCGTCGACGTCGTCCTGCACGATGCGCGCGTAATAGAAATGCGCGCCCACGCTTGGCGTAAAGCTGTGCGTGGGCGTGCTGGCGAGGACCGTTACCGTGCCGTTGCGACCAGGCACACCCTCCAAAATCTGCACTTGCGCCACTGCGCGTCCGGCGGTGTTGGCAAAATTGACCGTGAAATTCAGCGCGCCGGTATTGTCGAAGCGCTCGCCCATCAGGTGACCATTCGCGGTAAAGATGATCTGCGACTGCTTGTCACTGGTCGCAAACACGCGGCGCGCGCGCAACGCGTCCAGAAAATTGGCGCGGGTCAGCGGCAGGGTATCGGCGATCAGCACCGCCGTACGGTTGGTCCAACTCGCGCCCCAGTTGGCGCAATGGTTGTCCTGATTGGTGGCCGGAGCCACATGAAAACCGCTTTCCAGCATCTTCTTGTAGGCGCTCTCGTAAAGACTGCGGCCGGTTTCGGTTTCGGTCGTGTTGTTGGAAAACGCCGAGGTGTTCTGCACTTCAGCCAACACCATCACCGCATCGCCGTCAGCGCTGTAGCCCAGGGCATTGCCGCCAACCAGAAACTGGGTCGATGAAGATGCATGATTGAATTGACCGATCAGATTCCTGGCCAGCATCGTCGCGTAGATTGCCGGATAGTCGCTCTTGGGTGTCAATACATCGCCAATCAACTGGCCACTGCCATTCAATTCCCACGCGAACAATTCATTGGAATTGAAGATGTTCATGTGGCCGCCATTGTTGATCACGCCCCATTCCATCCCATACAGCGCCAAAAATTCCGGGTGCGCGGTATTGCTGTCGATGGCCGCCGTCAGCCCGGCTTGATAGCGCGCGATCGCCACTGCCGGAATGGCGGAAGCATTGGTGCCCGACGAGCCATCGAAGTAATGGTTGTGCTCGGTGGCGGCCGAGTAATCCAGACCATGATTGCGCGCGTAGTCAAATCCGGCGGCCGGACCAAATGCGCCAGTTTGCGCGCCCTGCGAACCGGAACACGTGGATACATCACCGCCACCATCGGAGTCGTTGCTTTGTGTGTGCAGATTGCCCAGATACACCGTGTACGGCAGCGTACCCGCGGGCGAAGCTGAGTTGATTTCGCGCGCACCCACCGGCAAAGCGCGGAACGCGGGCATCGCGATCCTGGCCGGCGCACCGACATGAATTTCCCATTCCTGCACAATAGCTTCGGATGCGTTGGCCAACGCCGTCGCCACGCGCTGATCGAGGGTACCGGCAATGGCGCGCATCGCCGTTGGTTCGCCAGACATCGCCGTCATGCGGACCAGATAAAACCCAGGTGCCAATGCCTGCTGGTGGTCATCACGCCCATCCCACGGCACGGCCAACTCGACCGGCTGGCGGAACAACCGCTCCTCGCCCGACCATTCGCGATGCAGGCGCATGCCGTCATGGGAGCGAACCTCCAGCCGCCACGCCACGGTCGACGGGTCGATCGCATCGATGTAGCTGAAGAACAATCGAAATGCGCGCGCCTCATCGGACGCGCCACGAAACGGCGCGTGGATGGCCGCTTCAAACTCATGGTGGTCCGGACTGACCGCTAAGGCGCTACCGGCGCCAAGCACCGACGCAAAAAGCAACAAGCGCAGAAACATTCGCACTGTATTTCCCCGATTACCGACTACAGCACGCCATGCTGCAAAGCGAAGAAGAGCATTGTAGGCAGAATTCATGACAGGGCGTAACCAGGGGCCACAAAGGTCACAACCCCTCCCAATCTGATGCCGGCGCCATGTACTGCACGAAAACTGCTACTCGGCAGGCCAGAGGAGCGGCTGTACGGCTCCAATGTTGAGCGCCCGCCCCGACGCGCTTGCAGGTTCGTGATGCTGCACAATCGCGACAACATTCGCTGCGATGCAGAAAATCACTTAGATAGGAGAGCTGGCGCGATGGTCATGGACATAGCCCAGGCAGTGCGCAAGGTCTGCCTTTCTTTACCGGAATCGGAAGAATTCGTCTCGCATGGTTCGCCCAACTTCCGCGTGAAGAAAGGTAAAGTGTTCGCGATCTACGCGGTCAACACCCATGGTGATGGCCGAATCGCGTTATGGCTGAACTCGCCCGATGGTGCACAGGCGCTGCACGTGCGGTCGGAACCCGCGCGGTTTTTCGTGCCGCCCTATGTCGGTCCGCGCGGCTGGCTGGGCGTAGAACTCGACAAAGGATTGGCGTGGCAACGCATCGACGAACTGGTGCGCGAGGCTTACCAGAATACGGCGCCAGCGAAATTACACGCAATGATCGGCCAGACCGTGCAGATGCACGCTGCGATTACAACGCTTGCAGCCGAGGACTTCGACCCGATGCAGTCCGCCGTCGCGCAAAGGACACTGCAGCGTTTTCGCGCACTCTGCCTGGACCTGCCGGAAACGGCTGAGGCCGTGCAATACGGCTACCCGATCTGGCGTGCTGGCAAGAAAACGTTTGCGCTGATGTATTTCCTCGACAAGCGGCTGAGTTTGGGCTTCTGGACCGGCGTCGAGATGCAGTCGATGTTGATCGAAGATCTGCGCTTTCGCATTCCACCTTACATGGGCCACAACGGCTGGATCGTCCTTGACGTCAGCAAACGTTGCGACTGGGACGAAATCCACGCGCTGTGCCTGCAGAGTTATCGGCATTTTGCTTTGAAGCGCATGCTGACTGCGCTTGGTGCAGCGTAATCGATGTACAGGATGCAAAGCGCAGATGTAGCGCTATTGCCGCCGCCGTGCGTGCGGGCGCTAACACGGGGCAGCTCCAAGGGAGTAGTCCTCCCTTGTGTGATGAATACCGGCGTGCTGAACACCGGTGTGCTGAATAAACCGAGCGCTGAATCGATCAGACACTGATCCAATTGGCCAGCGATGCCATCAGGTATTTGCGCATAGGGAACCTCTTAACAAGTCCGCAGCCGCGACAGCCCCCTGAGTCAGGGGGCGAAAAACCGCAGGTTTTTGCGGGTTTGGCGAGCAATAAGCGGTGTGCCGAAGACGAAGCGGTGACCTACTCAGACCTTCCCTAGTGACACTGTCCGTCGCCCAGGCGACCCAATGCCCGCGTCAGCACCTGGGTGCCGCTCTCGCCGCCGGTCTTCTGGTAGTTCAGCTCCAGTGTGTTGCAGTCAATGAACCGCTGCGTGACCCTGCCCCAGGGCGAGCGCACGACATCTTGCGGACGGAAAGCGTTGCCGAAGCTGGCCCCATTGGTATTGACCAGGTCCACCGTGACCGTGCTGTCGCTGGCGGCAAAACTCTGGCTGCCCACCAACCACTGCTGCGTACCCGCGCCATAGGTGTACCAGGTGAAGAACTCGATCGGCGTCTCACCGACGCGACCGAAGTCGACGAGCACCCCTTCACCGGAGCGACTGGTTGAGTAATAGGTGCCGCTCAATCCACCCTGCAGCAGATTGCATTGGCCCGCATCAAGACGGCCGAGCACTCGAGTCAGCGTCTGCGTGCCGGCTTCACCGTTGGCTTGCTGGTAGGTAAGCGTCATGTTGTCGCAGTCGGGGAACGACAGCGCCACGCTGCCCCAGGGCGTTCGCGCCACATCTTCGGGTCGGAAAGCACTGCCGAAACTGGCACCGCTGGTATTGATCAGGTCCACAACCACGCTGGTGTCGGTGGCGGCGAACGTGTTGCTGCCGACGAGCCACTGTTGCGTCCCAGTGCCATAGGTATACCAAGTGAAAAACACCACCGGCGTGCCGCCAACCTGACCGAAGTCGACCAGGACGCCTTCGCCCGAACGACTGGTCGAGTAGTAGGTGCCGCTCATTGCACCCTGCAGCGTCTTACCGCTGGCAACGCTACAGCCCGATGCCTGCGGCACCACGGCATTGAACGGCGTGTTGTTCAGTCCGGTGATCGTGACGGTGTTGATGTCCCAACCGTGCACGTTGGAAGCGGCATCGGTCGCAACACCAAAACGTAAACGAAAGTTCGCCTGATTGACATACGTCGTGCCGAGGTTGATCACACGTTCAACAAACAGCGGATACGCAGCGCTATTGCTGAGATAGGCACGTTGCCCGGCGAGCGGATTGCCACAGCAATCCGACAGTGAGGAGACCGAATAGCCAGCTGCCGTAGCGTCGATATTGGACCACGTGCTGCCGCCATCGATGCTGGCCTGGATCACGCCGCCGTCGTAGAACGTGGTGGCGTCGGTCTCGAATGCATGACGATGGTTCAGCGTGACTGTGAGCGGGCCGCCGCCAACCGACATGACTGGCGACTGAGTCCAGGTGACCGCCCTTGAATTTTGGTCTGAGCCGTGCCAAAACTGCACTGCGCCTTCAATCTGCTGCGACCAGGTGCCGGTACCGGTGCCGGCTGGTTGGCGAACGCCGACCCAGCCCGATTGCTGCTCGTCGAACGTCTCGACAGTCGAGGTGCGCGAGGTCTGGTCGAAGTTGACGAACATCCTGACCGACCCGGTTATCCCCGGCGGCGAGTTGATGCCAGAAGCGTCCGGCGTAACCGTCACGATGATTGGCGTGTTCGGGGCGACGCTTGAACTCAGCCGAACCGGGATACTGCCGGAAGTAGTGCCGAACAGCGGTATAGCACCCAAGGTAAGCTTATTTCCGGACGGAAAGGTGAGCGCCGGATTGTTCGATGACAGCGTGGCCGATGCCGAAGCAAGTGGAGCGAATCCGGAATTGTCCAGGCTGATCCTGAGCTGCGCCGTCTCACCTAAATCCAATATCGAATCGGCGTCACAACCGCTGGGCACGCCGATGCTGGCGGAGGCCACGGCAATATCAGAGCCGGTCAGCTTGCTTTCCACTGTGCCGATCATTGTCTCGCTGTAGCGATCCGGGATAAATGCGCCGGCGCCCAAACCACGTTTGGCGAAGCCAGCAGTGAACAGCGCAAAGTCTGCGGTTTCGCCACTGGCCAGAATGGTGGCGAGAATGGCGTCGCGGGCTTCGACCATGGTCGGCGATGCTGGCGTGAGCTTGAGTCCGCCGACCAGATAATCCTTCATCCGGTTCTGCGCCTGGAGAAAGCTCAGACGCGAAGTGTCGTTCAACATGCCAACGTAGCTGTCCCACAGCGCTGACGCCCAGATCTCACCCTGATTGTGGACCTCGGTATTGTCGGTGAAAACGCCGGAAGGCAGCGTCGTACCATCGACAATATGGCTCAGGCTAAGTGGATTTTTTGACAAGTCGGTTGAATACGGAAAGCGGCGTACGCCGAAATAGGTCTGGTTGGAGGCATAACCGGAGGAGCCGTAGGCACCGCTGAATGCTGCGTTCGTCGGCTTGAGCCGGTCTTCTTCCTTGACGTGCGTCAAAAGCGCTACAAAATCGCTCCAGCCCTCACCTAGCCCTCCGGCGTGTGTAGTGTCCAGACCGTTGGAATCGAAGACCAGACGATTGCTGAGGTAATGCCCCCACTCGTGCGATACCGTAGCGCCGTCCAGGGTGCTGTCACGCGCCGGAGATGAATCCCATATACCCATCTGCATCTGCGGTGATTCACCATCGCTCGGGGTGTACATGTTGGCGTTGTTGTCGAGGGCGAAGTCTTGCGCCTGTGCGAGCAATGGATCGCCGCCAATCCCGCCGCGACCGAAGTTGTCGGTCTGGGCATTGCCATCGGCCTCGGCGAAGCCGTGGTCATAGAACCAGTCATGCAGCCAGTTCACCCAGTAAAAAAGCTGCACAGTTGCAGCCTGCGTCTGCGTACTGTTGGCGTCGGGTGCCAGATCGGTGTTGTACAAATAGTCGAAGGAATTGACCGACGTGATCGTTGGTTGCATATCGCCAGCATTTAGACCATTGGGCGTGACCAGATCAGCAAAAGCCTGAACGTTGTTGCCGTTGGTGACAATGGATCCAGGGGACAACCAGCCATCAGTGTCGGAATGACTGAATGGCGCGTTGGCAAGGCTGCGCAGCTCCTGGGCAATGAATGGCACGATGTTATTGGTCGGCAGGCCATCTGGATCAGGAGTCGCATTGCGTCCCTGCGGGCTCGGATGGGGCAGGCGATCGCTGCTGTTCTCGGCCCAGACGCGATAGCTGTAAGACGTAGCGTGAGCACTCTGGTTGATGCGAAACAAGACGCTGCCGTCGACAGCGGAGATCACGTGGCCATATCCATCGGTCGATTTCTCCCGGGCATCGGCAACCTGAGTCTCTACGTACCAGGCCGGCTGTAGTCCCGCGTGCGTCCGGTAGTACACGCGCTTGGCGCGCAGCTCACCTTCGACTTGAGCGCCGCTCTTGCTGTGCTCATCCCGGCCTAACTTGAAGTGTTGGTACTCGCCCTTGTGCGCGCCCGCTTGGAGACGAGCTGCAATCGCGGAAGTGAAGTCGTAGGCGCGCAGTGCTGCGGCGATGGCTTGCGGTGCGTCGAGCTTGAACTTGGGCAGCGCTTTGGCCGCGGCCACGCCGGTTTGCGGCAACGGGCCGCGCATCGCAACCAGTCGTTGATTGCCGTCCATCAACAGGGCGAGGTCTTCGCGAAAGATCGCAATGCCATCGAGTCGCGCCTGGAACTGAACCAGATTTGCGCCGCCGCGTTGTTGGTCGATTTTTCGCAGTGTCAGCGTCTGCGCGGCATCTCCAGCATGCTTGGCGGCGCCAAGCATGTGCGCCAGATGCGCGCGCGCCACCGCTTCCGGATCTCCGGCTTTGGCCTGCGCTGCCACTGGCAGATCCTGCTGCACCCAGGTAAACGCTGCGCGACCCAGCGCATCGGTAGTCCGAAGTACATGGTTGCTCTGACGTATATCGGTGCTC
Organism: Pseudomonadota bacterium; assembly: GCA_034440555.1. Classification (GTDB taxonomy): domain Bacteria; phylum Pseudomonadota; class Gammaproteobacteria; order Xanthomonadales; family Ahniellaceae; genus 0-14-3-00-62-12. Next base: position 6,927 of record JAWXCG010000283.1, read on the forward strand.
TGACGTAAAAACGTTGTCATAGCATTTTTTGGTTGCGTCGCAAGCGTGGATTGCTTGCTGGTGACGACATTGACGTCGAAGTTGCCGAGGTCTCGGGCGAACGCGGCGCCGGTGCTGGACAGCGCGGCGGCGATAGACACGGTTAACGCGGCATTACGAATGATCGATTGCATGGGCACTTCCAGGATGAGAGTTCATTGCATTACGCGCGAATTGGCGGGCATAGCGCTCAAGCCAGTGTCGCGAATTGACGGTGAGTTGCAACCTTTTGCATGGGTGGCGTGTGGCAAGCCTATAGGCGGGTTCAGCGGGTAATGCCGACATTTGCTTGGTCCTTGGCCGGAATCGACTCGCGCAATGCGGCAGCGCGCAGGCATTATGGAATAAGTCCGCATCGGTCGCAGCCCGTGGCCAGCGCCACTTCCGCCAGGCCGCTCAATTCCCCGCGATGGCTAACGCATTGCATCCTTGGAATCGCCGGTAATGATGCGTGCGCTTCGCTGGTAGGTCCAATACGACCAGGCCCAGTTGATCAGCACGCTGATGCGGTTGCGAAACCCGATCAGAAAGAAGATGTGTGCCACCAACCAGAACCACCATGCCAAAATTCCGGAGAAACGCAGTCGGCCAAACTCGACCACGGCGGCCATGCGACCGATGGTGGCGAGGTTGCCGTAGTCGCGATAGCGGAAAGGATTGGCTGCATTGCCATTGAGCCGCTCGCGGATCGCCCGCGCGACATGGTTACCCATTTGCTTGGCAGCCGGGGCTACCCCCGGCACCGGACGGGCACTGGCATCGCAGACACTGGCGAGATCGCCAGCGACGAAAATTTCGGCATGTCCCGGCACCGAAAGATCGGGAGCCACGATCACCCTGCCAGCGCGATCCAGTGGCACGCCGAGCTGACGAGCCAACGGCGATGCGGCTATGCCTGCTGCCCACAGCACGGTGCGACTCGCGATGCGTGTTGCGCCAAGCGAAACTCCGTCAGCGTCGATCGCCGTGACCGGCCGACCGGTATGCACGGTGACACCTAGTTGCTCGAGCTGGCGCTGGGCGCTGGCTGATAACGCCTCAGGCATCGCTGCCAACACTCTGGGGCCGGCCTCCACCAGGTGATCTGCGCGCTGCGCGGATCGGCATGGCGGAATTCGCGAGGCAAAGTGTGCGTGGCGATTTCGGCAAGCGTGCCTGCCAGCTCGACACCCGTGGGGCCAGCACCAATGACCACGAAGTTCAACCATTCGGCACGGCGCACCGGATCGCTCTCGCGCTCAGCCGCTTCGAAGGCACACAATATTCGACGGCGCATCGCAAAGGCATCATCCAGTGTTTTCAGTCCGGGTGCATGCACCGACCAATCATCGTGCCCGAAATAGGAATGAGTGGCGCCTACGGCCACCACCAGATAGTCGTAGCTGAGCACGCCGCCATGGCAATGGACCAGGCGAGCAGCCGCGTCGATCTCGCGCACTTCGTCCAAACGCACAGTGACGTTGCGCTGCCCGCGCAAAATGTGACGCAGTGGTGCAGCGATATCCGGTGCCGACAATCCTGCCGTCGCGACCTGGTACAGCAGCGGCTGAAAAAGATGGTGATTGGTGCGATCAACCAGCGTAACGCACACTGGCGCTTTGGCCAGTGCGCGCGTTGCCCAGAGGCCAGCAAAACCACCGCCGAGTATCAGTACGTGGGGAAGACCGTCGGTGCTCATGGTGGCGGTGTTCTATAGTCGAAAGGAGGCATGGATTTCAGCACGATGCGCTAGAGCATAGACGCGATGCGGACTCCCTCGCACTCCGCGCCTCGATTTCGTGCGCCTGCAGCCCGCAACCCAGCAACGCGCAACGCGCTGCGTTGCAGCCATCACCCGACCCAATACTGTTCGTGTAACGACCAAAAGCCAAGTGCGCGCCGAATGCTGCGCATCTGTGGGAGCGCAAGAAGGCGCGACCGCTGCACCCGCTACGCCGGTCTTCGCGTTGATCCCCATCGCAACGGTCGGCCTGACCAGGCCCCCTACACTCGTCGGAGAACCGTCTCGACGCAAATCGAACAGGATTGGCACCCGACCCTGCCGCTGATCGTGACGAGCGCACCCGCTAGGCACCATTGTTCACGCTGCCGATATCGCGCCAGCTCCTGTCCACGATAGGCGCGCCGGTTGCTGCGCAAGGCTGGCCGGCGCGTTCAGGCCATGCGGCGGCCGTTTTGAAAAAATTGTCAAAGGAATCGCATTCGGGTTTGCGTCCATGTGACAGTCACATTTCAGACTGATGCGCCGGGGGCGTGGCATGACCTATAAAGTTGCCCTGTGCGGTTTAACTGCTCGCGATGAGCGGTTGATCGAGATCGTCATTTCACGCGCACCCGATCCCAAGCATCTCTACACCGTAGGCCAAGCAGCGGCACTGGGCAAAGCGCATATCGCAGTTGTCGACGCAGCATCTCTTCATGTCGAGAGCCAGCTCGTCAACTTGCGCACGCTCAACCCAGCGCTGATCGTCGTATACGTTTCCGATCTGGGGCTGAGCGGCGAATCGCGTTATCGAATCGAGCGCCGTTCGCTGCTGTTGCATATTGGTCGCGTACTCGACTCCGTGGTGGTGAACGAACTGCAGACCGCAAGTGGCGCAAGCGCGACAACGCCGCCCAAGGCCAATGCGGCTAGCGCTGTTCAAGGGAAATCGGTAGCCTCACCTGACTCTACGGGCGGCAGCCCGGTGCGCCCGCTGCTGCAGCCGCTGCGCGCACTCATTGTTGACGACAGCCTTGCCGTGCGCGAGCAACGGCGTTCGGCTCTGGACCGATCCGGCATCCTCAGCGACTCGGCCCAGGACGCCGTCAGTGCGATCGCGCAACTCACCGCGAACCGCTACGACTTGGCGTTTCTGGATGTGGTGATGCCTGGTTGTACTCGGTATATCGGAGAGGTTAACGGTACCTGACGGATGCGGAAAACGGCCACCCAAACCGCGCGACTGCAGCCCTCGGCAAATGGTCGAACGGCGACATCGCTAAAGCGCGATGATGGCGGCCACAATCGAAACGTCAAGACGTCCGACCCACGACTTGCCAGACCGTATCGAGAACGGCCCGAGCAGCACCGCGCTGCCTGTTTGAATCGTCGATCCGGGATGGGATGGTGGCGACGCCCAGTGCGCCAGCGACGGCGCCTCAGGACTCGCTTTGCTGTCGCGGTGGTGGCGGTGGCACGCTGACGCGCCCGCTGATACGTGCCTCACCGAGCGGGTCGCGGTGGGTCATCTGGGTGATTTCCTCGTTGAGACGCAAATAGCGCCGCTCGGCACAGATCATCTCCAGGTTTTCGATCAATCGACGGGCATCGCGGCGGTCGGACCAGCGCACGCTGAGTCGCAAGTGGCCGCCTTCGGCCGAGGGTAGCTGCGCCATCGTGTGGAAATCGGATAGGCGCAATTGAATATTCGGCCGCAGCCAAAACCATCCAGCGCTGTAGCGCGCGACGACCAACGTGTCGAGCGCAAACTCGATTTCTCTCGGCTGCGAACGCAACACGCCAAACATGCTGTCCGCGGTCTGATACTGCAGGCGCAAACGGCGCCCGTCGAAATGCAACATGCCCTGCATCTCGCCAAAGCCACCGTGGGTTTCACACTTCACCGGGACCGAGTACATCGCGCTACCGTAGTTTGTCGTTCCACCAAATACTAACAGCGCTACCCACGCAGGTCCCATGACAGTCATCACCTGCGACAGATCGCGACGTATTCAGCTGCCGGATTGCGCCGTATCCGTCGCGCCAGATCCCTCAGTCGAATGCATAGCGCGCAATCAGCTGGAATACCGGACCGGCTTTTTCGCTCTCCAACTCGAACTCGTCGAAATCGCGATCAATCTGATCGGCCACCGTATCGAATTTGTTGAAGAATTCGTTCTTGCGCGCATTGAGCAGATTCGAGCCGGTCAGACGCGCCTCCAATTGCTCGCCAAAACGCTTTTGACGAATATTTCTAGGTCACAGGACAGCGTGGGTGCGATCACGGTAGACGATCTCGCCTTTCACGACGATGGTTTCCAGCGATTTGCGTTCTGACTCGTTGCTGTCGCCTGCAGCATCCACAGCATTCGATTGCTGTGCGGTTGCGACGCCGCCAGCGGCGATCAGCATCGATCCGGCCAAGATGCGAGAAACACTCAGGGCGAGCAAATTCTTGTTCATTGCGACGAGAACCCGGAAGTCGAACACCAGCGTTCTACAGCAGCAATATTGCCAATCGATTGCGACCGAATTGTTGCGGGTGAAAGTTGGCTTCGTGTGGCGAGCGTGCAGCAGCGCCACCGCGATATTCCCGATGGTCGTCATCACCGTCCAGTGCAGATCTTGTATAAGCTCGCCTTTCAATTTTTATCCTCGCTTCGGTCCTGGAGAATTTGCATGCGTCTTCGTCTGCTCGTTTTTTTTGTCGCGTTGTTATTGAACGCCTGCGCTGGCGCGCCGGACCAGCCGGAACCTGACGAAGCGCGCCCCGAACCGCTGTTGAGCGCGTCCGGAGTAATGCATGCAGTGGTGCATGAGGCTTTTATTACGGCGCGAACGCCCGACGAGAATGTTGACTCGCCAGCGTCGTGGATCGCGGCTGACGGCAAGGTGTGGCTGTTCGCAACGTCCAAGGCGAACGGCAGGTTGTTGATGTATGACGGTGAGAGTGGCGCCGACTTGCGCCATGTCGGCACCGCCGGTGAGGGTCCAGGTCAGTTCCTGCGCCCCAACGGCATATTCGTGTTCAACAACTTGCTGTTCATCGTCGAGCGCGATAACCACCGCGTGCAGATCCTGAGCTTGCCGGAACTCGAGTCGCTGGGCAGTTTTGGCCAGTCTGACTTACTGCAACCTTACGGACTGTGGGTGCGCGGGCTGACCAGCGGTGAAATTGAGGTCGTAGTCACCGATGCCTACATGGCAGGCGAGTATTCCAACGGTGACGATATTGCACCGCCGCTGCCGGAACTGGGTAAGCGGATGAAACGCTATGCAGTCGCTGTGTACGGCGACAGGATCAGCGCGCGCCTGGTCGAGAGCTTTGGCGACACCAGCAGCGAAGGCGCGATCCGCATTCCAGAATCACTTTGGGGCGACGTTGCCAACGACCGACTGTTGATTGCCGAAGAGGACACGCGCACTGGCACCGCTGTGCGTGAATACGACCTGGCGGGCAAGTATCGCGGACGCACCATCGGTGCCGATCTGTTCAAGGCACAGGCTGAAGGCATCACGTTGTGGAGCTGCAGCGACGGCTCGGGCTACTGGATCACCACCGATCAATACCTGGACCGCAGTCTGTTCCACGTGTTCGACCGTCAGAGCCTGCAGCACCTCGGCGCATTCGCAGGCACAACGGTGGCCAACACCGATGGTATTTGGCTGCACGCCACCGCGACTGCGCGATTTCCAAACGGGGTATTTTACGCAGTGCATGACGATATGGCCGTCGGCGCGTTCGACTGGGGCGCGATCGCCAAGGCGCTGTCGTTGCGCACGACCTGCGGCGGCTGATGATTTGGGGCGGTCGCAGTCGCTGAGACGCGTCGCCAGTGAAATGCATGTGCCGATCAACTCGGCGCTGCTTTCAGTCCATCCTCAGACTGACTTGACCCGCGTCTTCAAGACGCGGGTTTTTTTGGGTCGTCGCCAGCGCACGTCCGCTGCACTGGATCAGCGCCAGAAAAATCCGCTAGGGCGCAGGCGTCACCGGTTTCACCGCATAGATCGTGGTCGTACCGCTGACCGCGTTGCCCACGATCAACAGTGAGTCGGCGGTCGGTGAAGCGCTGATCGGCACAAAGATCATCTGCGCGGGGCCCAGATCGCCTACGGCGGGATTGGTATCGGGCGCGCCATCGGCATTGCCATCGGGATTGGATGCAGTGACGGTGAAATCGCGCTCAGACTTGTATTCGAGGAAGCGGGCGCTGCGCAACGTGCGGTCCATTGCGTAGACCATGATGCCGCCGACTTCAGACAGCCCGATAAAGGCAAATGCTGCGCCATCGATCTGGCCAATCGCTGCCCCTCTCGGCGCCGGACCCTGATCGTCCGAGCGAGTATCGCCGGTGCCATTGGCATCAGCCGCAGAATTGAAGTTGCTGCCGAGGCGTTCCAGCGTAATGCGCTCGAAATCATTGCCGCTGTCAAAGATCGGAAAGCCGGTGGTGCGAACAATCGAGAACGAGCGCGCGCCAAAGGTAAAGATCGTTTCCAGATCAGGATCCTGCGGCACGGTGCTGGTACCGGTACCCGTGGCCGGAGCGTTGCCTTCCGATGCCGAAACAATCAGTCGTCCCAGATTCGCGTTCTGTTGCAACTCGGCCGCGGTCGGAAACACCACCGGATCCAGCAACAGCGTTGCCGCACGCGTGGTCTCGTCGAAACCGGGCAGCATGCGCGGGGCGCCGGTATTTGCGGTGAGCAGCAACACCTCGTCGGTATTGCGGAATGCCACCAGAGTGCCCGGCTGGCGGAAACCTCGGACCGGACGCGGGGTGATCGCATCGACTGCATCCTGGTCGCTGGCGTCCATACCGCTGGCACTGGTGTTGAAGTCCTTGGAACCCAGGCCAACGATGGTTTCGATGCGCGCCGGGGCCAACGCAACGGTCGCGATCGCGTTGTTTTGCTGAAGGCTGATGTAGGCGCGCGCATTGACCGCGGTGGTGACCGACCCTGGGTCGAAATCCTGGGCGCGAGTGGCGCCACTGCGATGGGTGAAGCGCACATCGGGCTGAATCTCTGCCTCACGCGAGGTGGCCGGGATCGGCGTGATCCCGGACAAATTGAACGCACGGAAATCGAGTACGCTGATCGCTGGCGGTGCGGTCGTGGCAGGTGCAACCGGTGTCGGAGTCAGATCGACCACGCTGATCGAACCCTCGGGATCGACACTGTAGTCAGGTGCCGGGGCACCTTTATCGGCAGTGATGACGAAGCGCCCATCCTGACTGAAGGACACTGCTTCGGGCCCGACGCCAGTCTGCAACACCGTCACCCTGCTGCGGTCGGCTGCTTTGTAGATGACCACGGCGCCATTGTCGGCGCGGCCAGCACCCATCACGGTGACGGCAATGCGGTCGCGGTCCATCGTCGCATCAACGTCGTCATATGCGGCCACCGCGGCCACCGCGCCCATGGCCCGACCCAGCACACTGGCAACATCGGCGCTGGCGTCGATTTGTGCAGTCATCTGCGGAGTGGACGGATTGGTCAGACTGACAACTTCGACTCGATTGCTATGGCGGTTAGCGATCAGGGCGGTGCGATTGCCGCCGTAATAGGCGACCGACGCAGCGGCGCCGACGCCAAACTGGCCGCTGCTGTAGCGACTGAGTCGCATCAGGGTGACGGCACTGGGCGGGTTTTGCTCCGGCGGGGTGGTGTTGCTATTGCTGCTGCCACTACAGGCAACGACAGCGGCGCTGAGTGCAACCACCAGAGAACGCAGAACCAAGGACATAGACGACTCCATGAATTACCCGATAGCTTGTCGCAGCAAACTGCGAGACGCAATTGCCGGACGCGAAAGGACGACATGGTAATCGATCGTCCCGGCATCCACACTTGTATGGTGCGCATCCGACCACATCTCCCGTTCAGGAAGCTGGTGCACCGTGGCGTGCGACCTCGTCCAGTTCGGTCACGCAGTAACGCCTGGTTGGTCGCTGACGACTCCGCAACACGCGTCTGAGGCACACGATGCCGCGGAACCGACCGGGCACGAATCGATGGAACAGGATTTGCTGCACATGCAAGTGCGACACGGACGCCGCGGGATGCCCCATGCGCCCAAACAGCGCGCACTGCGCGACGCAGCCATCGGGCTGCACTTCAAGCTCTTGAGGAACCTCTGAACCAATCCGGAGCCGCGATAGCCCCCTGAGTCAGGGGGCGAAAAATCGCAGGTTTTTTGGGGATTGGCAAGCAATAAGCAGTGTGGCGTAGACGAAGTGGTGATTTATTCAAACCTTCCTTAGAGGTTCCTGCATGCTGGATCTGACCCCACCACCAGCGCCGAGTGTTGCCGAGGCCAAACGCTTGCAGGCCCGCTTTTGGCGTTCGGTATACATCGTGGTGCTGTTCATCGGCATGCTCTGGCTGATTCTCGGCGCCGTATCCAACCTGCACATCGACACCCGCCCATTCGCACTTTATCCAGGTCGCATTGGGTCGCTGTTCGGAATCCTGACCTCGCCTTTATTGCATGGTAATGCCGATCACTTACTGGCCAACTCGTTTGGGCTGATGATCCTCGGGGTCCTGACCCTGTATCGTTTTCCCGCCTCGGCGCCGATTACGATCGCCGTGATCTGGCTGCTTTCGGGTCTTGGCACCTGGCTGATTGGCCGGCCATCGTTTCACATTGGCGCCAGTGGCCTGACCCATGGACTGATGTTTTTCGTTTTCGTGTCGGGCCTGATCCGGCGTGATCGCACATCGATCGCGGCCGCCATGCTGACCTTTATGTTTTTCGGCGGCATGCTGATGAGCATCTTGCCGCGTGAACCGGGAATCTCATACGAGTATCACCTGTCGGGCGCGCTGGCCGGCTTGCTCTGCGCCTTTGTCATGCGGCACCGCGATGCGGCGCCACCACGGCGCAAGTACAGCTGGGAAATTGAAGAAGAACTCGAAGCCCTGCGTGCTCAGGAAGCCAGTGACGCCGAACTGCAATTGCCACGGCCCGATGACGTGCCAGTACTTTGGCAACGTCCGCCCGAAGAGCGCGGCAAGATCCTGCAGTTCCCGGTCGAACGCCGGCACGGTGAATTGGGCGACGAGGAAAAACCGACGCTGCACTGACGGGTTTGTGCATGCGGCCTGTGGCCATCATGGTGCAGGCCCAAAGCACCGCGACGACCTGGTGTGGTGTTGCACCCTATGCAACACCACACTAGCCGCGACTACTTGACCGCCGCGAACGAACGCGCATCGCGCGGCCATGGCGGGGTCGCGCGGATGGCCGGCAAAACGTCTTCAACGCGATCGACCAACGACCACATCGCGCCATGCGCACGACCCATCATGCCTTCGTCGATGGTGTGTTCGAGAAAACGCTGCAGACCGGTGTAGAAACCCTTGGTATTGACCAGAATGATCGGGCTGAAATAGATACCCAGGCGCTTGAGCGTGATCGCTTCGAACAGCTCTTCAAGCGTGCCGCAGCCACCGGGCAGGGCGACCACGGCATCCGATCCGGTCAGCAGCCGATGCTTGCGTTCGCGCATGTCCTCGACGACATCAAGCTGATCGAGCCCCGGATGCTGCCATTCCACCTCGGTCATGAAGCGCGGAATAATGCCGACGACGGAGCCCTTCTCGGCCAGGGCGCCGTCAGCCAGAGCGCCCATCGAGCCGACGCCACCACCGCCATAGACCACGGTGCACTGTTCACGCGCGAGAATCGCGCCGAGCCGGCGCGCGTCATCGTGATAGACCGGATCGCAGCTGGCGCTGGAGGCGCAGTAGACGCAGATTCGCATAGGCCAGCTCCGGCTCAATTTAGCATTGTCCCATGTGCGAGCGGCTTCGGCAGCTGGTTTCGGTGTGTGCCATTGCAGCCTGGAGCTTTCTCGCTTGAATGGTTGAACGACGTCCGCGCGCAGTGCGGGCCGCCCTCTATGGAAGGTCTGAATAATTCACCACTTCGTCTTCGCCACACTGCTTATTGCTTGCCAAACCCCCGCGCTCAACAGCGGAGCTGGTCAAAACCTGCGGTTTTTCGCCCCCTGACTCAGGGGGCTATCGCGGCTCCGGACTTGTTCAGAGGTTCCCTA
>JAWXCG010000284.1:0-32371 GCA_034440555.1 Pseudomonadota bacterium
CTAGCGGTGACCGCGCTGACCAGTCTGGATGAACATGATCTGGCCGACCTCGGATTCCAGTGCGATGTGCGCAGCCTGGTACTTTCGCGCGCGCGCGCGGCGTTGGCGGTGGGCTGCGATGGCGTGGTGTCGTCGGGCCTGGAGGTCGCCGAATTGCGCCGTGAGGTCGATCATCGTCTGATCGTCGTGTGTCCGGGAATTCGTCCGGTTGCCAATGCAGATGACACGCAGGCCGCAGTGCAGACCGGGTCCGCTGCCGCGACCGACGATCAAAAGCGCACGGTGGATCTGCGCACGGCGTTCGAAAACGGGGCTGATTACATCGTCGTCGGCAGGCCCATTCGCAACTCGGCTGATCCACGGGCTACGGCTGAGGCCATGCAGCAGACCATTCGCGCACTATTTTTGTAATTATCTATTTAAACCAATGTGTTACATGATATAAGTTGAGGTATTGTCTTAACTATACGTTCTAAGCTACTATTTGCCCAACACAAGCTAGAACATAACAACGAAGACAAAAACAACGCGCCCAACTTCCCCCTCCCGGCTCTGCCGGTTGTTCAGATGGTTCGAAAGGGCCATCTGATTTTTTTTGCGCGTTTTTTGAATTGCTTCCGTCCAGCATTGACGCGGGTGCATATTCCAATTCCAGGCGCCGATTGATGAAAACTTAACGGCCGTTGGTGTCGAATAGTGCAACTAGGACCCGATCATGAGCGGCATTTGCCCCGTGCGCTGTCCAGTTCCCACTTGCCAATCGTCGGAGATCGGCACACCATTCCCGGCCCAGAATCGACGGAGCGTTACGCCATGAACCTGAAATTTTGCAGTCTTGCTTTGGCCTTGGCCGCGACGCTGTTGCTGCCAGCCTGCAAAGACAAGGAAGAGCAGGCGGCGCAGGACGCCAAGGCAGCGATTGCAGCAACTGGAGCTTCGCCACAGGCGGCAGTGGCCGTGGCCGCCAAAAGTCTTCGTGCCGGCAATCTGAAGGCCATTGTCGAAGCCAGCGTGCCGCCGCAGTATCTGGAGCAGGTGCGCGGCAAATGGTTGGCCAAGATGCATGAGGAACCAATCACCGATGTCGATCGGGCAGAGTTCAAACAGAACCTGGAGCGATTCACTGCCGCTGACGCCGAACAGAAAATGTGGGCTGAGATTGAGCCGCAATTCACCCAGAAGCAGGCCGAAATCAAGATGCAGATGCCGATGTTCATCGGCATTGGCCGCGGCGTACTCGCATCCGGCGTGCAGCAGCGCGAGGAGTTGAACGAAGCACAGAAACAGCAGGCGCTGGCCGCAGTGGATGCTTTTGCCAAATGGGCTGAGACCGCGAATTTCACCGATCCGGAGCTGGCCAAAAAGTCGATCGGCATCTTCTGCAGTAGCGCGCGCGAGATGAACTTGCAATCGCTGGACGAGGTGCGTGCGATGAGCTTCGATCAGGTGTTGGTCAAGGGCGACATTGCCTTCGCTGGCGTCAAGAAGGTGTTCGACCTTTACGGATTCTCGCTCGATCAGGTTTTTGACAGCGTCGACACGCAGCTGATTTCGCAGACCGCTGATGCAGCCAAGGTAAAGGTCAACTTCCAGATGTTTGGCCAGCCCCTCGATTTTGAAACCGACATGGTCAAGTTTGACGGTCGCTGGTACGGCAAAGATGCGCTCAGCAAGCTGCAGAAGGAAGCAGCCGACGACAAGATAGCCGCGGCCAAGGTTTCGCAGGGCAACGGTTGACGAGCGCCCAACGCTCCAGATTCATCTGGGCCGCGACCGCATCATGGCAACTCAACCGATGATCTTCCCCAGCGCACCCGTGCAGGAAGTGCGCGCACCTTTCCTGTGGCGAATCATGGGCGTGGTGATCCGACCGTGGCTGAAGATCAAGATCGAGCCGCCGCAGTCGGAACAGCGCCTCGCGCATAGCGACGCGCCGGTGGTCTACCTGCTCGAACGCTACGGCATGTCCAACGCGTTGATTCTGGAGGAGGCGTGTCGACAGCAGCACCTTCCGCCACCGCTGCTGCCGATGCCGGGTGGCTATCTGAGCAAGCAACGATCGTTGCTTGCTCTTTCGCGCCGCGAGGGCTCGCTATTGTTCGGCAGACCCCGCAACCGCACGCATTCGGAGGGATTGGCGCAACTGGTCGCTGCGATGCGCGCCAATCCCACGCTGGACGTGCGCGTGGTGCCGGTGTCGATCTTCGTTGGTCGGGCTCCGGCGCGTGAATCGGGCTGGTTCAGTGTGCTGTTCTCTGAAAACTGGGCGATGGTGGGGCGCTTTCGACGTTTGCTGTCGGTGCTGTTGAACGGCCGCGACACCATTGTCCACTTCTCGGAAACTATCAGCCTGCGTGAAGTAGTGGCTGAAGGGCTGGACGTCGAACGCACAGTGCGCAAGGCCAGCCGCGTCATGCGCGCGCATTTCTCGCGCCTGCGGGCGGCGGTGATAGGTCCGGATCTTTCGCACCGGCGCACGCTGATCGATTCAGTGATGAATGCCGATACCGTTCGCCAGTCGATGCAGACGACGGCCAGCAAGGAGTCGCTTTCCTCTGATCAAGTCGAAGGTCGCGCTCGCTCTTATGCTTGGGAAATTGCTGCCGACTACTCGCATCCGGCGGTACGTTCTGCCTCATTCTTGCTGAAGTCGGTCTGGACCAAGCTGTTCGATGGCATCGAGATCCATCATTTCGACACGCTCAAACAGGTTGCCCCCGGGCACGAAGTGGTTTATGTGCCCTGCCACCGCAGCCATATGGACTACTTGCTGGTCTCCTACCTGCTGTACGAGAATGGCATCGTGCCGCCGCACATCGCAGCGGGTGTGAATCTGAATTTGCCATTGATCGGCAGCTTGTTGCGCAAGGGTGGCGCGTTTTTTCTGCGCCGCAGCTTCAAGGCCAACGCCTTGTATTCGACGGTCTTCTCCGAGTACGTGACGCAACTGTTTCGTCGCGGGGTATCGCTGGAGTATTTCGTGGAAGGCGGCCGTAGCCGCACTGGCCGCCTGCTCGATCCCCGCGCCGGCATGCTGGCGATGACGGTCAAGAGCTTCCTTGCAGAATCGCGCCGCCCGGTGGTGTTTCAGCCGGTATATATCGGCTACGAAAAGTTGCTCGAAGGCAAGTCCTATATCGGCGAGCTGTCGGGCCAGGTGAAAGAAAAAGAATCCCTGTTCGGCTTGTTTCGTTCGCTCAAGTTGCTGCGAGAGCGTTACGGCAAAGTTGCGGTGAGCTTTGGCGAACCGATCCATCTGGCTTCGCACCTCGACGCAGCTGCACCCAACTGGCGCGAGGACGCGCGGCTGAGCGATCGCCCGGAATGGTTCGGTAAGACAGTGGATGCGCTCGCCGACCAGATCGCGGTGAATATCAACCGCAGCGCTGACGTCAACCCGGTCAACTTGCTGGCGCTGGCTCTGCTTGCAACGCCCAAACACGCCATGGCCGAAGACGACCTGCTGCGTCAGATTGCGCTGTTCAAGCAGCTGATTGAATCGCTGCCTTATTCCGGCCGGGTGACGATGACCGACAAGACTCCGGCCGAGATCATCGCCTACGGCGAGCACATGAAAGTGATCGAGCGCGTCAAACATCCGCTCGGCGATGTGTTGCGCGCTGAGGGCGACAGCGGGGTGTTGCTCAGTTACTTTCGTAACAACGTATTGCACCTGGTGGCCACGCCGGCATGGGTGGCGTGCTGCTTCCTCAACAATCGCCGTCTGCAGTGTGCCACGGTAGAACGACTCGGTCGCTTCATATATCCGTTCATTCAAGCTGAGCTGTTTCTGGGCTGGGATGCGGAGGGCTTTGCCGCAGAAGTGCAAAAAACCATCGAAGTCTTTGTTGGCATGGGACTGCTGGAGTATGAAGACGAGGGCAAGTACCTGCGTCGCCGCATTGGCCAAACCGATGAGGCATATCAGCTACGCGTCATCGCGATGAGCCTGCTGCAGGCCTTCGAGCGCTACTACATTGCCTTGGCACTATTGGTGAAGAGCGGTCCGGGCGTGTTGTCCACTTCCGAACTGGAAACCCACTGTCAGCACACCGCGCAACGTCTGTCCCTGTTGCACACTCAGGCGGCACCGGAATTCTTCGACAAGTCGCTGTTTCGCGGGTTCATCTCAAAGTTGCGCGACCTGCGCATCGTGCGCTTGAACGACAAGGCCAAGCTCGATTTCGGCGAGGAGCTGAGCGCGATGGCGAGCGACTCCAAACTGATCCTGAGTCGCGAATTGCGCCATTCAATCCTGAAGCTGGCGAGTAGCCCAGAGCGCGTTTAGCAGCGGTCGGGGCCGGGCGCGCGCTGTGCACGCACGTTCTTTTCGCCCGCCTGAGACGGTGCAGTGCGAGCGCCGCCGCGGAAACAGTCGACTCGCGTTTTTGCAGCTACTGCAACCCATCCCGCATCATCGACGCAGCGTCCGATCGGCCCACATCACCAACAGCAGCGAAGCCGGAATGCGCGCCAAATGCAGTCCCCATCCCAGTACCTGTGACTCGAACACGAACAGGGCTGTACTTAAAAGCAGCAGCGCTGCGACCGCGTTGCGAAGTCGTGACAACACGGCCAACAATGCCACCAGCGTGCACGCGCTCAGGCCGATATACGGCCACCACATATCCGCGAGCAAGGCATGGCGTTGCAGCAACAGGTCGTGCTGGCTGATCAACACAGCCAGGCTGAACACCGTGGCAGCGCACAGGCCAAGCAGGGCGCCGCGCGCAAACCATCTTGGCCAGGGCATTCTTCGCCACGCGTCGCGCATCAGGCGTCCAGATCGGGAATGAGTTTGGACTCGTAAAAGGAGATCATGTCCTTGATCTTCAGCTTGCGCTTTTTCATGCGCGTCAAATGCAGCTGATCGGTGGCCATGTCAAATGACAGTTTTCCAATTGCCTGGTCGAGATCGCGATGCTCGACTTTAAGCTCCATCAGCAAGCGGGCAGCTACTGCGGGATCGGTGGGGTCGGTCATGGCGGCTCGTCGCTCTGTGTGCGTCAGTCTATGACGCCGCCGCCGTCGCCGGAAGACTTCCTGCTACCGCTACAATGCCGGTTCCCCAGCCGGAGGCCATCGATGAGCCTCGCCCCCGAACACGATCCCAGACTCGAACAGAACAAGCTTCGGAAGCGCCTATGTCACCAGGTCGGGCAGGCCATTGCCGATTTTCAGATGATCGGGGAGGGCGATCGCATCATGGTGTGCATGTCCGGCGGCAAGGACTCATACAGCATGCTCGACATCTTGCGTCATTTGCAGGCCAAAGCGCCGGTGACTTTCGAGCTGCATGCGGTGCACCTTGACCAGATGCAGCCCGACTACGATCCGACCATACTGCCGCAGTATCTGCAATCGATTGGAGTGCCTTTCACGATTCTGCAGCAGGACACCTATAGCGTGGTCAAGCGCGTGGTGCCCGAAGGCAAGACCATGTGCGGCTTGTGCTCGCGCATGCGTCGTGGTGCCCTATACAGCTTCGCCGAACGCGAGGGTTTTACGCGCATTGCCTTGGGCCATCATCGCGACGACATCGTAGAGACGATGTTTCTGAACCTGTTCTATCACTCCAGGCTGTCGGCCATGCCGCCCAAGCTGCAATCCGACGATGGCAAGCACATCCTGATCCGGCCCCTCGCATACTGCGCCGAGGCAGACATAGAAACGTATGCCGCGTGTCAGGGCTATCCGATCATGCCGTGCAATCTTTGTGGTTCGCAGGAAACCTTGCAACGCAAGGCGATCAAGGCCATGTTGGGGGAGTGGGAGCGCAAGACACCGGGGCGCGTGGATAACATTTTCCGAGCGCTTGCCGACGTGCGACCCTCGCAGTTGGCCGACCGCAATCTTTTTGATTTCGTCGGATTGGGCGCGCACTCGCGGCCGTCGCCGCTTGCTTCGGCCTGGCTCGCGGCTGCGCAGTCAGGCGGCGCGAGGCCATTTCCGATCCCTGTGGTCGCGGTCGATTGATCAAAACATTTACCTGAAATCTGGCGGGCTCATCGCCCTGCCTTGGAGTATTCATGTTCTTTCGCAATATCACGCTGTTCCGTTTTCCGCTTGAGCACTCAGGCAAAGAGACGTCATCAAAACTCAAGAAGCTTGAGCACAAGCTGAGCGAACACGCGCTCCGGCCCTGCGGTCCATTGGAGCTTTCAACCCGCGGCTGGGTGTCGCCGTTCGGTCGTGGCGAGGATGCCTTCAGTCATGCCATCGGCCCCTACGTATTGCTTACTCTGGGTGGAGAAGACAAGTTGTTGCCCGGATCTGTCGTCAATCAGGCCCTGGCCGAAAAGATGGAGAAGCTGGAGAAACAACGCGGTAAGCCGGTCGGCGGTCGCGAGCGTCGCAAGCTCAAGGATGAAGTGCTGACCGATCTGATGCCGCGCGCTCTGGCTCGTCCCAGTCGATTGATGGGCTATCTGGACACTGCAAACGGTTGGATCGTGGTGGATTCCTCATCGCGCAAGGCGGCGGAAACCTTTGTCAGCAAGCTGCGCGAGGCGCTGGGTAGCTTCCCGGCGGTGCAGGCCGAAGCGGAAGAGTCGCCGCGCGCGGTGATGACAGAATGGCTGATTGACGGTCGTCTGCCCAAGGGCTGGGTGCTGGGCGACGAATGCGAGCTCAAGGACCCAGCTGACCAGGGTGCTATCGTCCGTTGCCGACGCCAGGAGCTCGAGTCGGACGAGGTCCGCGAGCACCTCAAAAGCGGCAAACAGGTCACCCAACTCGCACTGGTCTTCGAGGAGCGGATGCGCTTCGTGCTAGACGAAAACTTGACGCTGCGCAAGTACAAAATGCTGGATATAGCCACCGAATCGCTGGAATCTGGCGACCGTGAATCGGCCAATGCTGAACTGGACGCTAGATTTGCCTTGATGACGCACGAATTGGCTTTACTTTTCAAGGCAATCGAAACCATATTCGGGGTACCGCGACCACACGGCTGATTTGCGCGTGTCTGGCGGCCCCAAAGAGTTTTGACGAACAGGGCAAAATGCAAACGCAGGCTGAACAATTCGTTGAGTTGGAAACGCCCAATGGCCGCACCGTGCGTGTGCTGACGCGGACCAATCCGCGCGCGCGGCGACTGTCGTTGACGGTGGGCGCTGGCGGACCCCGGCTCTCGACACCGGCCGGTACGCACCCTTCGACCGTGCGGGCATTTCTGCGTGAAAACGCCGGTTGGGTACAAAAAAAGCTGCGTGAGCTGGATCTGACCAGTAGAAAACTCGCGCCGCCGGTCCCCGGTCGTGCGGAGACGTTGTGGTTTCGCGGCGTCGATCTGCCCGTGCGCTGGGAGCACGGCGCATTCCCGCGCGTGCGCGTCGATCGTGCCGAACTGGTGGTGAGCCTGAATCTGGACCATCCAGAAGTGACCCGGCACGCGCAGCGCGCCATGCGCAATTTTCTGATGAGTGAGACCCGTCGCGAAGTGTTGCGTCATGTCGCTTACTACGCTCTGCTAATCGGTAAAACGCCCACTGCGTTTCGCTTCTCACCGATGCGCACCCTGTGGGGTAGCCTGAGCAGCGACGGCCGCATGTCACTGGACCTGTCGCTGATCCTGGCGCCGCCCAAGGCTCTTGAGTACGTGATTGTGCACGAGATGTGTCATCTGTGGGTGCGCAATCATGGTCCAAAATTCTGGGCGCGCGTAGCGGAAACCTTCCCTGAAGTGGACGAGCAGCGCGACTGGCTCAACAACCACGGTCACAGGATCAAGCACGAAATCTCGCGCTGGATTGGACTGAAGCAGGATTAGCCAGAGGCGCGCAGCGCCCGCGCCACCTGCTCAGGCATGTCCATATGCAGGTGATGCGTGCCGGCGATACGTGTGAAGGTCAGCGTCGACACCAGTTCTGTACGTTCCGCCATGCGTTCGAAATCGACAAACGGCATCGCCGGGTCGGCCAACACCAGGTGCGCCGGACACTGAATCCCTTCGAGACAATTGCGCACTTGCTCTTCAGTCATGCGAATGGCGCTGGTCAACGTCAGGCGCGGGTCGCTGCTCCAGACAAAACCTCCGGCGACTGCGCGTGTGCCGCGCGCTACCAAGGCGTGGGCAGCGGCAGCCGACAATGGCATCTGCGGGTGCTGGCGCCGCGCTGCTGCGGGTGCATCCAACGATGGAAACACGCGCAATTTCTTGGCATCGACGCCGGCGCGATCGGCCAGCGCGGCACGCAGCAAGCCTAGCGTCTTCTCATGCGGGGTGCTGAGCGGCCCCAATGCTTCGATCAGATAGAGGCGCTCGACGCGCTCCGACAGTGCCGCTGCCAGCACGCTGCAGATCGCGCCACCCAAGGAATGGCCGAGCAGACTGAAGCGCTGCCACTGCAGCGCCTCGATGCACGTCGATACATCGTGCAGATAATCGATGTAGTGATACCAGGCGCCGCGCGGGCGGTGATCGGAGCGGCCGTGCCCGGGCAAATCAATAGCAACCAGATCGTACTCGTCGAACCAGGGGCTGATCGGTTCGAAGCTCGCGGCGTTGTCCAACCAGCCATGGATCGCCAGCAACTTGGGGCCAGCCGGATTGCCCGACCGCCGCGCCGCCAGGTTCATGTGCGGCAGGGTGATGGTTATTTCCTCGAATGTTGTCATTTAGGCTTGAACCCTGGAAAGTTGACCTGCGCCAAGCGCTGTCTGCTTTTGCTGGCGGCAATTTCGGAGTCGATTTCGGTGAGGCGCGCGGCCGACCACTCTGGCCAATGCGCGCTGGCGTCGGCGATCAGACTTGCCAGCCACTGGGCGTGGTCGTCGCCGGCGTTCAGCGCCGGGATGTAGCGCAGCTGCTCGCCGCCTGCGGCGAGAAATAGTTCGCGTCCGGCAATGGCAATTTCTTCCAGCGTCTCCAGACAGTCCACTGCAAACGCGGGACAGATCACATCCAACGACTTGACCCCTATTGTCGGCAGGCGTTTCAGTTCCTGATCGGTGTAGGGCGTAAGCCACCGTTCGCGCCCTACGCGCGACTGAAATGACACGCTCCACTGATCCGCGTTCAGTTGCAGGTGTTCAGCGGTGCGCCGCGCAGTGGCAAGGCATTGGCAGTGGTAGGGATCCCCGGCGAGCAGATAGCGTTCGGGAATGCCGTGAAACGAGAACAGCAGATGCGCCGCCGTGCCGTGATCAAGACGGTGCTGGCGTACGCGTTGCGCGAGCAATGCGGTGTATCCGGGGCGGGCGTAGTAGTCACTGATGAATCCCAATTCGGGCACCCAGCGCCAGGTTTTCAAGTTGTCGGCGAGCGCATCGAATACAGCGCCTGTGGTCGTGCCCGAATACTGTGGATACAACGGCAGCACCAAGAGCCGGCGCAAGTTGCGCCGCATCAACTTTTCCAGCACGTCGCGCATGCCGGGATTGCCATAGCGCATAGCCACGTGCACTTCAATGCGCGATTGCCCAGACTGCTGCAGCCGCGATTGCGTCGCCTGCGCTAGATCCTGAGTATGAAACAGTAATGGCGAACCGCGTTCCTGCCAGACCTGGCGATAGGCCTGCGCCGATCGCCGCGGTCGCAGCCGCAGCACGATGCCATGCAAGATCAGCCACCACAGCAGGCGCGGAATCTCGATCACCCGTGGATCGGCCAGAAACTCTGCCAGATAGCGCCTTACTGCGCCCGCGTCTGGCTGATCCGGAGTGCCTAGATTGACCAGCACGACCGCGGCCAATGGCGGCGATCCGTGGGCAAAGTCCGCACGGCCTTGGTACTTCATGGTCCCTCCTTAGGTTTCGGCGCCAGCCCGCATGCCTCACGCCCATCCGGATCCAGGATGCCAAGACGTCGCAGTGCCGCGGTGCGTGGGCTGAGCAGAACGGATTACCTGGTTGACGTATCGACGAACCGCTGAGCGGCGACACTGTGCGTCACAGTGAGTGTATCGGGCGAATAAGGGGAGGTACGAAACAAGCAGGCCCGATACCATATATTGTGTGTAGGCTAGGTTTCCGCCGTAGGTGTAGTGATTTACGCCATTGTGCCCGTCTGGCTGGTCCCGGGGCTTTGTTTTTCGCGAGCCCCGGGCTAGAATCGGAGCTGCCATGGTCGCCCCCATGGCTGACGATTACAGCTGTACATACCTATAAAGGGATCGCCCATGCGTCGCGCTGCTCAGCTCGCCGCTTTTGTCGCAGTTTCGATGTGTGCCACCGGCACGCAGGCAGATCCCTATGCGTACGCAACATCCTTTGACGTAGGCTCTGGTGAGACTCGGCTACTTCAGATTGACTTGGCGACGGGCGTCTCGACCTTAGTGGGCCGAACCGCCTATATCGATGTTGAGGGCCTTGCCATTGCTCCGGACGGAACCCTTTACGGTGTCTCCGACGCGAGCAAAACGCTGATTACTATTGATACCTCGTTTGGGCGCGGCACCGCAGTGGGGCCGGGTAACGGCAATCTCGGCGTCGCAGGCCAGGGTGTGGGCACCTTCGATACCCTGGACCTCGGACTTGCCTTCAGCTGCGATGGTCGTCTGTGGATGTCGTCGGACAGCACCGGCAAGTTGTGGGAAGTCAATCGCAATACCGGTGCTACGCGGCTGGTTGGCACCATGGGTGCAAATATTTCGGGTTTGGCCGGCAATGCGGATGGCCTGTATGGAGTCGGTGTCGAAGCCACTCGCGGGCTGTACAAGATCAATACTGAAACCGCGGTCGCTACGCGCGTTGGAGCGGTGAATACCGGTGCGCCGTACGTCGACGCCGGCATGGATTCCGACAGTGCCGGAAATCTGTGGGCGGTGCTCGACTACAGCCCGCCGCCGAATAACCGGCCTGGCGATGCAGGCAAGCAGAGCGACGTGGTAAGAGTAAATGCGGTTACCGGAGCGTATACCTACGTTTCCCGAACCTTTTCCGAAGTGGAAGGCTTGGCCATCGGCCGCCCGCCCGCCTGTGCCGTGGTAACGGGTTCAGTCCCTGCAATCCCGGCGAATGCCTGGCAGGCGCTGGCCGTTCTCGGTTTGATGGTGCTCGGCTTCGGTGCTTTCGACGTGCGTCGCGCACTGCGCTGAATCAGCGTTGCAATCAACCTTTAAGCGGCGGTCCTTAACGCGGGTTCATGCGCATCGCGGGATCATGCGTTAAATCATTATCGGAGTCGCCAGATGCTCAGAAGCCTGATGCTGGGTACCTTGTTGTTGGCAAACGTAGTGGCTGCACCGACCTTGTATGCGCAGGACGCGGAGCTGCAACGAACCGATGACGCAATACGCGTGCTCGGCGAAATCATGCGCTCACCCGACCGTCGCGTGCCCAATCATCTGCTGGCCAAGGCCGAGGCCATCGCGGTGATTCCCGACGTGGTCAAGGCTGGCCTCGTCGTCGGCGGTCGCCACGGTCGCGGGCTGATCAGCGTGCGTGCCGCAGATGGCAATTGGTCAAACCCCAGTTTCATCAAGATCAGCGGTGGCAGCATCGGCTTTCAAGCCGGCGTACAGTCGACCGATGTGGTGTTGGTGTTTCGTTCCAAACGCGGTGTCGATTCGATCGTCAATGGCAAATTTACCCTTGGCGCCGATGCAGCCGTTGCTGCTGGCCCGGTCGGACGCAACGCGCAGGCGTCCACCGATGGACAGCTCAAGGCAGAGATCTATAGTTATTCGCGCAGCCGCGGCCTGTTCGCCGGCGTGGCGCTCGATGGTTCGGTGCTGTCGATCGACCATAAGGGCAACCAGAATATCTATGGCAGCAAGGTGACACCACGGCGCATTTTCGAAGGCGGGGTCAGCAACGTGCCCACGCGCGTGGTGGACTTCCGTGATCGGTTGGAAGAGCACACCGCGATGTAGCAGGGCGCTTTGGCACGACGCGACGACAGCCGAGTTTGACCGGCATCATCGATTGAGTGCCGGGCTGTTTCGTGATGCGCTCATCGTCACCGCAGGCGCGCTATCCTTAGCATCCGGAAAGATCAATGAGGTGCGGTCATGGGTGGTTTCTCGATTTGGCACTGGGTAATTGTTTTGGTCGTGGTGTTGGTCATATTCGGCACCAAAAAACTGCGCAATGTCGGCGGCGATCTCGGTGGTGCGGTGCGCGATTTCAAGAAGGCCTTGAGCGACGGCGAAGCGCAGCCCAAGCTTGAAGCGGACAAGCTCGAAGCTGACCTGTCCAGTGCCGAGCAGGCCAAAGCCGCCGCACGCGAAGGCGTGGATCAAAAGCGTGCCGATTAGGCGCCTGTAGCGACCCGACAATGTTTGATGTTGGCATCAGCGAGCTGGCACTGATCGGCGTAGTTGCCCTGATCGTGCTCGGCCCCGAACGCTTGCCCAAAGCCGCGCGCATGGCCGGTGCATTGCTGCGTCGACTGCGCGGCAGCTGGAACTCCCTGCGTTACGAGTTGGAGCGCGAAGTCGCGTCCGACGAACTCAAACGCAGCCTGCGTGATGTTTCCCAAGCCGTAAAGGAGGCCAACCCGGTCGAAGCCGTTCGCGATGTTGCTGCCGAGCTGCTCGCGGATGCCAATAAAGTCGTCGCAGACGTCAAACGTCCGGACGCACCATGACCGCCGAAGACGATTCCGAACTGCCGTTCATGGCGCACCTGATCGAGCTGCGTTCGCGGCTGATCAAAGCAGTGGCTGCGGTGATGGCGGTGTTTCTGGTGCTGGTGCCGTTCGCTAATCGTCTCTATGCCGTGCTCGCAGGTCCGCTGTTGGCGAAGATGCCTGCAGACACGCAAATGATCGCGATCAAGGTGACATCGCCGTTCTTGATCCCGATGAAGCTGGCGTTTTTTGTAGCGGTGCTGATTGCCATGCCGGTGGTGCTGTACCAACTCTGGGCCTTTGTCGCCCCAGGGCTGTATCGCTACGAGCGTCGTCTGGCGATGCCGTTGCTATTTTCTTCGATCGCCCTTTTCTACACGGGCTGCGCCTTCGCATTTTTCCTGGTGTTACCGACGGTGTTTGGGTTCCTGCAAAGCGTTGCTCCCGAGGGCGTGTCGGTGATGACGGATATCGGTGAGTATCTCGATTTCGTGCTGGTGATTTTTTTCGCCTTCGGTTTCTGCTTTGAAGTGCCGGTTGCGGTGGTCATCCTTTCATTGCTCGGTTGGGTGACGCCCAAGCAACTTGCCGAGGCGCGTGCGTACGTGGTCGTAGGTGCGTTCGTGGTCGCCGCGGTATTGACGCCGCCCGATGTGATTTCGCAGCTGATGCTGGCCATTCCGATGTGCATACTTTACGAAATCGGGCTGATCGCGACACGCTTTTTGCCCGCACGCACGAACGTGCTGAGGGCGCCGGAGTAAGCACGAGTCGCGCGTCCGCAGCGCTCCCAACAGCAGCGACGGACCCGATCTCCACGGCGCTGACACTTCGCTTGAAATGTCGCCCGCCTTGGCCAGGTTTGCGCAGGCCACCGACGCCAATCCATCACCTGGAGTTGTCCGGATACTTCCCGGTCGCGCTAACGGGCTGCCCGATATTGCTACCGCTCGTGGCCCGTGGTATCAATCCACCGTACGCCGACTTTTGCGCCCCAACCTGGAGGATTACCATGACCGATATGCCGCCCTCACCGCCCGCCAATTCCGGCACAGACGAAAAGGGCATCGCCGCCCTGACCCATGCGTCGGGCATCCTGTTTGGCTTTATTGTGCCGCTGGTGGTGTGGCTGATAAAGAAAGATCAATCGCCCTATCTGGCCGACCAAGCCAAAGAGGCGCTGAACTTCCAGATTACGGTCACCATCGGTTATTTTGCATCCGGCGTGTTGATGGCAGTGTTGATCGGCTTCTTGCTGTTCCCGCTGATCATGCTTGCCAACCTGATTCTCTGCATCATGGCGGCGGTCAAGACCAACAACGGTGAGACCTATCGCTATCCGCTGACGTTACGTCTTATCAAGTAAGCTGGCGAATCGCATTCAAGACGAACGCCCCTTCGGGGGCGTTTTTTTTGCGTGGCTCAACGCCAGGGCAGCGCGTCAAGATCAACGTTTCCGCCGCTCAGAATTACACCGACCCGGCGGCCGCGAAATACCTCGGCGTGACGTAGCATCACTGCCAGACAGACCGCAGCCGAGGGTTCTACGATCAGTTTCAGCCGATCCCAGATCATGCGCATGGCGGTCGCTGTTTCGGCATCGCTGGCGATGAGAACCTGCACCGCTTCGCGTCGCATGATCTGGAAATTGATTTCGCCAATGCCGGCACGCAGGCCATCGCAGATCGTGTCGGCGATAGGATGTTGTTCGAGCTGGCCTGACGCCATTGCACGAAACGCATCGGCGGCGCCTTCGGGCTCGGCGGCGAATACCGTGATGCCGGGATTATGCGCGTGCGTTGCGATCGCGGTTCCTGCCAACAGACCGCCTCCGCCCACTGGCACCAGTATCGCTTCCAGGCGCGGTTCAGCCGCCAGTAGTTCGAGCACGGCAGTTCCTTGTCCGGCAATGACTTCAAGGTGGGTGAACGGATGGATCAGGATCGATCCGGTGTGCACCTGCACTTGGGCAGCGGCATGCTCCCGGGCCGCGAGTGTTGGCGCACAAAAATGCAGATGCGCATCGCTAGCACGCATGTTGGCGATCTTGATCGCCGGAGCATTCTCGGGCACGACAATGTGCGCCGGTATGCCGCGCTCACGCGCCGCCAAGCCCAGCGCTGCGCCGTGATTGCCAGACGAATGCGTCAACACGCCGCGCGCCGCTGCGTCGTCAGCCAGAGCCCAAACTGCGTTGCTGGCGCCGCGAAACTTGAATGCGCCCATGTGCTGCAGATTTTCACACTTGAACCAGATCGACGCGCCACTGGCTGCGTCGATCGCCGAAGAAGTCAACACCGGGGTCACGCGCACGCGACCGTTGATGCGCGCGGCAGCGGCATGGATATCGGCGATGTTTGGCAGCTTCATATCGGTTTTGCGCTGGTTAACGGAGCAACCCTAGGTTAGCGGTTTGCGCGATGCAGAATGCCATTGGACTCACCTACAATCGACGGCGTCCGATCCACTTGAGAGTTTGTATGCACCTCAGTCGCCTTGCTGGATTCATCATCGATTGCCGGACCGCCGACCTCGATGCCGCTGCCAGTTTCTGGGGCGGCGCCCTGGGCTTGGGCATTCTGGGCGATGACGGTCCCAAGTATGTTCGGCTCGATGCCGCTGCGCATGCTCTGAGCATCGAAGTTCAACAGGTAGAACACGAGAGCCGGGTGCATTTGGATATCGAGACCGACAATGTCGACGCCGAGGTGCAGCGGCTTGAGTCACTCGGTGCCGCGCGCCACTTGCAGGGCGCACGTTGGTGGGTGATGCAGGCGCCAACCGGGCAGCGCTTTTGTGTGGTGCAGACGCGCGTGGATCTTTCGACCCTGGCGGGTGTCACCCGTTGGCCCTGAGCGCGGCGCCGTTTCCGCAATTCGAGCCCGACGCCGGTTCGCACTGAGGCATAATCGTTTTATGCAAGCCAACACCGCGCTGGAAATTGTTTTGGTCTTTCTGATTGCCGCGGTGATCGCTGTTCCGCTATTTCGACACTTCGGACTGGGCGCGGTGCTCGGCTATCTCGCTGCCGGTGTGGTGATCGGACCGAGTGCGCTGAAGTTGGTCGGCGAAACCCGGTCGGTGTTGGCAGTATCAGAGTTGGGCGTGGTGATGATGCTGTTCGTCATCGGCCTGGAGTTATCGCCGGCTCGGCTGTGGCTGATGCGCAGGCCAGTATTCATGGTCGGTGGACTCCAGGTTTTGATTGCGGCGATTCTGATTGCGGGTGCACTGTCGTCACTGTCGATCGGGATCAAGGCGGCAGTCGTGGTCGGCCTCGCGCTCGCCTTGTCATCAACCGCGGTCGGCCTGCAGATCCTCGCCGAGCGCAAAGAGCTGACCACGAACTATGGCCGCCTGGCGTTCGCCATCCTGCTGTTCCAGGACATCATCGCGATTCCGTTACTCGCCGCGATCCCCTTGCTCGGCCAAAGCAACACAGAGCATGTGGTACCGGTGTGGCAATCAGTGTTGCGCGCGACCGCGGTGATTGCGGCGGTGGTGTTTCTCGGTCGCGTATTGCTGCGTTACCTGTTTCCCATCGTCGCGCGTGCTGGAATGGTTGAAGTGTTTTCGGCTGCGACTTTACTGGTTGTAGTCAGCACCGCGTGGTTGATGCACTGGGCGGGTCTGAGTATGGGCCTGGGCGCATTTCTGGCTGGAGTGCTACTGGCCGATTCCGAGTTTCGCCACGAGCTGGAATCGCATATCGAGCCATTTAAAGGCCTGTTTCTGGGGTTGTTCTTCATCGCCGTGGGCATGAGCATCGATCTTTCATTGGTGCAGCGGGAACCGGCTGTGTTGATTGCCGCGACGCTGTCCCTGCTCGCGGTCAAAGCTGTGCTGTTGTTTGTCGTCGGGCGTTTCGTCGGGGAGCTCAATGCGCGCCAGGCTTTGATGTTGGCATCTGTGCTGGCGCTGGGTGGCGAGTTCGCATTTGTTGTTTTTGCCGAAGCCAACAAGCATGGGCTGATTGATGCCGCGCTGCGTGATCGGTTGGTGGTCGTGGTCGGTCTATCGATGGCGTTGACACCGTTGCTGATCATGCTCGCCAGCCGTTGGTTGCAGTCGATGCCCGAGGCCAAGCCGACGCGCGCGTTTGACAAGTTCGAGGACGACACCCCGCGCGTGATCATCGCCGGTTTCGGGCGCGTGGGTCAGATCGTGGCGCGCATGCTCAGGGCACAGAAAATTCCCTTTACCGCGATCGAAAACAGCGTTGAGCAGGTCGAGTTCTCCAGGCGCTTCGGCAACAAGATCTATTACGGCGATCCCGCTCGCCCTGATCTGTTGCGTGCTGCGCGTGCCGACAAGGCAGAGATATTCGTTCTGGCGACCGACGATCCCGAGGCCAACATCCGCACCGCGCGAGTAATCAAGCGCACGTTCCCGAACCTGAAAATCTACGCTCGCGCCCGCAATCGTCAGCACGCGTTCAAGCTGATGGACATGGGCGTCACCTCGGTAACGCGCGAGACCTTCCTCAGTTCGATCGACATGGGAAGGCAAATCATGGAAGCACTGGGCGTGCCCGCAGACGTGGCTATCGAGCGTGCGCAGCGCTTCCGCGAACACGACGAAGTCATGCTCCAGGAGCAGTATCTGATCTACGACGATGAAGCGGCGTTGGTGGCTTCCGCACAGCATGCACAGAAAGACTTGCTGCATCTGTTTGAAGTCGACGAGCGCAAGGCGTAGCTTGGCCAGCTAGGGAACCTCTGAACAAGTTCGGAGCCGCGATAGCCCCCTGAGTCAGGGGGCGAAAAACCGGAGGTTGACCAGCTCCGCTGTTGAGAGCGGGGTTTGGCAAGCAATAAGCAGTGTGGCGAAGACGAAGTGGTCACTCATTCAGACCTTTCCTGGCTGGGGCGAATTGAAGGCGCGCGAGCGAGAGCGCCCGCGCACAAGCCGCCGCCGCGATCCGATCAGGTCCCGTGCAGTGTTTCCTGCAAGTAGGTATACGCAGTCAATCCCGCCTCGAGATCGGCTGCGATGCGGCTGGCATCGCCAGCAGACAGAGTGGCCGCAGCAATCTTGTCTCGGAAAGCGGCGCGCAACGCATCGGCTTCGAAGCCGACATAGCCGAGTACCTTGTCGGCCGTGTCGCCGCGGCGTGCGTTAGTCAAGGTAAATCCCGATGTCTGCGTGCGCACATCGACGGTATCGGTATCACCGAACAGATTGTGGATATCGCCGAGCGTCTCCTGATAGGCGCCGACCATGAAGAATCCAAGCCGGTAACTTTCGCCGGCGCGCAGCGCATGCAGCGGCAGGCTGGCGTCGACCCCTTCGGAATCCACGTACTGGTCGATGCGGCCGTCGGAATCGCAGGTCAAATCGGCAATCACGCCGTGGCGCGTCGGCGCTTCATCCAGCCGCTCAATCGGCACGATCGGAAAAACCTGATCAATCGCCCAGATGTCCGGCATCGACTGAAACACCGAGAAATTGACGAAGTATTTGTCAGTGAGTTTCTCATTGAGTTCGTCCAGCGCTTGCCGATGCGAACGTTCATCCGGCTTCAGGCGATCACGCACCGCATGCGCTATCGCATAGAACACCTCATCCAATGCCGCGCGTTCGGCGATGCCGATGCTACCGAGTGCGTACAACGACTGTCCTTCGGCGAGAAAGTGCAGGGCCTCGTGATAAAGCTCAAGCGGCGGGCGCTGGTCTATGGCGGCGTGAATTTCACGCAGATGCGTCAGCGCGTGTGATTCGCTGGTTGCGACGGCGGGGACGTGACCGAGTGGCGCGGGTTCCACTTCGCTGACATTGGCCACCAATACCGCATGGTGCGCCGTCATTGCGCGCCCCGCCTCGGTAATCAGGTGTGGCGGTGCAATGCCGTGTTCACGACAGGCTTCGGCCACCGGTTGCACAATCGTAGTGGCGTATTGATCGAGGCCGTAGTTGATCGAGCAATAGCTGCGCGAACGCGTGCCCTCGTAGTCAACGCCCAGGCCGCCGCCGACGTCTATGTAGCGGATGTCGAAGCCCAGCTTGTTGAGTTCGACGTAGTAGCGCACCGCCTCGCGCATGCCGCCGGCGATGTCGCGCACGTTGGAGATCTGCGAACCCATGTGGAAATGCACCAGCTTGAGCGCGTGCGCCAGCCCATTGCTGCGAAGCTGATCGAGCAGGCTCATTAACTGGCCCGGATTGAGTCCGAACTTGGCCTTGTCGCCGCCGGTGTTCTGCCATTTGCCGCCAGCGATGGAGACCAGACGCATGCGCACGCCGATCAGCGGTTCAACGCCCAGATCGCGCGCTTCCTCGATCACCAACTGCAGCTCACTGGGTTTCTCGATGACAATGAAAATGTCGAGCCCGAGTTTGCGCCCAATCAATGCCAGGCGTATGTACTCGCGGTCTTTGTAGCCGTTGCAGATGACCAGACCACCCTTGGACAGCGCAAGCACGGCAATCAGTTCGGGCTTGCTGCCGGCTTCCAGGCCAAAGCCTTCGCCGCCGGTAGCGACCAGCTCACCGGCGACACTCTGATTCTGGTTCACCTTGATCGGATAAACCGCGGTGTAACGACCAGCGTACTGATTGGCCCGCATCGCGCGCGCAAACGCCTGCTGCATGCGCGCGCGCTTATCGGAAAGAATATCGGTGAAACGCAGCAGCACTGGTAACTTAAGCCCTTGCGCTTCGGCGGCACGAACCACTTCAGGCAGCGCTACCGCAGCGCCATCGGCACCCTTCGGGCGCATCAGCACTCGGCCGGATTCATCGACATCGACATAGCCATCGCTCCAGTGCGGAATCGAATAAGTATGGCGGGCGCGATCGATGTTCCAAACGCTCATTGCAGCTACTCCTGTCAATGCGAGGCGAACCCCACAGCTCTTCATTTGATCATCCCGCGACGCTGCTCGCGGCGAAGGATTTGGGAAAACGGGGTTTGGACCCAGCGCGGACCGACCCACTGCTCTTTACCCGAACAATATTACCGCTTGCCCCGCATGCGCTTGGGGTTACCCCTCTGGCACAAGGGGTGCGTAGTGTAGCGATGCCCAACTGGCAACTGGCCAACAATTGCAAGTCGCGGTAAAAACACGTTTAGCGGGGTTCCGGGCCGCTACAATCGCGCCCCCAAACAAGCCATTCCGCTGGAGCGCGAAATGAGTCTCAACACGAACTGGTTCTCTGAGCCACATGAGCAATCCGGCTCGGCGATCTCGTTTCGGATCAAGGAAAAGCTGCACTCCGAGAAAACGCCGTTCCAGACCATCGACATCTACGCCACCACTGACTGGGGCAATCTGATGGTGATCGATGGTTGTGTGATGCTGACCACGCGCGACAATTTTCTGTATCACGAGATGATGTCGCATCCGGTTTTGTTCACCCATACCAGCCCGAAGCGCGTGGTGATCATCGGCGGCGGCGACTGCGGCACCCTGCGCGAGATCCTCAAGCATCGCGAAGTGGAAAGTGTTGTGCAGTGCGATATCGACGAGCGCGTCACGCGCCTCGCCGAGCAATATTTTCCGGAGCTATGCGAATCCAACGGCGACCCGCGCGCGAAGCTGATGTTCGATGATGGCATCGCCTACATGAAGAGCCTGGACCCGGAGTCCGTCGATGTGGTGATCATCGATTCCACCGATCCGGTGGGTCCGGCCGAAGGTCTGTTCAATCAGGCGTTCTATGCCAGCTGCCTTAAAGCGCTCAGGCCCGGTGGCATCATGGCGCAGCAGAGCGAATCGCCGTTGGTGCATGTGGAGCTGATCCAATCGATGCGCAATGCCATGCGCAACGCCGGCTTCGAAAGCCTGAGAACCTTGCCTTTCCCGCAGCCCTGCTATCCCACCGGTTGGTGGAGCTGCACCATGGCGCGCAGGCACCTTGACCTGGACACCTTCCGTGAGCGCGGAGCGGCAACCAAGCAGTTCCCCACGCGTTACTACAACGTGGAAACGCACAAAGCGGCGCTGGCATGCCCGGAATTTCTGCGCGAGGCCCTGGGCGATTGATGTTGCGACGAAGTGTGCCGCCGATGCCAAGCTTTGCCTGGCGCCATGCCCCACTCATAGCGGAAACGGTCAGCGGCGATTGTCCGCCGCTGCCGCCACGCCAAACCAAGATGAAACAAACTCCATGACTTTCATGCGCGTCGTCGTGTCCTGTGTCCTGATCATGGCATCGCTTGCCGAGGCGCGCGAAACCCACCCGGGTCAACGTGCCTTGCTCAGAGAGCTGGCGGCCGAAACTCAAGCCAGCCGCGACACGCGCGAGGGGTGGAAAAAGCTGCTGGACCAGGCCAAGTATCAGCAGTCGATCATCGACGCGATGAGCAGGCCGGCCGAGGCAACCAAGCCGTGGCGCGATTATCGTCCGATCTTCCTCACCGAGCAGCGTCTGCGCGACGGACTGTTGTTTTGGCGGGAGAACCGCGAACTACTGCAAAAGGTCGCCAGCGAAACCGGCGTGCCGGTCGAGATCATCGTGGCCATCATCGGCGTGGAAACCAGCTACGGACGCATCACCGGCAAGTACAAAGTGCTGGACGCGCTGACCACTCTGGCGCTGTACTACCCGCCGCGCGCACCTTTTTTCCGCGGCGAACTCAAACAGTTTCTGCGTCTGCCCAGCGAGCGTTTTCCAATCGCGCCAGCCGCAGTCACCGGCTCCTACGCCGGCGCCATGGGTTGGGGCCAATTCATGCCGACCAGTTATGCCAACTGGGCACGCGACTATGACGGTGACGGCAAGATCGATTTGTGGAACTCGCGCCCCGACATTATTGCGTCGGTCGCCAACTATTTTGTGCACCATGGCTGGCAACCAGGCAAGCCAGTGGCCGAGCGCGCCGTCGCGCGCGCCGATGCGCTGCTACCCGAGATTCGCGCCACGGAAACTCTGCACACGTTGCAATCACTGGCCAATGCCGGTTACACACTGGCTGATGATCTCGACCCCGCACTGCCTTCCACGCTGCTGGTACTTGAGGGTGCCCAGGGCACCGAGCATTGGATCACGCACCAGAATTTCTACGTGATCTCGCGTTACAACCGCTCGCCGATGTATAGCTTGGCGGTGTACCAATTGAGCCAACAGTTGGCTGCCGGCGTCACCCAATCCAAGCGACCATGATCCGACGGTCGCGACTCGCCCCCGCGCCGATCACGTCGCGTTAAGCTATGGGGATGACTAGAGTTGATGCGTTGGCGTCCGGGTTGAACAGCGTAAAGGACAGGCACATGCCATCGTTACAGCGGTTGGCGCTGGCCGGCTTGGCATCGATGTCATTGCTGCGAACACCAGCTTTCACCTATTCATGCGGTCGCGGTGTAGTGTCGGTTGCACTGTTGTGCCTCGCGCTCACTGCCTGCGGTCAACGCGAAGTCCGCGAGCTGCCACCGGTCGGTTCCGAGCAGCACGGCCAACATCGATCAGGCGTACGACCGCCGCGAGCGCCTCGCGATCAGGATGCGGCGCCGGTGTCACCGCGTGATGTCAGCAATGTACCCGAGGCGGTGCCCAAGCCCGAGCCGCGGGCGCGCTACGGCAATCATTCACCATACACCGTGCTCGGGCGCAGCTACAGCGTGCTGCCCAGCGCCCAAGGCTATGTCGAACGCGGCATTGCTTCCTGGTATGGCGTCAAATTCCATGGCCGCCTGACCTCGACACGCGAGCCTTACGACATTTACCAGATGACCGCGGCACACAAAACACTGCCTTTGCCGAGCTACGTGCGCGTCACCAACCTGGAAACCGGAAAAAATCTGTTGGTGCGCGTTAACGATCGCGGGCCCTTCCATGAAAACCGTATCATCGATTTGAGCTACGCCGCTGCGGTGCAGCTGGGTATCCAGGCCAAAGGTACCGGCCTGGTCGAAGTGCGCGCCATAGATCCGGCTCATCCGGAACAGGATTCGGCCGCGGTACGCCCGAGCATTGGCCTGCATCGGGTCTACGTTCAGGTCGGCGCCTTCGATGATCGGGATAATGCCCGGCGTTTGAAGGAGCGACTGGAGGAACTCGATTTTGACGATGTGTTTCTGGATCGCGTGCTCGTCTCTGGCCGAGTGCTGCACCGGGTGCGCATCGGTCCGGCGCGCGATACCGCCGAAGCCGATGCGCTGACCACGCGCCTGGCTGGGCACGGATTGACCAGCGTCAACATTTCCATCGACTAGTGCGGAAACGCGGGTGGGTCCTGGACCACCCGGAATGTGCGAAGCCACTTGGTGGGCCAGGGCTCACTCTATAAAAACTTTCCGGGTAAACACGATCCATGAAATTCGCCGCGCTACTGCTGTTCTCTCTCGCATCGTCTTTCGCAGCTGCGCAATCGCCGATCCCATCACTGCCAACGCCCACCACGGCCGCTGCACCGATGCCGCCACCGCCGACGCTGACGGCGCGTACCTGGGTGCTGGCCGATTACCTGACCGGTCGCGTGCTCGCCGAGAAAGGTGCCGACGAGCGCGTCGAACCGGCGTCGATCACCAAGATCATGACCTCGTACGTGGTCTCCGCCGAAATCAAAGCCGGCAAGATCAAAGTCGATGATCAGGTCTTCATCAGTGAGCACGCCTGGCGCAACGGCGGCGGCGGTACTGACGGCTCGACCAGCTTCGTGCCACTGAACGCCTCGGTGTCGCTCAAGGACCTGCTCATGGGCATGATCATCCAGAGCGGCAACGACGCCGCCATTGCACTGGCGGAACACGTCGCCGGCAGTGAGGCCACGTTTGCCGCGTTGATGAACCAGTACGCACAGCGTCTGGGCATGACCGGCAGCAACTATGTCAATTCCAGCGGTCTGCACGATCCGAATCACTACACCACGGCGCGCGACATCGCGATCCTGTCACGCGCGCTGATTCGTGATTTCCCTGACGACTATGCTGCCTATGCGATGAAGGAATACACCATCAACGGCATCACCCAGCACAATCGCAACACCTTGTTGTGGCGTGATCCCAGCGTCGATGGCATCAAGACCGGTCATCACAAGGAAGCGGGCTACTGTCTCGCGGCCTCGGCCAAGCGCGGCGAAACACGATTGATCAGCGTACTGATGGGCACTACAGGCGAGAAAGTCCGCGCCAACGAAACCCAGGCGCTGCTCAACTACGGCTTCGGCTTTTTTGAAACCCACAAGCTGTACCTGCGCGGTGCCACCGTCGCCGAACCCACGCTGTGGCGCGGTGCGGTCGAAAAGGCCCAGCTCGGCGTCGCCAGTGACGCCCTCATCACCATCCCACGCGGTGCCTATGCGCGCTTGCAGGCCAGCATGAACGTGCGCAAACCGCTCGAAGCCCCACTCAAAAAGGGCGAAGAAGTGGGTACCCTACTGGTAAAACTCGATGGCGAAGAAGTGCTGAAGACCCCGCTGGTCGCGAACCAGGATTTCGCCGAAGGCGGCTTCTTCAGCCGGCTGTCGGATACCGTGTGGCTGTGGTTTGATGATGGCGAGTGAGGCGGTCCTCGCGCGAGCTGTACAACAAAGCGCTTGACCCTGGGCAAGTTTGGCTGACGCCGATTGCCCAGGACCCATATGGCAGATGGAAGACACAATGAACCCCGCGCTCTCGGACCTGCTGAATACAGCGAGCCAGATTTGCCGTGAAGACCATTTCAAAAAGATCATTCTCAGGCATTGCAGCTGCATCCAACATCCTGTTTCTCCCGATCGCCTGCATGCTGAAATCCATCCCAGCGATCAAATGTTGATTCACTCTTTGCAGCATCACCAAGATGCCGAGGTTGCACTGAGCCAGTACTTCAATATTTCATTGCAGCAACATGCTTCGGCCATGCAGGTGTACAAGAGTTTTTTTGATCAGGGCGATCGTAGCGTTGACGTGCTCGATTTCGCCTGCGGCTACGGACGATTGTTGCGACTGCTTACTTTGTCGATTCCGGCCTCGCAAATTTGGGCATCAGAGATTCAGCCTGATGCGGTCGAATTTGTTGCGCATGCGTTCGGTGTTCAGGCTGTGCCTTCACACCTCGATCCGGAACAGTTTCGACCCGAAAAGCAGTTTGATTTTATTTGGGTCGCGTCGTTGTTTTCGCACCTTCCCGAGCACTTGTTCACCGCTTGGATGAACAAGTTGACATCGTTGCTGACGCCACGGGGCGTGTTGTGTTTCAGCATTCGCAGCGGTGACTTGCTGCCCCCGGCAGAGGCTCTGCCCGAGGCCGGCATCCTGTATTTCGCGACGAGCGAGATCACCGATCTCGATGCGGACGTCTACGGCACCACCTATGTCAGCGAGGCGTATGTTCGCCGGACGGTAAGCGAAGCGCTGGGCGCCGCGCATCCCTGCCATCGGCTGCGAAAGGCGCTGGCACACGAACAGGACCTCTACGTTGTTTGCAAGGACCCCAACAGAGGCACTGAAGGGCTTGAAAAGTTTCGTCGTGGGCCATGGGGTTGGGTGGACCGGCGTGCAGTTTCCAGTGACGGCGAGTTGGATCTGCAGGGCTGGGCCGCGTCGCTCGATGATGGTTCGGTGGATAGTGTTGAGATTCGTGTGAATGATGAATTGCATGAATGCGTGACCAACATACGTCGCGATGATGTCCAGCAAGCGATGGGAGACGAGCGTCTGGCCGTATCGGGATGGGCTTTTCGAATGCCGCTCTCCTTGCCTGCCTCAACACGACTTGAAGTCTCAGCAAGAACCGCACCCGGTGAGCTGGCGCTACTTTTTGCCGGACATGCTGATTCCCGTGCCTCACCAGGCGGTAAAGTTTGCGTACGATCGTCAAGTAGCGAACCGCCAGCAAGATTGCCGAGCACACGCCTGGTCAATGCCGCACCTTGAATTGTGCGATTCCCGGCAGCATATGCGTCATTCTTTCAACCGCTGTCCGTCGCCGCTTGTGCGGTACGTACTTCCACTTTCGCTATCGACGTGCCATGACCACTGCAGACACAGCTTCAGGCTTCACCTTTCCCGGCATGTTCGATATCACTGCATTTGCCGCCGCCGATGCCGGGCTTGAGCCCATGCTGCAGCAGGTGGTGGAAGGGTGCGGCGTGACGGTGCTGGCGGGCTCGGTGCGCACCCGGCCATCGAGCGCTGGGCATTACGTGGCGGTGACTTTGAGCTTTCTGTGTCCGGATCGGGCAACCTACGATACGGTGTGTAGCCAGGTAAGTACGCACCCGTCGGTGAAGTGGACGCTGTGAGTTACAACGGTGAGGGTAGCAGCGGCGTAAGCCGCGATGCCTGGATTGGCGCGCAGGCTGGGATCAATCGCGGCTCACGCCGCTCCTACATTCCATGTAGTGGAATGTGATGACCACGCTCATTGTCCGTGACCTCGGGCGCCAGCCGTATCTGCCGATCTGGCGCGCGATGCAGCATTTTACCGACGCCCGCACGGTGGATACGACCGATGAACTCTGGGTGCTGCAGCATGATCCGGTGTTTACCCTGGGCCAGGCCGGCAAGCCCGAACACGTGTTGCTGCCGGGCGAGATTCCGGTGCTGCCGGTGGATCGAGGCGGCCAGGTCACTTACCACGGGCCCGGTCAGATCGTGGCGTATCCGTTGCTCGATCTGCGCCGACTCGGCATCGGCGTACGTGAGCTGGTGTGCCGGATCGAGCAGGCGATCATTGATACCTGTGCGCACCACCAGGTGACCGCGCTGCGCCGTGCCGGTGCGCCCGGCGTCTACGTCGGCGATGCCAAAATTGCGGCGATGGGCCTGCGTGTGCGGCGCGGCTGCACATTCCATGGCCTGGCCTTCAATATCGCCATGGATCTGGCTCCGTTTCTACGCATCAATCCGTGCGGCCACCAGGGTCTGCAAGTGACCCAACTGCTAGACTGCGACGGCTCCGGTGCGGTCCAAATCGGAGGAATCGAACCCGTGCAGGCCAGGTTGGTGCAAGCACTGGCCAACGTGTTTGCTCTCGATGTCGAGATCGGCGCGCCACAACTGACTGATGAAGTAGTTTCATCCACCCACCATTCTTCATGAATCAACTCGCTGCATGAACGAACTCGCTGCCAACAAGACCATACCCATCGCGCTGATCGATGCCACTGTGGCGGGCGAGTTGGTGCCGGGCGCCAAGCAAATTGCACGCGATAAAATTTCGCGCAATCCGGTGACGTTTGATGCCGAGCGTCCGCTATTACGCAAGCCGGACTGGATTCGCGTGCGCATCCCCAGTTCCAATGCAGTGGCATTGCTCAAGGCCAAGCTGCGTGCCAGTTCGCTGGCCACAGTCTGCGAAGAGGCCAGTTGTCCGAATATCCACGAGTGTTTCTCGAAGGGAACGGCCACCTTCATGATTCTCGGCGAAGTCTGTACGCGACGCTGCTCCTTCTGCGATGTCGCACACGGGCGCCCAAAGCCGCCGGACCGCGACGAACCGCTGAATTTGGCACGCACGATTCAGGATATGCAGCTGCGCTATGTGGTGATCACCTCGGTAGACCGCGACGACTTGAGCGATGGCGGTGCCCAGCATTTCGCCGATTGCATTCGCCAGACCCGTGCACTTAGCCCGGGCATCCAGATCGAGATCCTGACGCCGGACTTTCGAGGCAAGGGACGCATGGAGCGGGCTCTGAGCGCGCTGGCTGTCGCACCGCCGGATGTGTTCAATCACAACCTCGAAACCGTGCGCGCGATTTATCGTGAAGTACGCCCTGGAGCAGACTACGACTGGTCGCTCAGTTTGTTGAAAACCTTCAAGGCTGCGCATCCTGGCGTGCCGACCAAGTCCGGCATCATGCTTGGCCTCGGTGAAACCCTGGAACAGGTACTGGCGGCGATGCAGGACCTGCGCGCTCACGACGTCGATATGATCACCGTTGGCCAATACTTGCAGCCTTCACGCCACCATCATCCAGTCGAGCGCTACTGGACCCCCGATGAATTCAAAAACATTGAAACACTGGGTTATTCGATGGGGTTCCGCCATGTGGCCTCCGGCCCGCTGGTACGCTCGTCTTATCACGCCGACGAGATGGCACACGCTGCCGGTGTGAGCTGAGCGTACCTGACCTTCAGCACGCCCAGCGTCGGCGGAAACGTGCTGTGATCTGAATCGAAACCATTATCCGAATCGAACTTCACGATCCATCGCTATTGAACTATTGCCAACGTCGCCATACTTACTTCAGTCAAGATACATTTTCCTCTGTTCAGTCACCCATTCGGAAAGCCCATGAACACTCGCCTCAGTTTGATGATTGCACTGCTCCTGGGCTCGTTTGGTGCCACGCTTAGTCATGCCCAGGCGCCGTTGCCCAGGCCGTCGGCAGGGCTGACGCCGACTGAGGATTTAAGCAACGCAGCGTTATGGGCGACGCGCTTCCTGACCCGGTTCCATTACAAGCGTGTGCCGTTGGACGACGCCATGTCGGGGCGCATGTTGGACCGCTTCATCGAGTCGCTGGACGCGGACAAGATGATGTTTCTGGCGACCGACATTGACGAGTTCAATGTCTATCGCAAATCGCTCGACGATGCGATCTTCGATCAACAGCTTGATCCCCCGTTTGTCATCTATGCGCGCTATCGCACACGTATGGAAGAGCGCACTCGGCACGCGCGCGAACTGATCAAGCAGGGCTTCGACTTCACCGTCGACGAGCGCTACGAGTTCGATCGCGAGGAAGCGCCCTGGGCCAAAACCAACGCCGAGCTTGACGATCTTTGGCGCAAACGCATCAAGAACGATTGGCTGCGCCTGAAGTTGGCCGGAAAAAACGACAAGGGCATTGCCGAGACGCTGGACAAGCGCTACCGCGGCTACACCGATCGGCTGGGAGATCTCGATAAAGAGGACATCTTCCAGAACTTCATGAACGCTTATACACAGGAAATCGAGCCCCATACCAACTATCTGGGTCCGCGCACTTCGGAGAATTTCAACATCCAGATGCGGCTGTCACTGGAAGGCATTGGCGCGGTTCTGCAGCGCGAAGACGAGTACACGGTAATTCGTCAGATCGTCAAGGGTGGGCCGGCTGCGAAGAGCGGAAAACTCAAGGCGGGCGACCGCATCGTCGGCGTCGGTCAGGGTACCGAGTCGGCGATGACCGATGTGGTCGGCTGGAAAGTCGACGACGTCGTCGAACAGATTCGCGGCAAGAAAGGCACCACGCTGCGTATCGATGTGCTGCCGGCTGACGCAGGCGCCGATGGCAAAATCGAGCGCATCGTGATGGTGCGTGAAAAAGTCAAACTCGAGGATCAGGCGGCAAAGAGTTCGTTGATCGAGATTGGCGATCCGCGTCCGCGGTCCGCGGTCAAAGCGCCTGCTGCGGATAGCAAAGCAACCCAGCCCCGCGCCGTCAGCGAAGGGCCGCCGCGGCACCGCATCGGTGTAATCGCACTGCCAACTTTCTATCACGACTTCGAAGGCGCGCGCCGCGGCGATGCGGACTACCGTAGCTCCACGCGCGACGTGGTGAAGTTGATCAACAAACTCAAAACACAACACATTGATGGCCTGGTGGTCGACCTGCGTGGAAATGGCGGTGGGTCGCTTACCGAGGCCACTGACCTGACCGGTCTGTTTATCAAGGAAGGCCCGGTGGTACAGGTGCGCGATGCGCAGGGACGCGTCAGCCTGGAGCAGGATCGTGACCCCACTGTGACCTGGGACGGGCCGCTCGTCGTGGTGATCGATCGCGAATCGGCTTCGGCTTCCGAAATTTTCGCGGCGGCAATGCAGGACTATGGTCGCGCGCTGATCGTTGGCGAAACCAGCTACGGCAAGGGCACGGTGCAGAATCTGGTGGACCTCGACAACATTGCGCAGAACGAAGTACCCAAATATGGCCAGCTGAAAATGACTGTCGCGCAATTTTTTCGCGTCGATGGTGGCAGCACCCAGCACAAGGGCGTAGTGCCCGACGTTATGTACCCGCAGACCTGGGATCCGAAGGATTTCGGCGAAAGCGCGCTCGACAATTCACTGCCGTGGACTTCGATCAAGCCTGCGGACTACTCAATATCCGGCGATTTGCATCCGCTGGTTCCGCTGCTGACCGCCAAGCACGAAGCACGCAGTGCGAAGGACAAGGAATTCATCTGGTGGGCAGACGATCTTGCCCATTATCGCAAGCAGCGCGAGGAGAAAGAACTGTCTCTGCTCGAGTCCGTACGCCGCACCGAGCGCGATCAACAGGACAAGAAGCGTGAGCTGCGCAAGCAAGAACGGATTGCCGCCGGACTTGCAGACAACAAGGCCGAAGCTACGACCGATGATGGCCTGCAGGCCAATGAACGTCGCGTTGTCGATGACGCTGCCGAGACCGACGAAGCGGATCTGCCGAATTTCCTGGTCAAGGAAGCTGCGCACGTGTTGGCCGACGCGATCGACCTGCTGGCTTCGGATCGGCGACTTGCCGAGCGCGTAAAGAGCTTCAATGCGAGAGACTCGAGCCTGATCGATTGATTGCGTCTACCAGCGCGAGGCGAAGGGTGAACAGTCTGAGATGATCGAGCGCAGGAGGTGGTGAGCAAAGCGAACCGCATCAATCCCAGAAGGATGCGTTCCGGGTAAGTTCGGGTCAACTGCGCTAAGGTTTAGCGAGCAAAGCGACCCGCATCGATCACCAAACGATGCGGTTCGCTTTGCTCACCACACCCAACGACCACGTACTATCGCACGCGCCTCAGCTGTCGAAATCTCCGCCGAACATGCGGTCGGGCTGTTCACTCGGTTCCAGCGAAGCGGCAAACATTTGATCACTGGGTTCAAACGCACCGCCGAACATCGGTGCTTCGGCGGGCGCAGTGACCGGTGCCAGCGCAGTCTGCGGCAGCGATAGAGGTGACGAGTTGAGAAACTGAAACCCGATCACGGCCATCAACGCAATGGCGGCAGAGGCAAATACCGGCGGCATTGCGGCCGAACGCCACCAAGCGCGCAGACGGTCGAGCAATTCAGGTTTGCGCAGAGCGTGCAGGTCATCGGCGAGTGCCGACGACAACGCCTGTGACTCAGTCAGCAAGCGCAGCAATACCGCCTGATCCGAGGACTCTGCGATGCCGCGCATTGCATCGCACTGGCGCGCACCAAGCGTTTGGCCGGCGGCCATCGCCAGCACTTCGTCCACGCTAAGACGACGCTCAGCGCTGCCCGGCAGGCCACGGGTCGCGGCTTGGTACAGGCTCTGCAAACGGTCTTCCGGCATCCGTGCATCCGGCGCTGATCCGTCATTCAATTTGTCATGCATCGATTTCATCGGCACCCAACTCCTTCAACCTGATCTTCAAATCTTCGATTCCGCGGTAACTCAGTTGCTGCGCAGCGGCCACCGAACAACCGGTCATGCTGGCAATTTCATCGGCCTTGAAACCCTGCAGCGCCAGCTGCACTGGCATGCGGCGACGCTCAGGTAACTCGGCGATACAACGCAGCAGCAGCTGACCCCAGTTGCCGTGTCCGGCGTGCCGATCCGGCTGCATAGGCCCGGCAAAGCTCGGATCCACCGCTGGTTCGACGTCGGGTTCCAGCGATTCGGCGTGGCGCACTTCTGCCCGCCGCAACGCGTCGATCACCGTGGTAGCTACCACCTTCTGTATATAAGACGCAGGGAAGTCCAAAGTTTTGTCACTTTCCAGCATTTTCCACAGCTTGATGCGCACTTCCTGCTCGATATCGTCGGCATCCAGCCCGCGGTCGCGCCCGCAATGCGTCTCCACCAGCATGCGCAGGCGCTTGCCATAGCGAATCAGGACTTCCTGCAGACGGGCGTGGTGACGGCTGGACAAGCGTGACTCGGCATTGGACGAAGGTTCGGCATGGTCTTGCATCGAGTCGGTGCTGGCAAGCGCAGGCGAACGGCCCGCAGCGCTTTGGCCGGCATTTGCAGCCGATCAGCGTCGTAATCGGGGGCGGGACGAAGCAACGCCGCCGGTCGCACCCGGACGCGCTCCTGCGATACGCTCGCCACATCAATCGAACTGGAGCACGGACATGGCAGAGATGAAAAAGAAAGAATATCTCGAACATCTGGAACCCTTGCAGGTAAAGATCGTGGAGATGCAGCGCTGGGTGCAGCACAGCGGCCAACGCATCGTGGTGATATTCGAGGGGCGCGACACCGCGGGCAAAGGTGGCGCCATCAACTGCTTCTCGCAGGTACTCAACCCACGTTCCTGTCACGTTGTGGCTTTGCCAAAGCCCAGTGAACGCGAACGCACGCAGTGGTATTTCCAGCGTTACATCGCGCATCTGCCGGCTGCCGGTGAGCTCGCCCTGTTCGATCGCAGTTGGTACAACCGCGCTGGGGTCGAAAAAGTGATGGGCTTCTGTACCGACGCTGAGTACAGACGTTTCCTTGATCAGGCGCCAGTTTTTGAGAAGCTCCTGGTGGACGAAGGCATCACGCTGATGAAGTACTGGTTTTCGGTCGATCAGGATGAGCAGGAGGAACGTTTCGCCGAGCGCATCAAGGACCCGATGAAGCGCTGGAAGATCTCGCCGATCGATATCGCGGCACGTGCCAAGTACGATGAATACACTGCCGCCCGCGATGTTTTTTTCAAGGCGACCCACACCCGTCACGCGCCATGGCATGTGGTCGATGCCAACGATCAGCGCCGTGCCCGGCTCAACATGATCACGCACCTGCTCAACGCGTTGCCCGATTTCAAAGTGGCCGAGGAAAAAATGGATCTGCCGGCACTCAAGCGCAAACGTCTGGGCAAAGACATCATCGGCGCCAAGGCGATTGCGATACCAGCTAAATATTGAGCGAATGCGGGCAATCGCAAGCAACGAAGCGGCGGCTTAGGCGTCGCTCAGAAATAATGTGATCGGATTGCGCCGGATTTTATCCCGCCTGCTCGGCGCCCAAAGGGGCGCGTAGTCGGACTACGCAATCCTTTGGGCAACAACGCA